>JACAEC010000163.1 GCA_013389055.1 Hydrogenophilaceae bacterium
CCTTCTGGGTCTTGGGGAAGGCGATCACGTCGCGGATGGATTCGGCGCCAGCCATCAGCGTGACCAGGCGGTCGAGGCCGAAGGCCAGGCCGCCGTGGGGCGGGGCGCCGAATTGCAGCGCGTCGAGCAAAAATCCGAACTTGTTGCGGCGTTCTTCCGCGCCGATACCCAGCGCGGCGAACACCTTCTCCTGCACTTCCTCGCGGTGGATACGGATGGAGCCGCCGCCCACTTCCCAGCCGTTGAGCACCATGTCGTAGGCCTTGGACAGAGCCTTGCCCGGCTCGTTGGTGAGGAATTCCTCGTGGCCGTCCTTGGGGCTGGTGAAGGGATGGTGCAGGGCGTCCCAGCGGTTCTCGTCCTCGTTGAACTCGAACATGGGGAAGTCGACCACCCACAGCGGCGCCCAGGCGCGGCCGTCGACGTGGCCCTTCTCGTGGCCCAGTTTCAGGCGCAGGGCGCCGAGGGCGTCGTTGACCACCTTGGCCTTGTCGGCGCCGAAGAAGATCAGGTCGCCGTTCTGGGCATGCGTGCGCTCGACGATGAGCTTGAGCGCGGCCTCGTTCAGGTTCTTGACGATGGGCGACTGCAGGCCGGTCTCGTTCAGCTGGGTCACGTCGTTGACCTTGATGTAGGCCAGGCCCTTGGCGCCGTAAATCTTGACGAACTCGGTGTAGCCGTCGATCTCGCCGCGGGTAAGCTGAGCGCCGTTCGGCACGCGCAGGGCGGCGACGCGGCCCTTGGGGTCGTTGGCCGGGCCGGAGAAGACCTTGAAGGCGACATCCTTCACCGCGTCGGTCACCTCGGTGATCGTAAGGGTCACCCGCATGTCCGGCTTGTCCGAGCCGTAGCGGTTGATCGCCTCGGCGTAGGCCATGCGCGGGAAGGGATCGGGCAGGTCGACGTCGATGGCCTGTTTGAAGGTCGCGCGGATCATGCCCTCGACCAGGTTCATCACGTCCTCCTCTTCGACGAAGGACATTTCCAAATCCACCTGGGTGAACTCGGGCTGGCGGTCGGCTCTGAGGTCCTCGTCGCGGAAGCACTTGGTGATCTGGAAGTAGCGGTCGAAACCGGACACCATCAACAGCTGCTTGAACAGCTGGGGCGACTGCGGCAGGGCGTAGAACATGCCGTCGTGCACGCGGGAGGGCACCAGGTAGTCGCGTGCGCCCTCGGGGGTGGAGCGGGTGAGCATCGGGGTCTCGACCTCGATGAAGCCGTTGCCATCGAGGTAGTCGCGCATCAGCTTGGCCGTGCGGTAGCGCAACAGCATGTGCTTCTGCATCACCGGCCGGCGCAGGTCGAGGTAGCGGTAGGTCAGGCGCACGTTCTCGCTCAAGTTCTCGTCGTCGAGCAGGAAGGGCGGCGTGGCGCTGGGGTTGAGCACCTCCAGCTCCTTGGTCAGCACCTCGATCTCGCCGGTGCGGATGTTGGTGTTCTCGGTGCCGGCGGGGCGGGCGCGGACGCGGCCGGTCACCTTGAGCACGAATTCGTTGCGCACCTCTTCGGCGATTTTGAAAGCCTCGGGCGTATCGGGATCGATCACCACCTGCACCGTGCCCTCGCGGTCGCGCAGGTCGATGAAGATCACGCCGCCATGGTCGCGCCGGCGATGGGCCCAGCCGCAGAGGGTGACGGTTTGATCGATATCCGCGCGGGTGACCGCGCCGCAGTGATGACTACGCATTCGGAAAATCCTTGAGAGTTCAGTCGCCGGGGTAGTTGGCCGCCTTGGTTTGCGGCACCACCATGCCCATGGACACGATGTATTTCAGGGCCGTGTCGACCGAGATGTCGAGTTCGATCACCTCGTCGCGTCGCACGTAGAAGTAAAAACCGTTGACCGGGCTGGGCGTGGTCGGGATGAATGCGGCCACGTACTCGGCGTCGAGCTTGGCCGCCACCTCTTCCGGCACATTGGTCTGGAAGGCGAGCGACCAGGCCTGGGGGTGGGGATAGCGCACCAGCAGCACCTTCTTGAAGGCCATGCCGGAGCCGGACAGCAAGCTGTCGGACACCTGTTTGACGCTGCCGTAGATCGACTTCACCACGGGAATGCGATTGAGCAACGCCTCCCAGAAGCGCACCAGGCGCTGGCCGATCAGGTTGGCGGCGAACAAGCCGGTGAGGAAGATCACCAGAGCGGTGAGCAGCACGCCCAAGCCGGGCAGATAGAAGCCCAGCCAGGTCTCCGGCCGCCAGGATTCGGGCAACAGCAGCAGGGTCTGGTCCATGGCGCCGATCAAGGCGTCGAGCACCCAGACGGTGATGCCGAGCGGAACCCAGATCAGCAAACCGGTAATGAAGTAACGCCTAACGGGGGCCATGAAAATGCCTTTAGTCAAAACGAAGGGCGGAGCCGCGCTCCGCCCTCTCCTGCGAAAACGGCCAACGCGCAATCAGCTGGTCGAGCAGCCACCGCAGCCGCCGGCACCGCAGGCGTGGGCCGGGGCCTCTTCCTTCTTCGCCGAGCCACCCTTGAAGTCGGTGGCGTACCAGCCGGAGCCCTTCAGTTGGAAGCCGGCCGCGGTCAGCATCTTGCTGTAGCTTGCCTGGCCGCACTTCGGGCAGGTGGTCAGCGGGGCATCGGACACCCTCTGCATCTCGTCTTCCTGATGACCGCAGGCAGAACACTGGTAAGCGTAAATAGGCATGGTTGCCTCCAAATTGCCAAGTTTGGGGGAATTATATCAACGAATTCTTATATTTAGTCAGGTCGGCCGGTTTTCAATGGCCGGTTCACCAGCCCAGCCGGAGGCTGACGAAGGCCTGCCGTTCGGCCGTGTAATCGGAGAATTCCCTGTGTTTGTCGCCCAGGTTCTGCAGGGTCAGGGCGATCTCGTCCTCCGAGCCGGCCTTGCCCAGCCGTTTGGCGATCTTCAGATCGACCCGCCGGTAGCCCGGCTGCACATCGCCGTCGCTCGGCCACATCATGTCGCCCACCCAATAGGCCGCCGCGCTGACTTGCAAGCCCTTCGCGAAAGATCTCGACCATAACAAGCTGGTGGTCTGCATCGGCGCCGAATCCCGCCAGTCGGCATCGACATCGCCCTGGGTGGAAATCGTGCTCACCGCATGGGACAGGACGAAACGCCCGAAGCGCGGATGCTGCCAATCCACGCTGGCATCGCCGCCGCGCAGCCGAATGTCGCCGGCATTGTAGAAATAGTAGGCCTTGGGATTGCCGAAATGGTCGCCGAGCAGGAACTTGCCCGGATAGCCGAAAGGCCGGCCGTAGCCGGCCGGCGCGGCGAAGGGGCAGCCGGCGGTATCCAGGGTGCAGGTCTTGGCATCGATGTAGTTGCTGTGGTCTTCCATGAACAGGCGCAAGCTCGCCTGGGCCTGCAGCTCAGGAAAGCGGCCGATATAGGCGACCTCGCGGAAGACCACGGCCTCCGGCAGCAGCGACAGATACGACCAGTAGCCGACCTCGGCGATGCCGCCGCTGTAGACAAAGGCCTCGCGCGACTTCATCTCGAACAGATTGGGCGCCCGGTAGCCGCGGCCGGCGCTCAGGCGCAGGCTCTGCAAGGGGGTCAGGGCGTAATTCAGGGCAACACGGGGCGAGACCAGGGTGTCGGTCAGGTAATGGTCCTCCACCATGGCGCCGATATGCAGCAGCCACCGGGGCATGAACTGCCAATCGAGGTTGCCGAACACCTGCCACTGGGTGCCACCGACCGTGCCCAGGCCGTACAGATAATGCGCCGACTCCACCGCATCCCGGCGAATGCCCAAGCCCCACACGCCCTTCAGGCTGTCGCTCCAGGTATGGATCTGCTGCAATTCCAGATCGTCCCGCCGCATGTCCACGTCCAGGTTGACCGGGATGGAAGGCACGACCGCCGCCGGGTCGGTCGGATACACCACATAGCGCTCCCGTTCCGTGCGGCTGAAATGGTAGTACTGCCAGGCGATCTCCGAGCCTCGGCCATAGGCCTGACGCCAGCCCAACTGCAGGAAGAGGTTGCGGTTGTCGCGATCGTGGTGGGGTTCGATATTGGTCAGCTTGTTGCTGCCCACCTCGTCCGCCCCCTGGCTCAGGCCGAACTGCAAGCGCCATTCCTGCGCGGCCTGCGGCCGGTAATTCCATTGCGCGTAGAGGGTCTGGCGCTGGATGGCTTCCTGCCAGTCGTAATTCTGACGGCCTAAATCCTGGAAATTGGTCGCCGCCCGGCTGGAGGCGCTGACCCGCCAGCCGAAATCGCTCGTGCTGGCGCCGGCGCGGACGTAGGCATCGTAGTAACCCTGCCGGCCATAGTTGGCATAGGCAGCGACATCGGCATCCTGGGCCGGCAGCCGGGTGATGATATTGATCACGCCTTGCAGGGCATTGGCGCCGTAGCTGGCCTGGTTGGGGCCGCGCACCACCTCGATGCGCTCGATGTCGTCCAGGCGTAGCGGCAGGTCCTGCCAGTCGACGCCGCCGCGGAAGGGGTCGAACACCGAGCGGCCGTCGATCAGCACCAACAGACGGCGGGAATAGCCGTCGCCGAGCCCGCGGTTGACCACGATGGGCGAGCCGTCCGGCCAATCGGCCACCAGGAAACCCGGCACCAGCCGGAAAACGTCGTGGATTTCAGTCGCACCCGAGGCCCGGATCATGGCCCGGTCGATGACCATGACCGGCGCCGGCGCATCGAGCGGCGACTGCGCGATGCGCGAGGCGGTCAATACCGTCGGCATGTCCATCAAGAACAGCTCTTCGGAAAGTTGCGCCCGGACGGCCTGTGCCACCGAGATCAGAGCCAAGCCATGAACCAGGCCCAGCCAGCGCATTGTCGATTGATGCAAATACACCGGCCTTACTTTACTGCATCTTGCCGCTTATTCGGGCCTACCCGCCAACAGCCCTGCCTGGTTCGGGCTGTTGGCGTGGCGCAAGCGCAAATAGTCGACCTTGCCCGAGCCCAGCATCGGCAGGCTGTCGACCACCCGAATCTGGCGCGGCACGGCCAGTTCCGGATAACCCAGGCCGTGGGCGGCGGCCGCCAGTTGCTCCCGGGTCAGTTCGGAATCGGTGGTGAACAGAATGATGGCCTCGCCGCGCGAAACATCCGGCACATTGAGCGCCGCATGCAAGGCCTCGCCGGAGGCGGCCCGGGCGATGGCCTCGGTCATCTCCAGGCAGACCATCTCGCCGGCCACCTTGGCGAAGCGCTTGAGCCGGCCGACGATGGTGATATAACCGTCCGCGTCGATCTCGACCACGTCACCGGTGTCGTGCCAGCCGGCACCGACCGCAGAGCCGGGCGGCTCCAGCACGCCCGGGGCCTCGTAACGGTAATAGCCGGACATGCCGTTCGGCCCGCGCACATGCAGATCGCCGCCGGAAGCGATGCCCGGCACCGGCAACAGCCTGGCCTCCACCCCCGGCAGAAACCGGCCGACACTGCCCGGTCGGCTGGCATGCGGCAGATTCACCGACAGGACCGGCGCCATCTCGGTCGCGCCGTAACCCTCAAAGAGTTCGATACCAAACTTCTCGCGCCACAAAGTGCGCACCGCCTCGGCCAACTTCTCGGCACCGGCGATCACATAGTGCAGGCTCTTGAAATCCTCCGGCGCGGCACAGCGGGCATATTGATTGAGGAAGGCGCTGGTGCCGAACAGCACCGTGCTTTGGTCGCGCTTGATCAGTTCGGCGATGGTCTTGTAATGCAGCGGATTGGTATAGAGCAGCAGGCGGCAACCCGCCATCAGCGGCAGCAGGGCACCCGCGGTCAGGCCGAAGGAATGAAAGATCGGCAGGGCATTGAGGAAGCGGTCTTGCGGCGTGAACGGAAAGGCCTGGCGCACCTGCGCGATATTGGCCAGGATCGCCCGGTGCGACAGCACCACGCCCTTGGGCCGGCCCTCGGTACCGGAAGTGAACAGCACGACAGCGGGCGATTCCGGGTCGCCCTTGGCCACGGCCAGCCTCGGCCACCACAGGGCAAAGCCCAGGAGCCAGAGCTTGTCGACCAGCTTGAAGCGAGGCCGCAAATCCTCCAGATAGAGCAAGCGCACCCCCTTGAGGGCGTGGGCCGTCTCGGCCAGATTGGCCTTGGCCAGAAACTCGCGCGAGGTCAACACGGTGCGGATGCGGGCGGTCTCGCAGGCGTTCTGGATCACTTCCGGCCCGGCCGTGTAGTTGAGCATGCAAGGCACGCGCCTGAAGGCGGTGAGGCCGAAGATCAGCCCCAGGGTGGAGACCATATTGGGCATGAATACCCCGACGTGCTCGCCCGGCGCAGTCAGCTTGCAGGCCAGGCGGCCCAAGGCCAGGCTGATCTTCAACAGGTCGCCATAGCTGTATTGGCCAGGCCGCATGTCCTCGACCCGGTTCGGTGTGTATCGGCCATGCCGACGCATCGCCTCGACCAGGGCGGAAAACAGGGTGTGCCGGGAATCGAAATCGAACGGCTGCGCGGGCCAGGCCGCAACCGCCTGGCCCGCGGCGGATTGATCGGCCTGGCTCATGGGCGTGCCTGGGTAATGCCTTAGAAGGTGTGGGTGTACTGGGCGCTGAGGATGTCGACCTTGCCCTTGTATTCGCCCTTCACCAGCACCGTTTCGATGTGATTGATCTTGACCGTCTCGACGAACAGATGGGCATAGCCGAAATCGACCCAGCCCTTGTCGGATATCTTGTACTGGCCGCCGAAGGCCAGCCAGATGCGGTCGCCGTCTGGGATACGCGGGGTACGGTGCTCGGCATCCGGCACCGGCCCTTGGTCATAGGCCACACCCATGCGCCAGAGCCACTTGTCGCTCTTGCGGTAATTGGCGCCGACCGAGACACGCCAGGTATCGTCCCAGTTCTGAGGCACATTTGTAATCGTGACCCCGGTTGCCAGGTTGTCCACCTTGAACCGGTCGAATGACTGCCATCCAGTCCAGGTCAAATCGGCAAGCAAATCCCAGCGGTCATCCATGCGGCTAAATAGGCTCAGCGACGCACTGTCCGGCAGCTTGACCTTGGACATGACTGGGCCGTTGTGGTCCGGTGAGGTGCCAACAACGCTGCGCACATCGCCTTCGGCCTTGTGCTCGATCGATGAACGATACGCGATGCCAACCCGAGTATTGTTGTCGAACCGAATGAGCGCACCCAAGTTGTAACCCCAGGAGGTGTCATCGGCCTTCATGGTCACAATATCTTGCGTCGGGTGCCGCTGCGACAACTCGGCCTGGACCCATTGCAGATTGATCCCTGCACCCAATGCGATCTTGTCGTTGAACAGCCAGGCCAGACTCGGGTTGATGTTGATGGTCTTGAGGTCGGACAGCAGGGCCTGCGAGCGGCCGGCCCAAGGGTTGTCGTATTCGTTCTTGAGGCCGAAGGGACTGTTGATGCCCAGGCCGAATTTCCAGCCCGGGCCGACATCCCGCGCGTAGTAGGCATTGGGCACGAAATTGAGGCCGCCGATGTCGCCACCGTTGCCGATCGGCGCCGTGCTGCCCTGATCGGTGAACTCGACCGAAGGCCGGATCAAATGGCCGACTACGACCACCTGCTCGCCTTCGATGCGCAACAGGCCGGCCGGGTTGAAAAACACCGTGCTGGCATCCTGGGCCGAGGCGGCCTGGCCGGCGTAGGCATTGCCGAGGCCGCTGGCGTTCTGCTCGAGCAAGTTGAAACCAGAAGCCCAGGCGCCGGCATTCAAGCCAAGCCCGAGCAGCGCACCCACTATCTTGATCCGCATTGCACCCTCCTATCCTTTTCTGGCGTCACTCTAGGCCGAAGCCGCCTCGCGCCGCAACAAGCGGGTCACCAAGGCGCGTAGTTTAGCCGGCTGCACCGGTTTATGCAGCAGGGCATAACCCTGGTCCGCCACCGCCCGCATGCCGACCTCGGTGGTGTCGCCGGTGACCACCACCACCGGGAATTCGGCGCCGCGAAACAGCTGCCGCAAGCGCTCCACCACATCCAGGCCGGTCTCGCCGATACTGAGGCGGTAATCGGTCAGCACCAGGGAGGGCGGCTGCGCCACCTGCGCCAAGGCCTCGGCGCCGCTGCGCGCCATGATCACGTCCAGGCCCCAACCCCGCAACAGCGCCACCAAGGCATCGAGCACGCTCTCGTCATCGTCGACCACCAAAACCCGGCCATGAAGCCGGGCATAGGCCGCCGCCGCGACCTCATTGGCCACCGGATATTGGCTGGAATCGGCACTGGCCAGCGGCACATCGACGTTGAAGACCGTGCCCTTGCCGGGAACCGAGCGGACCTCCAGGTGATGGTTGAGCAAGCGCACCAGGCGGTCGACGATGGCCAGGCCGAGGCCCAACCCCTTGGCCCGGTCGCGCTTCAAGGTCTGCACCTGGTAGAACTCGGAGAAGATATCGGCAAAGTGTTCCGACGGAATGCCGATGCCGCTGTCCCACACCTGAAAGCGGATGGTGTCGCCGCGGCGACGGGCCGCAATCAGCACCCCGCCACGATCGGTATAGCGCAGCGCGTTGGTCACCAGGTTGCGCAAGATGCGGTCGAGCAGCACCGGGTCGCTGGTGACCTGGACGGGCAGGCCGTGCACCTTGAGGCTGAGCCCCTTGGAGGCTGCCTCATACTGAAAATCGTCACGCAAGCGCTCAAGCAGACGACTAACCGAAATGCGGGCGAGCTGCGGGGTGATGATGCCGGCATCGAGCTTGGAGACGTCGAGCACGGTGCTGAACAGGCCCTCGGTCGCGACCAGTGAGGACTGGATCTTGCCCAGGATCGCCTTGCCCTCTTCGGTCGTCACGTGTGGCTGCAAGGCTGCCGCGAACAAGCCGATGGCATGCATGGGTTGGCGCAGGTCATGGCTGGCCGCGGCCAGAAATCTCGACTTGGCGCGGTTGGCCAATTCGGCGGTCTCTTTCTGCCTGGCCAATTCGGCCGTCGCTTCGGCCACCCGCTGCCGCATATTGTCGCGCAGCGACTCGAGCGACTCGGCCATTTGCTTGATGCCCTGCTGCAACTGGCCGATCTCGTCCAGTTCGCTCGGGACCAGGCGTGCCGGCAACCGCTCGCCGCCGGCAATGCGCCGCACGGTCGCAATCACCTCCATGAGCGGCCGCAAACCCGCCGCAATAAGCCGATGGACCGAGAAGCCGGCCACCAGCAGGCCCAGCCCCATGATCGACAAGCCGGCCCAGATCATGGTGCGAATCGATTGCCAGTAACGGGCTTGGCTCAGGGTCAACTCCACCCGGGCATTCCCGACAGGTCCTGCCAAGCCGGCCTCGGGCAAGCGGGCCATGGCCACGAAATGGCCCTGACGATCGTCGCCCGGCCAAAGCGGCCGACCGTAGCGGGCCAGGCTTTCGGCCGCCACCGCCTCACCGATCAGTTCGCCCTGTGGCGACCGGACCCGGACGTAGAGGACGTCCTCCTCTGCCAGCATCTCCCGCAATACGCCTGTGAGCCGCTCCGGGGTCAACGGGCCGGTCTCGGCGAAATGCTCGACATGCTGCGCCATATGCTGGGCGAGATCCTCGCCGCGCTGCTGGCTCGCCCGTTCCATATCCGCCAGGCGCCCTTGAATCAGATAGCCGCCCAGCAAGAGACCGACAACCATCATGGGCACGAAGCCGAGCAGATAAACCTGGGTGCGCACCTTCATGCCGGTCCCCCTGCACAGGGCATGGCCAGCCTGCCTTTACATGACCAGATGGAGGCGGCGGGCCAGCAGGGCCGCCTCGGTGCGATTGGCGACCCCGAGCACCCGGTAGACGGCATTCAGGTGGACCTTGACCGTGCCCTCGCTGAGGTCCAGTTCACGGCAGATCTGCTTGTTGGTCCTGCCGCCCGCCAAGAGGCGCAAAACCTCCCGTTGCCGGTCGGTCAGCCGGGCGAGCACGCTGTCGTCCGGAATCGGCGGCCCGGCCGAGCCCAGCAATTGCGGCGGGATATAGACACCGCCCGACAGGACCAGGCGCAGGGCGGAGAACATGACTTGCGATGAGGAGGATTTGGGGATGAAACCGGCGACGCCGATCTCCATGAGGGCCTCGACCTGAGGCCGCGACTCCGAGGCCGAGAGGATGACCACGGGGATGTCCGGATGGCGCTCCAGGACCTGCTGCACGCTGTCCACCCCGTCCATCCCCGGCATGGACAAATCCAGCAGCAGCAAATCCGCCTCGGGATGTTGCTGGGCCTGCAGTATGGCCTCCTCCAGGCTCGATGCCTCCAAGACCTCGGCATCGGCCTCGAGCTGTTTCAGCAACAGCGCGAAGCCGTCGCGAAACAGGGCGTGATCGTCGGCCAGGATGGCCTTCATAAAGAGCCTATCTCAGAACGGGATGTCGTCGTCGATGTCGTCGAAGCCGGTCCCGGAACTCGCGGCGCCACCGGAACCGGCGGGCTTGCGACCGCCGCCCGATCCGGCCGATTCCTCGCCACCGCCCCAGGAGCCGCCCTCGCTGCCGCCGCGACCGCCCAGCATCTGCATCTCGTTGGCCACGACCTCGGTGGTGTAGCGCTTGACGCCTTCCTTCTCCCATTCGCGGGTGCGCAGGGTGCCTTCGACGTAGACCGAACGGCCCTTCTTCAAATACTCGCCGGCGATCTCGGCCAGCTTGCCGAAGAACACCACACGGTGCCATTCGGTGCGCTCCTGCTTCTCGCCGCTCTTGTCCTTGTAGCGATCGGTGGTCGCCAGCCGGATGGTGGTAATTGCATCCCCGCTGGGCATGTACCGGGTTTCCGGGTCCGCGCCCAGATTGCCGACCAGAATCACCTTGTTTACCGAAGCCATTCAATCTCCCCCTTGCAATACATGCTTGACACCTTCTTCATCCCAACCCAGTTGGCTGACCTTGAGCATGACCACGCCCTCGTCCGCCAGCACGGTCACCGACTCGACCCCGGCGAACACCGAAAGCCTGACCACGAGCTGCTGCACCGCGGCCGCATCCAGGTGGCCGACGTGGAACATCTGGGTCTTCACCCGCAACGGCGGCCGCATGCCCTTGGCCAACACCAACCAGAGACCCATCAGGCCGACACAGAAGGCGAACACCGCCGAGTAACCCCAGTCGCGCGCCAACCAACCGCCGACGGCACCGCCGAAAAACAGGCCCAGGGCCTGGGACGTATTGTATACCCCCATGGCGGTTCCTTTGGCCTCGGGCGGGGCCACCTTGGAAATCAAGGAAGGCAGGCTCGCCTCCAGGATGTTGAAGGCGACGAAATAGGCGAACAGGGTCGCCACCACCGCCCAGAAAACGAAGCGAAGCGAAGTTTCGGCGGAGGCGGCCGGAGCCAAATCGCCGATGAACAGGGCGAACCCCAGCTGGGCCAGGAACATCAGGCCGACCGCCGCGACGAAGACCTGCTTCATCCGGCCGTGCTTCTCGGCATAGATGACGGCCGGCACCAGCAGCACCAGCGAGCCGAGCAGGACCGGCAGATAGACCTGCCAGTGTTCGCTGGCCGGCAGGCCGCCGGCGTCGCTCAGGGCCAGCGGCACGATGAGGAACATGGCCATCTGCGCCGCGTGCAAAGCGAAGATGCCGTAATCCAGGCGCAGCAGTTCGGGGTCGCGCAGCACGTCGCCCAAGCGGCGGGGGCTGGTCTGGGCATCCGAATGGAAGACGGTCACCCCGGGGTTGGGCGTCACGTACTTGACGACCACGATGGCCAGCAGGGCCAGCATCCCGGTCATGGCGAAGATGCCGGGCACGCCGATCCAGCGGTAGAACAGCGGCCCGGCCGCCAGCGAGCCGGCGAAGGCCAGGCCGATGGTGCTGCCGATCATGGCCATGGCCTGGGTGCGTTTCTCCTCCCGGGTCAGGTCGGCCAACAGGGCCGTCACCGCCGCCGAGATCGCCCCCGCGCCCTGCAGGGCACGGCCAAGGATGACCGTGTAGATATCCGTGGCGCTCGCCGCCAGGAAGCTGCCCGCCGCGAAGATCACCAGACCGACGATGATCACCGGCTTGCGACCCCAGCGGTCCGAGGCCATGCCGAAGGGCAGCATGAACAGGGCCTGGGTCAGGCCGTACATGCCCAGGGCCAGGCCGACCAAGGCGTGGTCGCCACCACCCGGCAGGTGCTGGGCATAGAGGGCGAAGACCGGCAGGATCAGGAACATGCCCAGCATACGCAGGCCGAAAATGGCGGCAAGCGAACCCGCCGCCCGGCGTTCCGAGCGGGTCATGGGAACAACATCGGAAGACATATTTGAGGCAAACGCCGAAATTTGCGTATATTAGCCGTTTTGCTTTCTCTGGCCGAGCGATGATCCGCATACGGGGTGCCCGCACCCACAACCTCAAGAACGTCAATCTCGACCTGCCGCACCACCAACTGATTGTTATCACTGGACTTTCAGGTTCGGGCAAGTCTTCGCTGGCCTTCGACACCCTCTATGCCGAGGGCCAACGCCGCTATGTCGAGTCGCTCTCGGCCTATGCCCGGCAGTTCCTGCAGTTGATGGAGAAACCCGACGTCGACCTGATCGAGGGCCTCTCCCCGGCCATCGCCATCGAGCAGAAGACCGCCAGCCACAACCCGCGCTCCACCGTGGGCACGGTGACCGAGATCCACGACTACCTGCGCCTCTTGTTCGCCCGGGCCGGCACCCCGCGCTGCCCGGAACACGGCATCGAGCTGGCCGCGCAGACGGTGTCGCAGATGGT
The DNA here is from genome assembly GCA_013389055.1 of Hydrogenophilaceae bacterium. Lineage (GTDB taxonomy): Bacteria > Pseudomonadota > Gammaproteobacteria > Burkholderiales > Thiobacillaceae > Sulfuritortus. Next base: position 12,616 of record JACAEC010000163.1, read on the forward strand.
CGACCAGGTGCTGACCCTGCCCGACGACACCCGGCTGATGATCCTGGCGCCGCTGGTGGTCGGCCGCAAGGGCGAGCAGGTGGCCCTGTTCGACGAGCTGCGCGCCCAGGGCTTCGTCCGCCTGCGGGTCGACGGCGAGGTCTACGACATCGACGCCCTACCCAGACTGGACAAGAACAAGAAGCACACCATCGAGGCGGTGGTCGACCGGCTGAAGGTGCGCGCCGACATGAAGCAACGCCTGGCCGAATCGTTCGAGATGGCCTTGCGCCATTCCGACGGCAAGGCCCTGGCGGTGGACATGGACAGCGGCCACGAGCAGCTGTTCTCGGCCAAGTTCGCCTGCCCGGTCTGCGACTACGCCCTGCCCGAGCTGGAGCCGCGCCTGTTCTCGTTCAACAACCCCATGGGCGCCTGCCCCAAGTGCGACGGCCTGGGCGCGATCACCTTCTTCGACCCCAAGCGGGTGGTCGCCTTCCCCCACCTCTCGCTCGCCTCCGGCGCGATCAAGGGCTGGGATAGGCGCAACGCCTTCTTCTACCGCATGCTGACCGACCTCGCGCTGCACTACGGCTTCGACATCGAGGCGCCGTTCGAGGAACTGTCCGAGCGGGTACGTGAGATCGTGCTCTACGGCAGCGGCGGCGAAGTGATCCCCTTCCACTACATCGGTGAGGGCAACCGCAAGGTCACCCGCCAGCACAGCTTCGACGGCGTCATCCCCATCCTGGAGAAACGCTACAAGGATGCCGAGTCGCAACTCCTGCGCGAGGAGCTGGCCAAGTACATCGCCAGCCGGCCCTGTCCGGAATGCGAGGGCTCGCGCCTGCGCATCGAGGCCCGCCACGTCACCATCGGCGGCCAGACCCTGCACGCCCTGTCGCACCTGCCGATCCGCCAGACCCTGAGCTTCTTCGACGAACTCAAGCTCACCGGCCAGCGCGCCCAAGTGGCCGACAAGATCGCCAAGGAAATCGTCGCCCGCCTGTCCTTCCTCAACAATGTCGGCCTCGACTACCTCTCGCTGGAACGCTCGGCCGACACCCTGTCCGGCGGCGAAGCCCAGCGCATCCGCTTGGCCTCGCAAATCGGCTCCGGCCTCACCGGCGTCATGTACGTACTGGACGAGCCTTCGATCGGCCTGCATCAGCGCGACAACGACCGCCTGCTCGGCACCCTCAAGCACCTACGTGACCTGGGCAACACCGTGATCGTGGTCGAGCACGACGAGGACGCCATCCGCGCCGCCGATTACGTGGTCGACATGGGCCCCGGTGCCGGCGAGCACGGCGGCGAGGTGGTGGCCGAGGGCACGCCGAGTCAGATCATCGCCAGCAAGGCCTCGCTCACCGGCCAGTACCTCGCCGGCAAGAAACGCATTGCCGTGCCGAAGAAGCGCAAGGCGCCGGACCCCGAGCGTCAGTTGGTGCTCACCGGCGCCACCGGCAACAATCTGAAGGCGGTCACGCTCAAGCTGCCGCTCGGCCTGTTCGTCGGCATCACCGGCGTCTCCGGCTCGGGCAAGTCGACCCTGATCAACGACACCCTGTATGCCGCGGTGTCCAACCTGCTCTACGGCTCGGCCATGGAACCGGCGCCGTTCGAAAGCATCGACGGCGTCGAGTTCTTCGACAAGGTGATCAACGTCGACCAGAGTCCGATCGGCCGTACCCCACGCTCCAACCCGGCCACCTACACCGGCCTGTTCACCCCGATCCGCGAGCTGTTCGCCGGCGTGCCCCAAGCGCGCGAGCGCGGCTACGGGCCCGGCCGCTTCAGCTTCAACGTCAAGGGCGGCCGCTGCGAGGCCTGCCAGGGCGACGGCATGATCAAGGTGGAGATGCACTTCCTGCCCGACATCTACGTGCCCTGCGACGTCTGCCACGGCCACCGCTACAACCGCGAGACCCTGGAGATCCAATACAAGGGCAAGAGCATCCACGACGTGCTGCAGATGACCGTGGAAGAGGCCTACGAATTCTTCAAGCCGGTGCCCACCGTGGCGCGCAAGCTCAAGACCCTGATCGACGTCGGCCTCACCTATGTCCGCCTCGGCCAGTCGGCCACCACCCTGTCCGGCGGCGAGGCGCAGCGGGTGAAGCTAGCCCTGGAGCTGTCCAAGCGCGACACCGGCCGCACCCTCTACATCCTGGACGAGCCGACCACCGGCCTGCACTTCCACGACATCTCGCTGCTGCTCGACGTGCTGCACCGCCTGGTCAGCCACGGCAACAGCGTGGTGGTGATCGAGCACAACCTCGACGTGCTCAAGACCGCAGACTGGATCATCGACCTCGGCCCCGAGGGCGGCGAAGGCGGCGGCCGCATCCTGGCCGAGGGCACGCCGGAGCAGGTGGCCAAGCACCCGGACAGCCATACCGGCCGCTATCTGAAGGCGGTGCTCAAGCGTGACTGAGCCGGTCCGCCTGTCCAAGCTGATGGCCGAACGCGGGCTCTGCTCGCGGCGCGAGGCCGACGCTTACATCGAGCGCGGCTGGGTCTTCGTCGACGGCCGGAAGGTCGACGTGCTCGGCACCCGGGTCGACCCCGACTGCGAGATCAAGCTCGCCCCGCAGGCGAACCAACAGCAGCAGCGCCGAGTCACCGTGCTGCTCAACAAGCCGGTGGGCTATGTCTCCGGCCAGCCGGAGCCTGGCTTCACGCCGGCAGTGAGCCTGATCCAGCGCAACACCCAGTGGCAGGAGAGCCGCGGCCCCGCCTTCAGCCCGGCCATGCTCAAGGGTCTGGCCCCGGCCGGCCGGCTGGACATCGATTCGACCGGGCTGTTAGTGCTCACTCAGGACGGCCGCATCGCCCGGCAATTGATCGGCGACGACTCCGAAGTGGAGAAGGAATACCTGGTCCGCGTGGAGGGCCGGTTGAACGACAAAGGGCTGGCCCTGCTCAACCACGGCCTGTCGCTCGACGGCCACCAGCTGCGGCCAGCCAAGGTGACCTGGCAGAACGAAGATCAGTTGCGCTTTATTCTCAAGGAAGGCCGCAAGCGCCAGATTCGCCGGATGTGCGAGTTGGTCGGTCTGAAGGTGGTCGGCCTGAAACGGGTGCGCATCGGCCAGGTGCGCCTGGGCAACCTGCCCCTGGGTCAGTGGCGCTATCTGCGCGAGGACGAACGCTTCTAGTGCAGGGCGTCGGCCGCCGGCCCGGCCAGGCTGACCTTGTCGCCCACCTGCAGGCCGAGCAAGGCGGCGGCGCTGGCCCGGTTGGCCGCGATCTCGACCAGGCCGGAACTGTTGACATGCCAGAAGGCCTCGCCCTTGCCGGCCTCGCCGAAGGTGCGGCAATACGGCAAGGCCCGGCCTTTCACTTCGAGCGCCGCCTCCCCCGTCATCAGCCCACCACGCAGGCCGGTCCAGGCATTGCCGTAGTGGTCGATGTAGATGATGCGGGGCAGGTCGGCGGCGTCGAACCGGACCTCGAGTTGTTCGATACGCTTGAGCTTGCTTTCGGGAAACTGCCCGGCGGCGATCCAGGCGGCGATGGGCGCGAACAAGTCACGACCGTGGAAGGTATCGGACAAGGCTTCCGGCCGCCAGGCGATCTGCCAATAGCGTACGGCCTGGGCCCGGGCCGCCACGATGGAGAGCAAGCCGTTGTCCGGCCCGACATACCAGCGGCCATCAGCCTCCACGACCACCGCTTGGCGCGGGCCACCGACGCCCGGATCGACCACGCAGAAGAACACGCTGCCGGAGGGGAAGCTGCGGCACAGGGCATCGAGCAATTGCGCCCCGGCATGGGCATTGAAATCGGGGGCGCCGTGCAGCAGGTCGATCACCGGCACACCCGGCGCCTCACGTGACAATGCCGCCTTGACTTGGCCGACATAGGGATCGGCCCAGCCGTAATCGGTGAACAGGACCAGCATCGTCATGGCAGGCTGACCTCGGCCACCATATAGGTTACCGCCTTGCCCGACAGCAGCACCCGTTCGCCGTGCAACTCGCACAGCACCTCGCCGCCGCGCGGCGATATCTGCCGAGCCTGCAATCGGGTCTTACCCAGGCGACCGGCCCAATAGGGCGCCAGCATGCAGTGGGCGGAGCCGGTCACCGGGTCTTCCGGAATGCCGTATTTGGGTGCGAAGAAGCGGCTGACGAAATCCACGTCCTTGCCCGGCGCAGTCACGCAGACGCCTCGGCGATCCAGGCTGCTCAAGGCGGCCATATCCGGGGCGAGTTGCCGCACTTGTTCTTCGCTTGCCAGCACCACTAGGTAATCATCGGCCGCCAGTACCTCCAGCGCTTGGCCACCAATGCCCTCCAACAATGCCGCTGCAGCCTGGCATGGCTCTGGGCTAATCGCAGGGAAGTCCATGACCAGCAACCCACCCTGCTTGGCGACCGTCAGGTCGCCGCTGCGGGTGCTGAAGACAAGCCGGGACTGGGCATAGCCGAGATGCTCATAGAGCACATGCGCCGTCGCCAGGGTGGCGTGGCCGCAGAGGTCGACTTCTCGATTGGGCGTGAACCAGCGCAGTTGGAAGCCTTTCTCGCTGGGCACGAAGAAGGCCGTCTCCGACAGATTGTTTTCCTGGGCGATGGCCTGCATGACACTGTCGTCCAGCCAGGCCGGCAGCGGGCAGATGGCCGCTGGGTTGCCCTCGAACACGCGCGATGCGAAGGCATCGACCTGATACATCTGAAGTTGCATGCCACCCCCGTATGCGGCCGGCAGGCATAAAAAAAGCCGGCCTAAGCCGGCTTTTTACCACAGCTTGCGCCGCTTATTCAGCCGCGACAGCCTCGGTACCCTCGGGGCGGTCGACCAGTTCGACCAGGGCCATGGGGGCGTTGTCGCCCTTGCGGAAACCGGCCTTGAGGATGCGCAGGTAGCCGCCGGGACGCGCCATGAAGCGGGGGCCCAGGTCGTCGAACAGCTTGGCCACGATGTCGCGGTCACGGGTGCGGTCGAAGGCGAGGCGGCGGTTGGCCAGGCTCGGCTTCTTGCCCAGGGTGATCAAGGGCTCGGCCACGCGGCGCAGTTCCTTGGCCTTGGGCAGGGTGGTGCTGATCACCTCATGCTGCAACAGGGCGTTGGTCAGGTTGCGCAGCATCGCGGAGCGATGGCTGCTGGTGCGGTTCAGTTTGCGGTTGGACAGGCGATGACGCATTTTGTATTACCTCTTGTGTTCGGGGCGGCGCCTTAGGGCTTTTCCAAGCCAACGGGCGGCCAATTCTCAAGCTTCATGCCCAAGGTCAGACCGCGCGCGGCCAGCACATCCTTGATTTCGTTCAGGGACTTGCGGCCCAGGTTGGGGGTCTTGAGCAATTCGTTCTCGCTGCGCTGAATCAAATCGCCGATGTAATAGATGTTCTCGGCCTTCAGGCAGTTGGCGGAACGCACGGTCAGTTCCAGCTCGTCGACCGGACGCAACAGGATCGGATCGATCTGGGCGCCGCTGGCCACGCTGGGCTGCTCGGACGACAGGCTGACACCCTTGAGGTCGGCGAACGGCATCAGTTGCTCGATCAGCAGACGAGCGGCACCGCGCACGGCCTCTTCAGGCTCGATCACGCCATTGGTCTCGACCTCGAGCACCAGCTTGTCCAGGTCGGTACGCTGCTCGACGCGGGCGCTATCGACGCTGAAGCTGACCTTTTTGACCGGGCTGTACAGGGCATCCATCATGATCACACCGACCGGACGGCTCTCGTCCTTGACGATGCGCATGCTGGCCGGCACGTAGCCGCGGCCGCCTTCGATCTTGACTTCCATGTCGAGCTTGCCACCCTTGGTGACGTGGGCGATGACGTGATCCGGGTTGAGGATCTCGACATCGTGGCCGGCTTGCAGATCGCCGGCGGTGACCACGCCCTCGCCTTCCTTCTTCACGGACAGGATGGCTTCGTTGCGGCTGTTCAGCTTGACCGACAAGCCCTTGAGATTGAGCAGGATGTCGACCACGTCTTCCTGCACGCCCTCGATGGTGGAGTACTCATGCACCACGCCAGCGATGCGAATCTCGGTCGGCGCATAACCCTGCATGGAGGACAGCAGGATACGGCGCAGGGCATTGCCCAGAGTGTGGCCGTAGCCACGCTCGAACGGCTCCAGCGTAACCCGCGCTTGCCGCGGGGAAATGCTGTTGACCTCGACGATACGGGGTTTCAGCAGCTCGCCAGTGTTCGACATAGTTTTTGACCTTTAGGCGGACGAATTACTTGGAATAGAGTTCGATCACGAGGTGCTCGTTGATCGTCGGCGGCAACTCGGAACGCTGCGGGCGTGCCTTGTAGGTACCCTTCATGGCCTTGGCGTCGACCTCGACCCACTCGGGGAAGCCACGACCCTCGGCGGCCTCCAGAGCACCCTTGATGCGGAGCTGGGCCTTCGAGCGCTCGGCCACTTCAACGACGTCACCCGGCTGGACCTGGTAGGAGGGGATATTCACCCGCTTGCCATTGACCAGGATGCTGTTGTGACGGACTACCTGACGCGCCTCGGAACGGGAGGCGGCAAAGCCCATGCGATAGGTCACGCTGTCCAGACGGGACTCCAGCAACTGCAGCAGGTTTTCGCCGGTCACGCCCTTGCGCCGATCGGCTGCTTTGTAGGTCAGGCGGAACTGGCCTTCCAGCACGTTGTAGATGCGGCGAATCTTCTGCTTCTCGCGCAACTGCGTGCCGTAGTCGGACAGACGCACTTGCTTGGCGCCATGCTGGCCGGGCGCATGGGCACGACGCTCCATGGCGCACTTGTCGGTGAAGCACTTCTCGCCCTTCAGGAACAGCTTCTCGCCTTCCCGACGGCACTGACGGCATTTGGGTCCAATGTAATGAGCCACTTTGCTGTTCTCCTATTAGATCCGACGCTTTTTGGGAGGACGGCAGCCGTTATGCGGCATGGGCGTCACATCGGAAATGCTGGTGATCTTGAAGCCAAGATTGTTCAGCGCGCGCACGGAGGACTCCCGACCAGGGCCGGGGCCCTTGATGCGCACTTCCAGGTTCTTGACTCCGCATTCCTGGGCCAGCTTGCCGGCAGTCTCAGCCGCCACCTGGGCCGCGAACGGCGTGCTCTTGCGGGAGCCCTTAAAGCCGGCCGCACCGGAAGCACCCCAAGCCAGAGCATTGCCCTGCCGGTCGGTGATGGTGATGATGGTGTTGTTGAAGGAGGCGTGGATGTGGGCAATGCCCTCAGCCACGTTCTTCTTGACCTTTTTGCGCACTCGCGTCGCTTGAGCCTTAGCCATGTCGCTTTACCTTATTTCTTGACTTGCATCTGCTTGCGCGGGCCCTTGCGGGTACGTGCATTGGTGCGGGTGCGCTGACCACGCACGGGCAAGCCCTTGCGATGACGCAGACCGCGGTAGCAACCTAGATCCATGAGACGCTTGATGTTCATGGTGACTTCACGGCGCAAGTCGCCTTCCACCGTGATTTTGCCCACGATGTCGCGCAGCTTGTCGACCTCAGCGTCGGTCAGATCCTTCATCTTGGTCGACGGGGCGACGCCCGCCTCAGCACAGATGAAGCGCGCGCGCGTCCGACCAATACCGTAGATCGCCGTCAAGGCGATCTCCGCATGTTTGTGATTGGGGATGTTCACCCCGGCGATGCGGGCCATGAAAGACTCCCAGCAAAAGAAAATTAAAAATTATAACAATTGAAGCTTGCGCAATGCAAGTCTTCAGCCCTGGCGCTGCTTGTGGCGCGCCTCGCTGCAGATGACGCGCACCACACCCTTGCGGCGC
>JACAEC010000181.1 GCA_013389055.1 Hydrogenophilaceae bacterium
AAGAGCAAGCAGGTGCACCTCTCGGACGCCGGCCACGAACGCGTCGAGGAACTGTTCTCGGGCGCGGGCCTGCTGCAGGAAGGCCAGAGTCTCTACGACCCGGGCAACATCCGGCTGCTGCACCACTTGAACGCCGCGCTGCGCGCCCATGCGCTGTACCGGCGCGACGTCGAGTACATCGTGCGCCACGGCGAGGTCGTGATCGTCGACGAATTCACCGGTCGTACGATGCCTGGCCGGCGCTGGTCCGACGGCCTGCACCAGGCCATCGAGGCCAAGGAAGGCGTGCGCGTGCGCGAGGAGAACCAGACGGTCGCCTCGATCACCTTCCAGAACTATTTCCGCATGTACGGCAAGCTCTCGGGCATGACCGGCACCGCCGACACCGAGGCCTACGAGTTCCAGTCGATCTACGGCCTGGAGACGGTGGTGATCCCGACCAACCAGCCGATGATCCGCCTGGATCACGCCGACCGGGTCTACCGCACCGCCGCCGAGAAGTGGCAGGCGGTGATCCACGACCTGCGCGACTGCCACCAGCGCGGCCAGCCGGTGCTGGTGGGCACGACCTCGATCGAGGTCAACGAATTCCTGGCCAATCTTTTGAAGCAGGAGGGCCTGCCGCACCAGGTGCTCAACGCCAAGCAGCACGCCAGCGAGGCCCAGGTGGTGGCCCAGGCCGGCCTGCCCGGCGCGATCACCATCGCGACCAACATGGCCGGCCGCGGCACCGACATCGTGCTCGGCGGCAACATCGCCCAGCAGGTGGAGGCGATCCGCAACGACGCCAACCTTTCCGACGACGACAAGCACGCCAAGATCGCCCTGCTCAAGGCCGACTGGCAGAAGCTGCACGATCAGGTGATCGCCGCCGGCGGCCTGTACATCGTCGGCACCGAGCGCCACGAGTCGCGCCGGGTGGACAACCAGTTGCGTGGCCGCTCCGGCCGCCAGGGCGACCCCGGCGCCTCGCGCTTCTATCTGTCGCTGGACGACCCGCTGCTGCGCATCTTCGGCGGCGAACGCCTGGCCGCGATCATGGCCCGGCTGAAGATGCCCGAGGGCGAGGCGATCGAGCACGGCATGGTCAACCGCTCGCTGGAATCGGCCCAGCGCAAGGTCGAGCAGCGCAACTTCGACATCCGCAAGCAGCTGCTGGAATACGACGACGTCGCCAACGACCAGCGCCGGGTGATCTATCAGCAACGTAATGAATTACTGGAGACTGACGACGTCTCCGCCGGCATCACCGCCATGCGCGCCGAGGTGCTGAACACCGTGATCAACGAGTTCATCCCGCCCGGCAGCATGGCCGAGCAGTGGGATGCCGAGGGCCTGGCCCAGGCGCTGGCGGCCGAGTTCCAACTGCACCTGCCGGTGGCCCAGTGGCTGGCCGAGGACGAGAGCCTGGCCGAGGAAGGCCTGCGCGAGAAGATTCTGGCCGCGGCCGATGCCGCCTATGCCGAGAAGGAGGCCCGGGCCGGCGCCGAGAACCTGCGCCACTTCGAGCGCGCCATCCTGCTGCAGACCCTGGACAACCACTGGCGCGAGCACCTGGCGGCGATGGACCACCTGCGCCAGGGCATCCACCTGCGCGGCTATGCGGCGAAGAACCCGAAGCAGGAATACAAGCGCGAGGCCTTCCAACTGTTCTCGACCATGCTCGACACCATTGCCCGCGAGGTGACCCAGATCACCCTGACGGTGCAGATCAAGGGTGCCGAGGATGTCGAGGCGGTGGAGGCCCAAGCGCCGGAACTGGACAACGTGCAGTACCACCACGCCGACTACGACGAGGCCCTGGCCGCCGCCGAGGCGGAGACGACTGCTGCGCAGGGCCAGCAACCGGTGCAGCGCCAGTTCCCCAAGGTCGGCCGCAACGACCCCTGCCCCTGCGGCTCGGGCAAGAAATACAAGCACTGCCACGGCCAGCTAAGTTAGCAGTTGGCAGTTGGCAGTTGGCAGTTGGCAGTTGGCAAAGCAGCCTCAGGTTTTTTCTTCTGACTGCAAACTGACGACTGCCAGCTCTTATGACTCCTTGTCCCAAACGAAGAAATAACCGACAATTTCGCTCAGGTTTTTCTGGAGCGCGTTATGCCCTATTTCATCTACAAGATCGGCCCGCTCAACATCCTGGAAAAACAGGGTGTGGCCGACAATTTCAAAGAGGCCAAAGCGGCCGCCAATGAATTGCGCAAGCAGCTCGACCCCAACACCGGCGTGCGGATCAAGATGATCTTCGCCGAGAACGAACTCGCCGCCGAAGACATCCTGTCGCAGCCGCGCGAGCTCGATGCCACCCTGTCGGGCGACGATTACTGAGATTTCCTCCCCTCTCCCTCCGGGAGAGGGGCTGGGGGGTGAGGGAAATGTCCGGCTATAACGAAGACGCCTACCGCGACGCCCGCGAATCGACCATCGCGATCAAGTGCCCGTTCGAGCGGGCCCTGCTGGCCAAATGCAGCAACTGCCTCTTGGCCCGCCGCCTGCTGCTGGCCGAGCGCGAGGCGATCAGCTGCACCGACGAGGCCGCCAGCGCCGAGTGCAAGGCCTTCCACGCCGCCCTGCACGCCAACGCCCGCTTCGCCCTGCACATAGCCCCCGATGCCCCCTGGCCCTTCGGCAAGGAGATTCGCGCCCAATGCGGCGGTGTGCTGGGGCTGAAGGCGGTGCTGGATGACGGGAGCGACATGGCCGATATCCACGGCCTGCTCACCGATGGCATCGCCCGTTTCGGCGGCATTGAGCAGCTGCCCTATTCCGAGATCATGCGCGCGGTGGTGCATTACCAGCCACGCAAGCGGCGCAAATAACCCCACCCCAACCTTTATCCTCGCTTCGCGGGGGCTCCCCATAAATGGGGAGGGCGC
>JACAEC010000167.1 GCA_013389055.1 Hydrogenophilaceae bacterium
ACGCCCTCAAAAATTCTCCCAAAAGGAATGACAATCCTTGTGTAACTTGGGCGTGTGCCAACAACCGCTCCGCCAATTGCGCCTCCTGCAGCAGCGGCAGGGATAAACTTTGAATAATCCTGCGTATATCCAATCTGCTTGGACTCTGCTGTATCTGCAAATGCACCAGTAACGTTATCCCAAACAGTCTCGACAACCACTCTCCCAGGCAGAGTGCTTTCAAACTGAATGAGAATGGGTTGGGTACTTGATGGCAGGTGAGTTTCAATTGGAGCAATATAAACAGGTGCCCTTTTTACAGGGCTGAGAGCACCCACCCCAGCGCAGCCGACTAGCAGAAGCTGTGTAGACAATATGGCCGCAAAAATTAAATTGCGCATAAGGTGCTCTACAGGACCATGAGCAAGCATGCTTCTCTCCCTCTTTCTTTTTAGCTTCGCGCTATCCTAAATCCCGCCACTCGGCGCTGGCAACCGTTTGCACCAAAACAAACGGCCCACCTGAAACCAGACGGGCCGTTCTGCAATCCGGAGCCGGTTCAAACCTTCTTCACGAACTCCGACTTCAGGCCCATGGCGCCGATGCCGTCGATCTTGCAGTCGATGTCGTGGTCGCCTTCGACCAGGCGGATGTTCTTGACCTTGGTGCCGACCTTGACCACCAGGGACGAGCCCTTGACCTTGAGGTCCTTGATCACGGTGACGCTGTCGCCGTCCTTGAGCACGTTGCCGACGGCGTCGCGCACGACGCGCTGTTCCTCGACCGCCGCGGCGGCCTCCTTCGGCCACTCGTGGGCACACTCGGGGCAGACGAACAGGCCGCCGTCTTCATAGGTGTATTCGGAACCGCACTGCGGGCACTTGGGCAGACCGCTCATGGAGCCTCCTTCGCCGAATGATTAAAAACAAACGGCCCGCCGGTTGCCGGACGGGCCGTTCGCATTCCGGGACCGTGCGCGCTTAGGCGGCGGCGGCTTCCGGGCTGGTGTGGTAGCGGGTGATCAGTTCGACCTCGTTCTTCGAACCCAGCACCACGGGCACGCGCTGGTGGATGCCCTGGGGCTGCAGCTCCATGATGCGCTCGCGGCCGGTGGTGGCGGCGCCGCCGGCCTGCTCGACGATGAAGCTCATGGGGTTGGCTTCGTACATCAGGCGCAGCTTGCCGCCCTTCTCCTTCAGCTTGCTGTCCATGGGGTACATGAAGACGCCGCCGCGGGTGAGGATGCGATGCACCTCGGCCACCATGCTCGCCACCCAGCGCATGTTGAAGTCCTTGCCGCGCGGGCCTTCCTTGCCCTTGAGGCACTCGTCGACATAGCGGCGCACCGGCTCTTCCCAGAAGCGGTAGTTCGACATGTTGATGGCGAATTCCTTGGTGTCGGCCGGGATGGTCATGTTCTCGTGGGTGAGCACGAACTCGCCGACGTTGGGGTCGAGGGTGAAGCCGTTGACGCCGTGGCCGGTGGTCAGCACCAGCATGGTGGATGGGCCGTAGATGGCATAGCCGGCGCAGACCTGCTTGACGCCGGGCTGCATGAAGGCCTCGACCGGGGTGGGTCCGTCGACGTTCTCGTTGCCGGGGCAGCGCAGGATGGAGAAGATGGAGCCGACCGAGACGTTGACGTCCATGTTGGAGGAGCCGTCGAGCGGGTCGAACATCAGCAGGTACTTGCCGCGCGGGTTGCCGGCGGGAATCTGATAGATCTCGTCCATTTCCTCGGAGGCCATGGCGGCCAGGTGGCCGGCCCACTCGTTGCGCTTGAGGAAGATCTCGTTGGACAGGATGTCCATCTTCTTCTGCTCTTCGCCCTGGACGTTCTCGGAGCCGGCCGCGCCCAGCACGCCGAGCAGGCCGCCGTGGTTGACGCCGTTGGAGATCATCTTGCAGGCGGTGACGACGTCGTTCAACAGGCCGGTGAAGTCGCCGGTGGCGCCTTTGACGTGGCGCTGTTCCTCGATCAGGAACTGGGTCAAGGTGGTTCCGATATGCATGCTGCCCTCGCGATGGCTCAAAATTTCAGAATCGCGAATTTTATCAGAGCATTAGGGCTTTTTATAAGCCCTTTGTGACTATGGGAAAGGGGGGCAGCGACCGACTTGATTCATCCCCCTCCCTGCCTCCCCCATAAATGGGGGGGGGATTGCAGCCTAATTACTGCGTAGTGAGCTGGTCGGACCGGGTAAAGGACCAAGTCCGGGTGATGCTGAGGATATCCACCTTCTTGCGCATCTCGAGCGGGAAGGCCGAATAAGGGCCGGCATTCTCCACGATCTTGGCGGCGGCGGCATCGAGCAGCTTGTGGCCGGAACTACGGTCGATGTGGACGTCGAGCACCTGGCCGTCGGAGCGGATTTCCACCGTCAGCACCAGCGAGCCGTACAGGCCTTCGCGCCGCGCCGCCTCGGGGTAGTTGTTGTTGCCGTAGCGCTCGACCTTGAGCCGCCAGTCCTCGACGTAGCGGGCGAAGGCGAATTCCTGGGCGCGGGCGCCGACGAAGGCGCGCCGGGGCCGACTCTGGCTGGCCTGCCATTCCTGGTCGATGCGGGCGGCGAGCTTGGCCATTTCCAGGCTGCGGGTGACCAGGTCGGCCGGGGCGACGTTGGGCTCGGGCGGCCGCGGCGCGCTGTCGGGCTGGGCCTTGGGCTCGCGCACGGCATAGCTGGACTTGGTCTGCTGCATGAGCAGCCGGGCCTGTTCTTCCAGGGCCTGGGCCCGCGCGGTCAGCCGGTTTTCCGCCGAGGCGGCGCTGTCCTGGGTGAGCGCGGGCAGGGGGCTCTTGGCCTGCAGCTTGGCATCGACGTCGCCGCCACCGTCGAGGTTGGCCTGGGCCAGCACGTCGGGCTTGAGCGGCTTGTCGGGGCTCATGCTGTTGACCAGCACCACCTCCATGGGCAGCTGGCTTTCGAACAACTTGGAATTGGCCGGCACGAAGTGGATGCCGAAGATGACCACGACGTGCGCGATGGCGGAGAGGATGATCGCCTGGCTGAAGCGGTCATCCCAATCGCTCGAGGTCATCTGAACATAGGACACAGGTAGGAGCCTATGTCAGCAGGAAACATGTCCCGTGCCGGTTGCCTGCGGGATGCAGTGCAAGGCGCGGGGGGCGAAGTGTAGCCATACTCCACGAGCCAGCCGCAACGCGGCAATGCGCCCGCAGGCAGCCGGCCCTTCGGGTTGAGGCCACGATCGGCGTCTGCGGCGTTGCGCCGCTTGTCGATG
>JACAEC010000147.1 GCA_013389055.1 Hydrogenophilaceae bacterium
ACGCCTCGATGGTCTATGCCACCGCCTCGATCGCCATCCTCTCCTTCCTGGTCTGGGCCCACCACATGTTCACCGTGGGCATGCCCGCCGTCGGTCAGCTGTATTTCATGTACGCGACCATGTTGATTGCGGTGCCGACTGGGGTGAAGGTGTTCAACTGGGTGGCCACGATGTGGAAGGGCAGCATGACCTTCGAAACTCCCATGCTGTTTTCCATCGCCTTCGTCGCCCTGTTCACCATCGGCGGCTTCACCGGTCTGGTGCTGGCCATGGCGCCGGTCGATATCCAGTTGCACGACACTTACTATGTGGTGGCGCATTTCCACTACGTCCTGGTCTCCGGTGCCCTGTTCGCGATCTTCGCCGGCGTCTACTACTGGCTGCCGAAGTGGACCGGCCATATGTACAACGAGACCCTGGGCAAGTGGCACTTCTGGCTGTCGATGATCTCGTTCAACGTGCTCTTCTTCCCGCAGCACTTCCTGGGTCTGGCCGGCATGCCGCGCCGGATTCCGGATTACGCGGTGCAGTTCACCGAGTTCAACCAGATCTCCTCGATCGGCGGCTTCGTCTTCGGTGCCAGCCAGATCCTGATGCTGATCGTGATCGTGCAGTGCATCCGCGGCGGCAAGAAGGCCGAGGCCAAGGCCTGGGAAGGTGCCGAAGGCCTGGAGTGGACCGTGCCCTCGCCGGCGCCGTACCACACCTTCGAGACGCCGCCGGAGGTGAAGTGATGGACAAGGCCCGCGCCAAGAACATTCGCCTGGCCCTGTTGCTGGCATTGATTCCCGTGGGCCTGTTCATCCTTACCGTGCTGGGCTACGTCCAGTGAGCGCTGCCATCGTCGCCCAGGCCAACCGCGTGCTGTTGCGTCGGCTGTCGCTGATCGCGCTCGGCATGTTCGGCTTCGGCTTCGCCCTGGTGCCGCTGTATGACGTGCTGTGCGACATCACCGGGTTGAACCGGGGCGAGATTCAGGCCCTGGCCAAGAACACCCAGGTCGATTACAGCCGACCGGTGCAGGTGGCTCTGGTGGCCAGCGTGCCGCAAGGCGCGCCGCTGAGTCTGACCGCGCCGAGCAAGCCGCTCACGGCCCATCCGGGCGAATTGGTGCAAACGGAATACGTGCTGGAGAACTTGAGCGACCGTTCGGTGGTCGCCCAAGCCATTCCCAGCTACAGCCCGCCGCTGATGGCGAAGTACTTCAAGAAGATCGAGTGTTTCTGTTTCCGCGAGCAGCGTCTGGCGCCGAGGGAGCGGCGCACGATGCCGCTGATGTTCGTACTGGACAAGGAGATGCCGGCTGACCTGCCGGTGATTGCGATCTCCTACACCATGTATGAAAGCCCGAAGGCGCCGCGGCAATGAGCGTGTTCAGGGTCTGGAAGGCGGTCTTCTGGAGCTTCTTCGGTGTCAGGAAGGGGCGCGATTTGGAGTCCGATGCAGCACACATCAAGCCGGTGCATTTCATTTTGGCGGGCTTGTTGGGTGCAGTGATTTTTGTGGTTTCTCTGGTCCTGTTGGTTAATTGGATCACGCACTGAAAAAGGGGGAGAACTGATGAGTGCGCAAAGCCATGGTGGTTATTATTTGCCGGCCCCGTCTTACTGGCCGATCTTGGGCTCGACTGCCCTGCTTGCCCTGACGCTGGGTGCGACGCTGTTGATCAACAGCGTCGCCGGCGGCGGCTGGGTGCTGTTGCTCGGCTTCGCTTTGCTGGTCTGGATGCTGTTCGGCTGGTTCGGTCAGGTCATCGGCGAGAGCGAGAAGGGCCTCTATAACAACCAGGTCGACACCGGCTTCCGCTGGAGCATGAGCTGGTTCATCTTCTCCGAGGTGATGTTCTTCGCCGCCTTCTTCGGCGCGCTCTACTATGTGCGTATCCTGTCGGTGCCGGATCTGACCAGCGTCGACAACGCCCTGTTGTGGCCTGGCTATGCTGGCGGTTGGCCGACCCAGGGCCCCGGCGTCAAGGAGGCCTTCGAGCCGATGGGCGCCTGGGGCATTCCGGCCTGGAACACCCTGATCCTTCTGACCTCGGGCGTGACCGTGACCTGGGCGCATTGGGGGCTGAAGCAGGGCAACCGCGCCAAGCTGATCGCCGGCCTGTCCGCCACCGTGGCGCTGGGTCTGCTGTTTATCGTGCTACAGGCCTATGAGTACTATCACGCCTACACCGAACTGGGTCTGACCCTGGGTGCCGGCGTCTACGGTGCGACCTTCTTTATGCTGACCGGCTTCCACGGTTTCCACGTGACCTTGGGCACGATCATGCTGATCACCATCCTCGGTCGCAGCATCGCCGGCCACTTCACGCCGGAGCGCCACTTCGCCTTCGAGGCGGTGTCCTGGTACTGGCACTTCGTGGATGTGGTCTGGCTCGGCCTGTTTATCTTTGTCTATTGGTTGTAATTGCGGCCTACAGCCGGCCTGGCGCGATCAGGCCGGTGTAGCTGGCGATCATGAGCAGCAGGAAGAGCCCGAGTGAAAGCGCGATGCGCCAGGTGAGCGCCTTGACCGTGCGGTCGCTGCCGCCCTTGTCCTTGACCAGATAGATCAGCGCGCTGGCCAGACTCAGCACGATGACCAGCAGTGCGACGATGACGAAAATGCGCATGATGTCTTCCTCTTTGCGTGGCGTTGACCGAGCCCTTGGCCGTATGGGCCGGCGGCACTCGGCATGAAGTTGTCTGCCCGCATTGTAGCTTGGCTGCCTGCCCTGGCAGGAGTGCTGGTTTTTCTGGCGGCCTTGGCGCTGGCGCAGTGGCAACTCGGCCGTGCCGATCAGAAGCGGGCCCTGCAGGCGCGCTGGGATGAGGGCGGTCGCCTGCCGGCCGAGATGTTGGGTAAGTTGCCAGAGGTATCGGACCATTGGCTCTACCGGCGCGTGCGCCTCGAAGGCGAATTCGCTGATGGTTATCAGGTTTACCTGGATAATCGTTTGCACCAAGGGCGGGCTGGTTACCATGTGGTGGTGCCCTTGCGGCTGAGCAGTTCGGGCGAGGCGCTGCTGGTGAATCGGGGTTGGCTGCCGGCCGACCGGGATCGCCGCAATACGCCATATGTCGCGGTGCCCAAGGGCGAACTGAGCCTGGAAGGAATCCTGGTGCGGGCGCAGACGCGTTATCTGGAACTCGGCCCGGATACCGTGCATGGCAGCGTCTGGCAGAACCTGGACCTGCAGCGTTATCGCAATTTTTACCCGCAGCCGCTGCCGGATTGGCTGCTGTTGCAGACCAGCGAACTCGACGACGGTCTGCTGCGCGCTTGGCCGCGGCTGGATGCCGGGGTCGACAAGCACGTCAGCTATGCCGGCCAATGGTTCGCCTTGGCGGCGACCAGTCTGGCCTTGACCCTGGTCTATCAATGGAGACGCTATCGTGGCCGTAAAACGCGGACGGCTTAAGCTGTTGCTGATCCTTGCCCTGTTCGCGGCGCCGTTCCTGCTGGCGGATCTGGCCTTCCAGTACTGGAAGCCGGAGCGCTTCGGCAATTACGGCGAGTTGGTCGAGGCGGTGGAGTTGCGCCCGGCTGGCTTGCAGGCTGCGGACGGCAGCCCGTTCGACTTGGCCAGCCTGCGCGGCAAGTGGGTGCTCCTGCTGGTGCAGGCAGGCGACTGCGATGATGCTTGCCGCCAGAATCTTTACCTGATGCGTCAGGTGCGCCAGGCGACCGGGCGCGAGCAGGGTCGGATCGAACGCCTGTTGATCGCAGAGCGGCCGCTGGCCGGCGAGTTGGCGACGGAACATGTCGGGCTCAAGCAGGCGCGTTATGGCAAGCTGGCGGCATTGGGGTCGCCGCTGGCCGGCGGCGATGCGCTGGGCCGGGTCTATCTGGTCGATCCCTTGGGCCGGCTGGTCCTGCGCTACCCGCAGGCGCCGGATGGCAGCCGGATGCTCAAGGATGTGCAACGCTTGTTGAAATATTCACAGATAGGTTGAGGGCGGCAGACCGATGCCGCGGGAGAGGAACTGGAACATGGAAATGGTGACTGACTGGAACCGGGATCGCCTGCGCGATTATCTGGAATTGACCAAGCCCAGGGTGGTGGCCCTGATCGTGTTCACCGCCGTGATCGGCATGTTCCTGGCCCAACCCGGCTGGCCGCCGCTCGGGCTGCTGCTGGTCTCGACCGTCGGCATCGGCCTGGCCGCCGCCGGCGCCGCCGCCTTCAACTGCCTGGTCGAACGCACCATCGATGCCAAGATGGCCCGCACCCGGGCCCGCGCTACGGCCCGCGGCGAGGTCGGCATGCCGCAGGCCCTGCTGTTCGCCGGCGTGCTGGCCGGCGCCGGGTTGAGCCTGCTCTATGCCTGGGTCAACCCGCTGACCATGTGGCTGACCCTGCTCACCTTTGTCGGCTATGCCGGGGTCTATACTCTGTTCCTCAAGCCGGCCACGCCGCAGAACATCGTGATCGGCGGCGCCTCGGGCGCCATGCCGCCGGTGCTGGGCTGGGCGGCGATGACCGGCACGGTCGGCCACGAGGCCCTGCTCTTGTTCCTGATCATCTTCGCCTGGACGCCGCCCCATTTCTGGGCGCTGGCCCTGTATCGCAAGGACGACTATGCCCGCTCCGGCCTGCCGATGTTGCCGGTGACCCATGGCGAGGCCTTCACCCGCTTGAATATCCTGCTCTATACCGTCCTGCTCAGCGCCGTGACCCTGTTGCCGGTGGCGGTGAACATGGTCGGGCTGATCTATGTGGTGTCGGTGCTGGTGCTGGACGGCGTCTTCCTCTGGTTCGCCTGGCGGCTGTATCGCGCCTATTCGGCCGAGCTGGCCAAGCGCACCTTCGCCTATTCCATCCTCTACCTGAGTCTGTTGTTTGCGGCGCTGTTGGCGGACCGGGCTTTCGCAATCTGAACCGTTCGACTTGCTCAATCGGGGACATTGAGCCAATATAATCGGACATGGATATCCTCAGGAGTTGGATATGGTTTTATCCCGAACCAGCCAGTACGCAGTACAGGCCTTGATTTATATCGCCACCCAGCCGCCGGGTGAGCCGGTGCTGAATCGGGATATCGCCGATCGCCTCAACGTGCCATCCGCCTATCTGGCCAAGATTCTGCAAAACCTGTGCAAGCAGGGGCTGCTCGATTCCTTCCGCGGCCGCCTCGGCGGCTTCTGTCTGCGCGAAGGCATGCACAAGACCAGCCTGATGCAGGTGCTGGCGCTGACCGAGGGACCGGCCTTCACCAAGAGCTGCATCCTGGGCCTCAAGGAGTGCTCCGATGCCACCGCCTGCCCCATGCATTTCAAGTGGCTGCCGGTGAAGAAGAAGATCATCGCCCTGCTGGAAGGCATGACCCTGGAAGACCTTGCCAAGGCGGTACAGACGGGCAAGTACCGGCTGGCCGATCTGCCGTCGAGCGCCCTTGCCTAAAGGTGCGGTCATGAAGACGCTGTGGTGGCTTGCGCTCATGGCCGGCATGTTGCTCGGCTGCAAGCCGCAATCGGGACCGGAATTTACCGGCACCGACATCACCGGCGCTCCCTTCGGTCGCCAGTTCGCCCTGCAGGACCATAACCGCCAGCCGCGTACCTTGGCCGACTTCAAGGGCAAGGTGGTGGCCATCTTCTTCGGCTACACCCACTGCCCGGACGTCTGCCCGACCACCCTGACCGATCTCAAGGCCGCCTTGCAGTTGCTCGGCCCGGATGCCGCAGCGCAAATCCAGGTCCTGTTCGTGACGGTCGACCCGGAGCGCGATACGCCGGAAGTCTTGCGCCAGTATGTGCCCTATTTCCATCCCGGCTTCCTGGGCTTGTACGGCACGCCCGCGCAGGTGGCCGAGACGGCGAAGGAATTCAAGGTGCATTACGCCAAGCACACCGAGGCGGGGGCGAGCGACTATCTGGTCGACCACACCGCAGCGACCTATGTGTTCGACCGCCAGGGCCGCATTCGCCTGTTCTGGCCCTACGGCCATCCGGCCAAGGACATGGCCCAGGACCTGAAGCAGTTACTCGGTCAGTCCTAGTAGCAAATTACCGGTCAAACTTGCGATAGCGGCGGGGCGCGGCTATACTCCCGCGTCTTTTCGTACGGTCATTTTCGCCTTGCGCTCGCCGCTGGGCTTGGTTTTAAGAGATGTAGCAACCTAGGAGGCGCCATGGCTGCGACCAGCAACCCGGCTACTGAGCAGTACAACTTCGAGATCGTCAAAAAATTCTCCGTCATGACCCTGGTCTGGGGCGTGGTCGGTATGTTCGTTGGGGTCTATATCGCCTCCGAGCTGGCTTGGCCCTTCCTCAACTTCGACAGCCCCTACTTCTCCTTCGGCCGTTTCCGCCCGGTGCATACCAGCGGCGTGATCTTCGGCTTCGGCGGTTCGGCCCTGTTCGCCACCTCCTACTACGTCGTCCAGCGCACCTGCCAGACCCGCCTGTTCGCGCCCGGCCTGGCCACCTTCACCTTCTGGGGCTGGCAGGCCGTCATCGTGCTGGCCGCGCTGTCCTATGTCACGGGTTACAGCCAGGGCCGTGAGTATGCCGAGATGGAATGGCCGATCGACCTCTTGATCGAGGTCGTCTGGGTTTCCTACCTGATCGTCTTCATCGGCACCCTGATGAACCGCAAGCAGCCGCACATCTACGTGGCCAACTGGTTCTACCTCTCGTTCATCCTGGCCACCGCCCTGCTGCACACCTTCAACAACATCGCCGTGCCGGTCGGCCTGTTCACCCTGAAGTCCTACAGCCTGTTCTCCGGCCCGCAGGACGCCATGACCCAGTGGTGGTACGGCCACAACGCGGTGGGCTTCTTCCTGACCGCCGCCTTCCTTGGCATGATGTACTACTTCGTGCCCAAGCACGCCGGCCGCCCGGTCTATTCCTATCGCCTGTCCATCGTCCACTTCTGGGCGCTGTCGTTCATGTACATGTGGGTCGGCACCCACCACC
>JACAEC010000182.1 GCA_013389055.1 Hydrogenophilaceae bacterium
AGGCCGTGGTGTAGCGGATCGAGCGAGGGGAACACCGGCACCAGCGATTCGGCCAGGCGCGAGAGGTTCCAGTGGGCGATCTGCGGCTGGTGGCCGAAGCGGTAGCGGCGGCCCTCGGCGTCCGTGGTATTGGGCGTCCAGTCCGGGTCGTAGTTGTCGATCCAGCCGTAGGGGCCGTAATCGATGGTCAGCCCCAGGATGGACATATTGTCGGTGTTCATTACGCCGTGGACGAAGCCCACCCGCATCCAGTGGGCGATCATCCGCGCCGTGCGGGTGCAGACCTCTTCATACCAGCGGGCGCGTTTCTCTTGCACATCGCCTTCGATTTCTGGAAAGTCGCGGGCGATGGTGAAGTCCACCAGCTTCTCCAGCAGCGCGGTATCGCTGCGCGAAGAGAAGATCTCGAAATTGCCGAAGCGGATGAAGCTGGGGGCCACCCGGCAGACCACCGCACCCGGTTCGTATTGCGGGTTGCCGTCGTAGAACATGTCGCGCAGCACCGACTCGCCGGTGGCCACCAGCGAGAGCGCGCGGGTGGTCGGCACGCCCAGGTGGTGCATCGCCTCGCTGCATAGGAACTCGCGAATCGAAGAACGCAATACCGCCCGGCCGTCGGCGCGGCGGGCATAGGGCGTCGGCCCGGCGCCCTTCAGCTGCAGCTCCCAGCGCTGGCCCGCGGCATTGATCGCCTCGCCCAGGTTGATCGCGCGGCCGTCGCCCAGTTGCCCGGCCCAGTTGCCGAACTGGTGGCCGCCGTAGCAGGCGGCGTAGGGCGCCATGCCCTCGATCAGGCGGTTGCCGGCGAACACCTCGGCGAACTCCGGGGTGGCGATTTCCGCCTCGGCAATGCCGAGCAGCGCCGCCACCTCGGGCGAGTGGGCGAGCAATTGCGGCTTGGCCACCGGCGTCGGCAACACCCGCGACCAGCAGGCCCCGTGCACCTGGCGCCGGCGCGCGCCTTCCTCGGGGTCACCCGGCAGGTCGGCGACGAAACGGTTGTCGAATTTCAAGTTGAGCATGGGGGAATCGCTTGCGTGCGTGTGCCTAACGATATGCGGTCCATCGGCCGGAAATCAAGGTCTGGTGCGGGTTTTCGGGCGACATGCCCCTGTTTTCAACAGGGATAAATTCGGCGCTGCATGTGCTACCTTTTGCCTGAGTTGCCGTCGTGAAGCAGGATTTCCCCCTCCCAGCCTCCCCCACAAGTGGGGGAGGTGTGCCCCCTCCCCGTTCATGGGGAGCCCCCGCTTCGCGAGGATAAAGGTTGGGGTGGGGATGATGACGGTTTGAATTATCTGTTACTCAGAACCGATCATTACATGACCCACGCCATCGACAGCGTCCGCGCCTACCACGAACGCACCAAGCACCACTTCCAGCGCTATGCCGCCGGCCCCCACGGGCTGGACTGGGCAACCCAGCCCGACCCCTTCCGCACCTATGCCGGCAGCCGGCAGACCCCGCTGCCCTTGCTGCCCGAGAGCAGCCCCATCCGGCAGGTGAAATACACCGATCTCTACGGCGGCTCCATCGCGCCGCAAGCGCTCGATCTGACCCACATCGCCGCGCTGTTGGAACTGGCCTTTGGCCTCTCCGCCTGGAAGCAATACGGCGACAACCGTTGGGCCCTGCGCTGCAACCCGTCCAGCGGCAACCTGCACCCGACCGAGGCCTATGTCGTCGCGCAAGGCTGTGCGGGGCTGAACGACGGCGTGCACCACTATGTGAGCCGCGACCATGTCTTGGAACAGCGCTGCGCATTGAATGGCGCTGCGCTGCCCGCGGGCGGCTTCCTCGTCGGCCTCTCCGCCATCCACTGGCGCGAGGCGTGGAAATACGGCGAGCGCGCCTTCCGCTATTGCCAGCACGACGCCGGCCACGCCCTGGCCGCGACCCGCTACGCCGCCGCCGTGCTGGGCTGGCGCGTGCGCCTGCTCGACGACTGGGCCGATGCCGAGATCGCTGCGCTGCTGGGCCTGGACCGGGCCGAGGACTTCGGCGAGGCCGAGCGCGAGCATCCCGATCTGCTGCTGTGGGTGGAGACGCGAGCGGTCAGCGATCAGCGGTCAGCGGTCAGCAGTCAGCGGTCAGCAGTCAGCGATCAGCGGTCAGCGATCAGCGCTCAGTCACTGCATGCCGCCGCCGGCCAGTGGAGCGGCCGGGCCAATGTGCTCTCGCCCGAGCATAAGCACGACTGGCCGGTGATCGAGGAGGTGGCCGAGGCCAGCCGCAAGCCGCGCACCGAGGCCGGCGCCTGGCAGCCGCCGGCCTTGCCCGCGCCGCTGCCCTCCACCTGCCCGGCCGGCGCGCTGGAGTTGATCAAGCAACGGCGCAGCGCCCAGGAGTTCGACGGCGTCACTTCGATCAGCAACGGGGCCTTCTACCGCATGCTCGACCTCACCCTGCCGCGGGCGAACGTGCCGCCGTGGGACGCCATCGCCTGGCCGCCGCGCATCCACCTGGCCCTGTTCGTTCACCGGATCGAGGGCCTGATGCCCGGCGTCTATTTCCTGTTGCGCAACGATGGGGTCGAGACCCGCATGCGGGCCGAGCTGTCGAATGAATTCCAGTGGGAAAAGGTCGCAGGCTGCCCGGCCCACCTCAAGCTCTATCGCGTGGTGGCGGCCGACACCCGCAATGCCGCCCGCGCCCTGTCCTGCCACCAGGACATCGCCGCCGACAGCGCCTTCAGCTTAGGCATGCTGGCCGAATACGACCGCGCGCTGGAGGCGGGGCCGTGGGCCTATCGGCAGCTGTTCTGGGAGGCGGGCATGCTGGGCCAGGTGCTCTACCTGGAGGCCGAGGCCGCCGGCGTGCGCGGCACCGGCATCGGCTGCTTCTTCGACGACGGCGTGCACGACCTGCTGGGCATCGAGGGCCGCTGGCTGCAAAGCCTGTACCACTTCACCGTCGGCGGCGCCCTCAGCGACGAGCGGCTGCAGACCCTGCCGCCGTATGCGCATTTGCAGGGTAGGTGAGAAGAAGGGGCGAATCAGGCTTCAGGCAAAGGGCGGCGACGGTAGCCGTCGCGGTCCAGCACGACAAAGCCGCCTATCAACCCATCTGCCATTTCGCCAAACAGGCGGGCCAGCCGTTCGGCAGGTTCTTCGGGCGTGCTGGGGGTGAAACGCAGGTAGATCAGTCCCGGTGGGCAAGGCAGGCCGCGAACATAGATCAGCTCGCCATAGTCGCGATCGAAGGTGAGCAGCAAACGACTTTCGTCTTGCGCGCGGCGTAGCACTTGCTCATCGGTGCTACCGGCGGCTATTTCTACGATGCTGGCCACATCATGCCCCTGCTCGCGTAGGCGGCGGATGGTGGCCAGAGGGATGTTCTCGTTGGCGAGCAGTCTCACGCTGCCAGAACCTGGCCGATGAACTGCTCATCATGCAGGCAGGCGGCGCTGAAGGCGAAAACGGCCTGCAGGTCTGTGCGACTGAGTTGGGGGTAGTTCTCCAGCACTTGGGCCTCGCTCCAGCCCTGGGCGAACAGGCCCAACAGGAATTCGACGGACAGGCGGGTACCCTTCACGACCGGCTTGCCGGCCAGAACTTGGGGGTTCACCTCGATATGCTGTTTCCAGTCCATGGCTAACTCCTGTTGGCTCTGGTTATTGTAGCTCAGGGGCGGAAAAACCCCAGCGACGCAGGAAACCCCCAGCGGCGCAGGAATTCCTAGCGGCGCAAGAATCCCTCGAACAGCCGCGCCGCGTTGTCGTGCAGCAGCTTGGCCTGCACCTCGGGCGGCAGCGAGGCGACCCAGGCACGGATCTGGTCGACCATCGCTTCGTAATGCTGCCAGCGGTTGAGGCTGAAGGTGTCCACCGCCACCAGAAAGCGGTCGGGGTGGCGCAGGAACAGCGCGCGCCATTCCGGCAGCAGCCGGCCGTCGGGTGCGATGCGCTCGTCGCGCACCGAGGTGTCGATCCACAGCCGGTCCGCATAGCGATCGAGCATGGCCGCCAACAACTCGGGCCGAGGCTCGGTGCCCAGGTGCGCCCACAGCACCCGCACGCTCGGCGCCAGCTCGAGGGCGCGCTGCACCACCTCGGCATCGCCGTGCAGCATCAGCACCAGGTCGTGCGCGGCCGCCAGCCGCACCAGGTCGGCGAACACCGTCTTGTCGGCATCGCGGGCGAACAGGTGCAGCTCGCCGATGCCGGCCCAAGGTCCGCCGGCCAAGGCGGCGGCAACCTGCTGCGGCAGGCTGGCATCGCGCATCCAGTCGGCCTTGTCGCGGCCGCGGCCGTACACCCCCAGCAGCGGGATCACCCGCCCGGGCGCCGCCCGATACAGGCGCTGCGCCAGCTCGGGCGGCGCGCCGCTTACCACGATGCGGCGCACCCCGGCCGCATCCAGCTTGGCCAGCACCGCAGCCGGCGGCAGGACTTCAGCCTCGGCCACGGTGTAATGGCCATGGCCATCGATCATGGGCAAGCGTGGACCCATGGCCAAGGCCGTAGCCGAGGCCAGCGCAAGCAAGACAAAAGTCAGGCTGCCAGGTCGCCGCATCGGGCCTCCCGCGTCCAAACCTTACTTGCCCAGATAATCCTTCTTGCCCAGTTCCACCCCGTTGTGGCGCAGGATGTCGTAGGCCGTGGTGATGTGGAAGAACAGATTGGGCAGCGCCCGGTTGAGCAGGAAGTCCTGGCCGCGATAGGTGGTCACGGTGTCGCCGCGCTTGAGCACGACCTCGCGCTCCTCCGCGCCGTCGATCTGCTCCGGCTTGAAGCTCTCCAGATAGGCGATGGTCTTCTTCGCCCGCTCGATCAGATCGGCAAAGCTCTTCTCGCCGCCGCCGATCTCGGGCCCCTCCACCCCGGCCAGGCGGGCGGCGCCGTTCTTGGCGTGGTCGCAGGCCACCTGCACCTGCTTGGCGAAGGCGAACATGTCCGGATACAGGCGAAAGTCGATGAGGGCGGCCGGGTCGATCTTGTTCGCCTCGCAATGCGCCGCCGCCTTTTCCATGATGGCGATGAGATTGTTCAGCATGCGGATGTAGACCGGCACCGAGGCCTGGTACATGGAAAGGGACATGGCTGCGCTCCTGCGAAAGGGTGGAAACAGAAAATCATCATAGCCGAACGCGGCGGCGCGCTCGGGATTACCCGCCCGCCTTGTAGGGCAAATGCCGCGCCTGCTCGGCCTGGTAGTCCTCCAGCGCATCGGCCTCGCGGGCCAGAAAGCGCGCCAGCAGGTCGCGCATGCGCTCGTCGGCGATCCAGAACGCCGACCACGTGGGCACCGGCTCGAAGCCGCGGGTCAATTTGTGCTCGCCGCCGGCGCCCGGCTCGAAGCGTTGCAGGCCGTGGGCGATGGCGTAGTCGATGCCGCTGTAATAGCACAGCTCGAAATGCAGGCCGGGGCAGTCGATGTCCGTGCCCCAGTGGCGGCCGAACAACGTGCTGGCATTGCGATAGCAGATGGCCGAGGCCACCGGCGCATCGCCCTGCCAGGCGACGAACACCACCAGACGCCGGCCCAGTTCGGCCGCCACTTGGCGGAAGAAGGCCAGCGAAAACGCCGGGTGGTTGCCGTGGCGCAGAAAGGTGTCGCGGTAGTGGCGGTGGATCGCAGTCCATAAGGCGTCGTCGATCTCGTCGCCGTGGCGGGCCTCGATGCGCAGGCCGGCCTCGGCCACCGCGCGGCGTTCCCGCTTCAGCTTCTTGCGCTTGTCGGCGCTGAACGTCGCCAGGAAATCCGCGAAATCGCCATAGCCGCGATTCAACCAATGAAACTGCACCCCGCGCCGCAGCAGCAGGCCGGCCGCTTCCAACAAATCGCGCTCCGCTTCGCGCACGAACAGACATTGCCAGGAAGACGCCTGCCACTGCGTCACCAAATCCTTCGCGGCGGCGATCAGGCCGTGCTGGATTGCCGCCGGATCTTCCCCGGCCCGGGCCAACAGGCGCGGACCGGGCGAGGGCGTGAAGGGCACGCCGGTGACCAGCTTGGGGTAATACGCCAGCCCGGCCTGGCGCCAGGCCGGCGCCCAGTTCCAGTCGTGCGAGAAATCGCCGAAGGAGTGGTGGCGCAGATACAGCGGCAACAACCCGGCCAGGCGCTCGGACTCGTCGCGCAGGGCCAGGTGCATGGGCTGCCAGGCCAAGGCCGCGCCCGCGGCGCCGGTTTGTTCCGCCGCGCCGAGAAAGGCGCGGCTGACGAAGGGGTCGTCGTCGGTCGCCAGGCCCTGCCAATCGGCCTCGGCTAAATCCTGCGCGCTGGCGAGCAACTCCCCGCGCATGGTCAAGCGCGCACGCGGCGCCAGACCAGGCAGCGGTTGTTGGCCGGCATGGCCCGGTCTTCCAGCAATGTCAGGCCGATCGCAGCGGCCAGGGCGTTCACTTTTTCGAAATCGCGTATGCCCTGGTGGGCGCCGCGCTCCTTCAGCCAAAGCTCGAACTTGGCGTTGCTCTCGCTGGTGAACTGGCCGTTGTAGTTGAAGGGGCCGTAGATGATCAGCTTGGCATCGTCGGCGAGGATGTCGCCCAGGCCGGCGAAGGTGCGCTCCACCTCGGCCCAACTCATGATGTGCAAGGTGTTGGCGCTGAACACCGCGTCATAGCGCCGCATCGGCCAAGTGCCGGTGACATCCAGTTCCAGCGGCGGCGGCGTGTTGGCCAGGGCCGCCTCATCCAGCCACAGCCGAATGCCCGGCAGATTCTCGGCGCAATCCGAGGTCTGCCAAATCAGGTGGGGCAGGGCGGCGGCGAAGAACACCGCGTGCTGGCCGGTGCCGCTGCCGATCTCCAAAACATGGCGGCGGTCCGTGAAATACTCGCGCAGCACTTCGAGAATCGGCTCGCGGTTGCGCTCGCAGGAAGGGGAGTGGGGCTTGTCGGTCGGGCTCATGCAGGGCGGGCGAGTGCGAAATCAGCGAACGGCAGCCTAGCACATCGCCGCCGCCTGATAGCCCCTCTCCCCTTATGGGGTTGGGCGGAGGGGGGCAGCCATTCAGCGGCGCTTACTTGGCGTTCTTTTCCAGGTGGTCGAATAGCATGGCCTCGAACTGGCCGCTCGAATAGCACACGCGCGGCGAAATCAGCGGGCCGTCGCGGTAGGCGAGGTCGGCCATGAAGTTCGTGCTCACGCTGACCCGGCTCTTGCCGTCCGGCTGCTTGTTGATCAGCACGCTCAGTTCCACTCGCCGGTTGGTCAGCATGAAGATGCCCGGCCCGCCGCAGTCCGCCCAGGCCTCGGGCACGCGAATGCCGGTCGCCCGCACCAGGCCGAGTTCCCGGTCGACTCCGGCGACGTGGACGTTATGTTGCGCAAAGAAACCGAGCAAGGCCTTGAGGATCGGCTCCTGGCCGGCGTTGATCGTCCGTTCGGTGGCTGCCTCCGAAGTCTGCTTGGTCGGCAGCTCAACGGCGCAGCCGGCCACGGCCGCGCCGAGCAGGCCCAACAGCAACATTTTGGTCAAGCGATTCATGATCCGTCTCCTTCAGCTTCATTCCCTCAGCCGGGCTGCCGAACGCCTCAACCCTGTTCCATCGCCGCCTGATATTCCCCGCGCTGGGCCAGGCCGTTCAGCCGCGCGCGCTTGATGAAGGCGGCCTGGGCGGCGCCGGCGTTGGCCGTCTTGCCTTGCCAGGTGGCCATGGGCGGTTCCTGCAGGGCGCGGGCGTAGGAGAACGACAGCAGCCAGGGCAGGTTTTTGTAGTCGCGATTCATGGCGTTGAGAAAGGCCGTGGCCTCCTGCGGGCTCAAGCCGCCGGAGAGGAAATTGATGCTCGGCACCGCCGCCGCCACCGTGCGCCGCAGAATGCGCACCGTGCGCTCGGCCACCTCCTCGGGCGAGGCCTTGGTCGGGCAGGCCTTGCCCGGCACCACCATGTTGGGCTTGAGCAGCATGTATTCCAACTGCACCCGGTGCCGCTTCAGGGCGTGAAACACCTCGTGCTGCACCGCCTCGGTCACCGTCTCGCACTGTTCGATAGTGTGGTCGCCGTCGATCAGCACCTCGGGCTCGACGATGGGCACGATGCCCGCCTCCTGGCAGATGGCGGCATAGCGGGCCAGCACCTCGGCGTTGGTCTCGATCGCCAGCCGGGTCGGGTTGGCCGGGCCGATGGCATAGACCGCCCGCCACTTGGCGAAGCGCGCGCCCTGCGCCTTGTAGCCGGCCAGCCGCTCGGCCAGGCCGTCCAGGCCCTGGGTCACCTTGTCGCCGGGCGCGTTGGCCAGCGCGGCCAGGCCCTTGTCCACCTTGATGCCGGGCACGATGCCGGCGCGCCGGGCCAGCTCGACCAGCGGGGTGCCGTCGTCGGCCTGCTGGCCCAGGGTCTCCTCGAACAGGATCACCCCGGCGATGAAGTCGCCGATGCCGGGCGTAGAGAGCAGCAACTGGCGGTAGGCCCGCCGGGTCGATTCGTTGCATTCGATGCCCACCGCCTGGAAGCGCTTGGTGATGGTGGGCGTGCTCTCGTCCGCGGCAAGAACGCCCTTGCCGCGCTGGACCATGTCGCGAATGGTGGCTTGCAGATCGTCCTGGGTGCTCATGGGTTGGCCTCTGTCTGGAATAAACTTCATCGACTTTAAGGCTAGCCTGTGACGCGGCCATTGCAATGCCCCGGCCTGCTGCTTCCGGTTGCATTCACGGGTTTTATTCAGGGCCCGGCGCGATTATCCTTGCGCCTGATATGAATAATTCGCAGCCGCTGCCCAAACGCCGATGAATAATCCAGCACCGACGACCCTCCCGGTCAGCGAAGTCCTCGTCCGATTCGTCGAAAAGCTGGGCGTCAAATGCATCTTCGGCATTCCCGGCTCGCACATCCTGCCGGTCTACGACGCGCTCTACGATTCGTCCGTCCGCTCGCTGCTGGTCAAGCACGAGCAGGCCGCGGCCTTCATGGCCGGGGGCTATGCCCGGGTCACCGGCGGGGTCGGCGCCTGCATCACCACCGCCGGGCCCGGCGCGACCAATCTGGTCACCGCCATCGCCAGCGCCTATGCCGACCACTTGCCCGTGCTCGCCATCACCGGCGAGGCGCCCACCTACATCTTCGGCAAGGGCGGCCTGCAGGAAAGCTCGGGCGAGGGCGGCAGCATCGACCAGGTCGCCCTGTTCGCCGGCATCACCCGCTACCACAAGCTGGTCGAGCGCACCGACTACCTGGCCACCGTGCTCAACCAGGCGGCCAAGCACCTGCAATCCAAGACCCCCGGCCCGGTGGTCTTGAGCATCCCCTACAACATCCAGAAAGAGCAGGTGGACGCCGGCATCCTGGACGGGATTTCCTTCACCCGCGCCAGCGGCGAATGCGGCCTCGCCCCCAACGCCATCGAGCAGAGCGTGGCGCTCATCCGCGAGGCCAGGCGGCCGCTGATCGTCGCCGGCTACGGCTGCATCCGGGCCAATGCGCAGGACCACCTGCGCCGCATCAGCGAGCGGCTCAACATCCCGGCCACCAGCAGCCTCAAGGCCAAGGGCGCCATCGACGAGCGATCGAGCCTGGCCCTGGGCAGCCTGGGCGTCACCTCCGGCGGCCATGCCATGCGCTATCTGGAGCAGGAGGCCGACCTGGTGCTGGTGCTGGGCGCCGGCTTCAACGAGCGCACCAGCTACGTCTGGGACAAGCACCTTTTGGCCGGCAAGAAGATCATCCAGGTGGACAACAGCGCCCAGCAACTGGAAAAGGTCTTCCGCGCCGACCTCACCGTACACACCGACCTGCGCACCTACCTCAAGGCGCTGGACGCCGCGCTCGAAGCGGCCCAGGTGCCGGCCAAGCCGCCGCTCGACATCGCCGCCTTCATCGAGGCGGCCCAGGCCGAGTTCGATGCCGCCGGCCAGACCATCTTCGACGCCAAGTTCGACCAGGTGCGCGCCTTCTACGGCTGGCTGGAACGCAAGTTTCCCGAAGGCCTGGTCATGTTCGACGACAACATCGTATTCGCCCAGAACTTCTATCGGGTCTCAAGCAAGGACCGCTTCTACCCCAACACCGGCATCTCCTCCCTGGGCCACGCCATCCCGGCCGCCATCGGCGCCGGCTGCGAAGTCGACCAGCCCCTGTTCGCCATGATCGGCGACGGCGGCTTCCACATGTGCGCCATGGAGATCATGACCGCGGTGAACTACGACATCCCGCTCAACGTGGTGCTGTTCAACAACAACACCATGGGCCTCATCCGCAAGAACCAGCACCACCTCTACCAGGACCGCTTCATCGACTGCGACTTCGCCAATCCGGACTTCGCCCTGCTGGCGCAATCCTTCGGCATCAAGCATGTGCGGGTGGAGAGCGTGCAGGACCTGGCCAGGCTGGACGCGGTCGACTTCCGCCAGGGCATCAACCTGATCGAGGTGATGATCGACCGGGATGCCTATCCGAATTACTC
>JACAEC010000164.1 GCA_013389055.1 Hydrogenophilaceae bacterium
ATCTCGGGCCGCGCCGGCTTGAAGGCCGTCGGCTCACGCGCCAGGCGCAGCGCCGCGCTCGCCAGTTCCGCCACGCCTCGCGCCCGGCTCGCCACCATGAGCACGACGGGCAGCCCCAGGGCGGCGGCAAGCACGTGGGGCTCGATCTCGATGCCCTGGGCGCGGGCGACGTCCATCATGTTGAGGCCCAGCACCACCGGCACCGGCAGCAGCAACAGTTCGGAGAGCAGGTACAGATTACGCTCCAGCGCCGCAGCGTCGGCGATCATGATGACCACATCCGGGCGCTCGTGCAGGATGAAGTCGCGGGCAACGCGCTCTTCCGGCGAGTTGGCGGTGAGGCTGTAGGTGCCGGGCAGATCGACCACGCGCAGCTGCGCGCCGTCATGCACGAGCGAGCCCTCTCGGCGCTCGACGGTCTTGCCGGGCCAGTTGCCGACGTGCTGGTTCAAGCCGGTGAGCAGGTTGAACACCGTGGACTTGCCGACGTTGGGCTGGCCGGCAAGGCCGATCAGGATGGGTTTTTCTTCCTCGGGGACCGGACTCATGCGGCCACCGCTTCCACCAGTATCTTGATTGCCTCGCCACGGCCCAGGGCGATGCGGGTGTCGCGCACGCTCACCAGCATGGGGCCGCGGCCGGTGTTCTGCAGCACCGCGAGTCGGGCGCCCTCGGTCAGGCCCATGGCGGCGAGTCGGTTGACCAGTTCGCGCCCGCCGCGCAGTTGCCGCACCACGGCCTTCGCGCCCGCCGGCAGTTGGTCCAGGGAAACGGTGGCGGGCGTGTTCATTCGGCTGCAGGCTGGCGCACCAGCCGCTCCATGGCCAAGCCGTTCACGATCGAAAAGGCGGCGATGAACAGCGACAGCACCACCATGTAGGTGAGGCCGAAGTAATGCGCCAGGAGGGGCAGCAGCGGCAGCTTGATGGCGCGGGCATAGAGGACGACGGCGACCAGGGCGGTGCGCATGCCCTTCCTGCGCAGATCGGCCAGCAGCGCATACCAGGTGTAGACCGGGCCGGTGGAGATCACCCCGGCCAGCACCGCCAGCAGCCAGCCGCGCAGGCCGGAGTCGTGGCCCAGCCAGGCCCGGGTCCGCTCGGGAGTGAGGAAGCGCTCGGTCAGGTACATCAGGACGAGGACCAGGGCCAGCACCGGCGCCACCTCCCCGAGCATGGTCAGAAAGGCGGCCAGCGCCTGCCGCGCCAGGGCCGGCTCGACCAGGGCGGTAGCGGCCTGGGCCAGGATCGCCAGCGCCAGGAACAGCCAGCCGCCGAGCTTGCGCTTGCCGCGCATGGGGTTCAGCCCAGCAACCGCAGCACGGCCACCGTCAGATAGGCGATGGCGATGGCGGACAGGAAGCAGAGCAGATTGCGCCAGAGCGCGAAGCGCCTGCCCAACAGAAGCGCTTCGGCCGGCAGTTGGACGACGCCCACGGTGACCCAGGTGACGATCAGGGCGGTCACCGCGATCAGGCTGACGCCGCCGGCCAGCAGTTCGCCGCCCAGGAGGTAGCCCGCCAGCGGGTGGCCCATGGCCACGCTGCCGATGACTGCGCCTAGCAGCACGTCGAGGGACTCGTGCCGGCCGAACAGGGACTGCAGGCCCGTCCTGGGCAGCCAGGCGAGGATCAGGCTGGTCAGCAGCAGCATGCCCAGCACGATGGGCAACATCTGCACGAAGGCGCGTAGGGTCCGGGCCAGGGCCGCACGGTTGCCGGACATGCCGGCTGGGCTGTCGGGCTTGCTCAAGCCAGCATCCCCCGCACGATCAGGTCCACCGCCTCCTCGGGGGCGAGGCCGCGCGCCATGAGGGTTTCCAGTTGCTTGTTGTCGACGCTGCCGATGGCGGCCTCGTGGGTCACCTTGGCCTGGGGATGGCGCACCCGCACTTCCGGCACGGCAGATACCACGGCGCGGTCGCGCACGATCTCCAAGCAGTCGACATGGCCGCGGGTGCCGGCGGCATTGCCCTCCATGATGCCGAAGACCTCGGCCCTGGCCTCGTCGCGCACCGCCACCCGGGTCTTGACCAGGCCCCTCGCGCCGACCCCATCGAGATTCAACTGCTCGCGGATGCGGATGGCGTCCGAACCGAAGCCGTAGACCCGGTTCACGAGTTCCGCCACCGCTGCCTCGCCGACATCCACCGAGTAGTCGATGTCGAGCTGCCCCACCCGGCCCTGGATTAGACTGAAGTCGGCGAGATAGCGCGCCCCTTTCTCCAGGATCACGCGGGCATGGGGGATCACCTCGATGTCGCCCGAGGCGCCGTGATAGTGGGCCTCCTGATAGCGGAGCACCGCTCCCTCCATGAGCCGGACCTCGCCCTGCATGGCATGGCGCGCCGTCAGGGGCGTGGAGAACAGACAGTGGGACCAGAGGGTGGCCTGCGCCCCGGGCTCCAGGATGAGGCCGAGTCGCACGTTCTGCACCCCGAGCTGTTGGTACAGGCCGAAGCACAGGTGCACCGGCTCAGCCACCTTGACGCCCGCGGCGATGACGACCCGGGCGTCGATGCCTGCTTTCGAGGCCTCGGCCTCCACCCGGACGCCGGGCAGGGACTTCAGGCTCGCCAGTTGGTGGCCATAGGCGACCAGATGGGCGGCTTCGGGAATGGGGGGCGGTGCCCAGCCCGCCGTGTCGAACAGATCGAAAATGGGTTTGAGATCAGACATGGCAGGTCTTCCCGTCGCAGCGCCGGCAAACACGGTTGCGGTAGTGCTCCAGCACCCGGGCGGTGTTGCCCTGGCAGACGATGCGCCCGCCGCAAAGCTGGGAGGCGCGGTCGGCATGGGCCGCCACCTCCGCCTGGTGGGTGATGAGCAGCACCGTGCTGCCCGCGGTCTTGAGCGTCTCGATGACTGCGATCAGGGCATCCAGGGAGAGCAGGTCGATCCCCGCCGTGGGTTCGTCCAGGATCGCCAGCTTCGGCCGCATCGCCAGCACCGCGGCCAACTCCACCCGCTTGCGTTCGCCGCCGCTCAGGGTCTTGTCCACCGCCCGCTCGGCGTATTCACCGGGATCGAGGCCCACCCGCCGCAGGCAATCCTCCACCTCGGTCTCGTGCGCGGCGATGCGCAGGTAGTCCTGCACGCTCAGCCCCTCGAAGCGGGCCGGCTCCTGCCAGGCCAGGGTGATGCCCAGCCGGGCACGCTCGTGCATGGGCAAGTCATCGATGCGCCGGCCCTCGAACACGACCTTGCCGGCGCTGGGCCGGTAGCCCTCGCAGCCCATGATCGCATAGGCCAGGCTGGACTTGCCCGAGCCGTTCGCCCCCAGCAGGCCGTGGATTTCTCCGGTCGCCAATTCCAGGTCCAGGCCGTCCAGGATGGTCTTGTCCTGCAAGGCCAAGCGCAGGCCGACAAGGCTCATCAGGCTAGCCATGGCGCCTGCATCCGCAGAACGGAAGGGGGCGGGGGCCCGTGGTCCACCGACACAACGGCGACCGGGGCATGGCCCGCATGATCAGGGGAAGGGCGGAATGGTCGGCTCGGTGCCGCCGCAGTCGGCCTCGGGGTGATGCTTCTTGACCAGGGCCTCGATCTCCTCGACCCGTTGCCGGGGCACGTCGATCATGATCAGAAACTGGCCGTTCTCGATGGCTTCGGCAAACTGCTGAATCTGCCGGTTGCCGATGCTGCTGCCGACCATGCTCGACAGCAATCCGCCTACCCCGGCGCCCGCCATGGACGTGGCCAGGACCGCGCCGCCGCCCAGGACCACCCCGATCGGCAGGGTTACCGCCACCAGCCCGGCCAGCATGCCGGTGAGGCCGCCGAGGGTGACGCCGCGCTCCAGCGCCGGGATGAAGTCGGATTTCTGCAGGTAGGTCGCTTCCGGCAGGTTTTCCAGCGGAGTGCCCCGCTTGGCCAGGACATGGATGTGGCGTTCCTCGACCCGGGCCAGCAGCAGCTCGTCGACGATCTTCTTGCTGACCTTGATGTCGGGCGCCAAAAAATAGATCCGTCTCATGGTTTTCCTCCGTTTCAGGTTTGGGGACGTGACCCGCATGCGTCACGATAACTGCGTCTCGAGATGGCTGCCATCTGCGGCGATCTCGCAACATCAATTTCAGAATAGTCGGCTTAGCCGTTTTCGCACGGGATGGTCGGAAGTGGGAAGGCCCAGTCCGAATGGATGGGGCTCAGGATGGATAGGCAGTTCAGCACCGCATCTGCAAGTGGAACGCCCAAACCCCCATCCGCTTTATCCAACCGGGCACCTCGATGCGGCGGCGCTATTCGGCGGCTTTCCGCTGTTTCTTTTCTTGCCACAGCGCCCAGTGGCGGGAGCCTTCGCGAAGCATCTTGGCGCCGCAGTGGGGACAGCGCTCGTCCTGGCAGCGCACGCCATCGCGGTGGGGCAGCCTGGTCTCGCATTTCGGGCAGATGCAGTCGCCCTCGGGTCCCATCTCGTGCAGTCGTTGTTCCGTGGTCATGGCGTTCTCCTGATGCGCGTGGAGACTGGCGTTCTCCGCTCGCCTGTCAAAGCTTGGATGCCACGATGACCACGGCCACCAGCACGCCGCCGGCCAAGGCAACCAGGCTGAATTTCTTGTGCTCCTGCTCCGCGATCGGCAGGAGGTGGGTGGCGCCCACATAAACCAGGGCGCCTGCCGAAAGCGCGAGCATGGCGCCCAGGCTTTGCCGATCAATCGTGCTGATCAGCGGATAGGACACCAGCATGCCCAAAGGGGTGGTCGCGGCAGCGGCCAGGAAGGCCATGAGCATCGCGCTGCGTTCGCGGAAACCGCCGCGAACCAGCAGGAGGTAGGTGATGATGCCCTCCGGGAATTCGTGCAGGACCATGCCCAGGGTCGCCAGATAGCCGGTGAGGATGCTGACGGTGAAGGCAATGGAGTAGATGAAGCCGTCGATGAAGGAATGAAAGCCGATGCCGAGCATGGGCACGACGCCGATGGCATATTCCTTCTTGTCCGGATCCCGCTCGCAGACGAAGGCCGTCAGGAAGCGATTGAACAGGTGCATGCCGAAAAAACCCACCAGCAGCCAGATCGGCGCTTGAGGATTCATGGAGAAGGATTTGGGGATGATGTGCAGGAAGGAAGCCGAGATCAGCACCCCCGCGGCAAAGCACATGAAATAGGTGGTATTCCGATGGCCCCAGTCGGCAAAGCGCCGGATGGTGTAGATGCCGAGGGAAGTCACCAGGGCCGCCAGGGTGCTGACGGCCAGCGCGGTCCAAAAAGTGTTTTCCATGCTGATCCTTTTTGCCCAGGCAGACTATAGCCGGTCTTTTGCATTGCTGGCGGCGACCACCACGAACGCGCACTGGCCGCGGCCCGGTCGCAGCGGCTCGATCTCCCGGGTCTCGGCCAGGGGGCGCGCCAGGGTCTGGCCCCAGGCCTCGATGGCGAAGCCGGTTTCCGGCAGCAACCGGGCCACCTCGTCGGCCGAGAAAAAGGTGGCTTCGCGGTAGAACACGTTCTCGGCCTGGTGCGCCAGGTAATCCTGGCCCATGGCGCTCTCCCGGTCGATGAAGCCGATCACCAGGCGCCCGTTCGGCTTGAGCACCCTGCGCGCCTCGGCCAGCATCTGTGCGGCCGAATCGACAAAGCAGATCGTGGTCACCACCAGGGCATGGTCGAACTGGCTGTCCGCAAAAGGCAGCGCTTCCGCCGTGCCTTCGACGACCTCGATGCCGCGGGCGGCAGCGTGAACCAGCATGGCCGGTGAGGGATCGACGCCGACCTGAATGCCCAGCGGGGCGGCGAAGCGGCCGCTGCCGACGCCGATCTCGATGCCCCGTCCCGCCCAGGGCACGAAGGCCCGCAGGGCCAGCAGCTCCGAGTGATAGGCGGCCTCGTGCTT
This sequence comes from Hydrogenophilaceae bacterium, assembly GCA_013389055.1. Lineage (GTDB taxonomy): Bacteria > Pseudomonadota > Gammaproteobacteria > Burkholderiales > Thiobacillaceae > Sulfuritortus. The sequence goes on from JACAEC010000164.1 coordinate 5,834, forward strand.
GACGAACCACGCCTCATAACGCTCATGGTGGGCCTCGAAGGGGGCGGTTCTAGGCACCGGGCAGCACCTCGCGCAGCGCCGCGACGAACCGGCGATTGTCATCGGGCAACGCCGTGGTGACGCGCATGTAGCCCGGACCGAGCGCGGGATTGTTGAGCGGCTTGATCAGGATGTTGTGCGCCTTGAGACTGGCCGCGATCGTCCCGGCGTCGTGGGGTGCGAAGTCGGCCAGGAAGAAATAGGTATGGGTCGGGAAGGTGCGCACGCCCAGGGCGCGCAGCTCGGCCGCGAGCGCTTCGGTCCACTGCCGCAATTGCAAGCTGCGGGCGCGAATCTTGTCTTCGTGCTGCAAGGTGGCGAGCGCCGCCGCTTCGCTCGGGCGCGCCAGCGGATAGGCGTCGTTGTGGCCGTTCAGGTCGTCGGCGATGGCCTCGGGCAGGACCGCATAACCGACACGGAAACCCGCCAGGCTGTGGGCCTTGGATAGCGTGCGGGTGACCAGCAGGTTGGGGTGCTCGGGCACCAGATGGACCACCGATTGCCCGGCCAGGCCGATGAAGGCCTCGTCCACCAGAAACCGGGTATCGGGATGCCGGCGCAAGAGATCAGGCAGCGGCGCCATGTCGAAGAGGCCGCCGTTGGGATTGTTGGGATTGACGATGACCACCAGCGTGGTGCCCTGCGGCATCGCCAATTCGCTCAAGTCGAAGGCGAAGTCCTTTTCCGGCAGCAGGCGTTGTTCCGTGTAGCGCCGGGCGATCTCGGGGAACAGCACATAGGTGGGGGTGAGCAGGTGCACCTGCTGGCCGAAGCGGTCGAACAGTTGGCGCAGGATCAGTTCCGAGCCGGCGTTGATGTGGATCAGCCGCTCCGGCACGCCGAGCTGTTCGCCGATCAGTTGGCGCAACGGCGCCGAGTAGGCCTCGGTGTAGTAGTTGCTGTGCGGCACCTCGGCCTGGGCCGCGGCGATCGCCTCATCGAGCGGCGGCAGGGGGTTTTCGCAAAGCAGCAGCTTGATGCCCTCGAAGGCGCCGCCGCCCTTTTCGCTCAAAGATGTCATGGTTTTCCTTTTCGACGGCGCCGGATATCCTCGGCGGCCTGCGTACGATCGAGACTGGCACCGGCAATGTGATCTGTGGTGCCGACATTTTCATTATATGAAATGGATAGCACGCACCCCATCAAGCGCGACGCCTCGACTCAGATCAAGGCCAAGCTGGCGATGATATCGAGTTCGCGTGACAATGCTGATTGAGCGTCCCGACGCAGCTTGGCCGCATCGGCTCAACAGTGGATAACTAATCGACCGCATGAACCCGAAACAAATCTTTCCGGCTCTGGCCGGACACGCATGAAACATCGCCTGCGCCCCGCCTATCTTTTAAGCGCCCTGGCCGTTCTGGTCGCGGGCTTCTTCCTCTTCGGCGCCGTCTTCGGCAAGCCGGTGACGGTGGTGGCCCCGGTCGAGGGCCCGCTCACCGAAACCGTGGTCGCCACCGGCCGGGTGATCACTCCCGCGCGCATCGAATTGGGCCCGGTCTTCACGGGCACCGTCAGCCGCGTGTACGTGGAGGAGGGCGACCGGGTGCGCGCCGGGCAGCCGCTCGCTGCCCTCGACGATGCCGAGCGGCGCGCCGCCGTGGACCAGGCCGTCAAGGCCCTGCAGGAGGCGGATGCCCGCTTGGCGCAGCTCGAGGGCGTCGGCCGGCCGATGACGGATCAGGCCTTGATCCAGGCGGAGGCCGCTTTCGACCTGGCGAAAAAGGAATTCGATCGCACGCAGCGCCTGGTCGAGGCGGGCTTCTACAACCAGGGCCAGTTGGATACGGCCCGGCGCAACTTGGACAACGCCCGCGCCGGCCGCGAGTCGGCCGCCGCCCAGGCGCGCTCCAACCAGCCGGACGGGGCCGACAGCCGCCTGACCCTGGCCCGCCAGGCCCAGGCCCGCGCCGCC
>JACAEC010000148.1 GCA_013389055.1 Hydrogenophilaceae bacterium
CCATAGATGATAATCGTTAATAACCAAGCACTCCAGTCGGCTATTCCATATTTCATTTACCAAGAGCTCGGGAAAGGCCTCGGCCCCCAACTGACGCCCCTGCCAGCCCGGCTGCAAACACAGGCCTTCGAGCCCCTCGCCCTCGCCGCTTGCGCCGCGCAGAAACCACTGCGCCGCGGGATGAGGCCGGGCGGACTGATTGACGATGCGGGCCAGGGTGTCGCGGTGCGGCTTTCCGGCATAGGGATTGCCTTCGTCGCGCGCGGCCAGGGTTTCCGAACGGAAGCCGGTATAGGACAGGACGAAGGGATGCCATTCCGGCTCGATCTTGCGTGGCACATGCAGGCTAGGCCGCTCGGCGCCGAGCAGGGCCATGGGCAGACCGGTTTCTTTGTTGAGCAGCCAAAGCTCGACTTGATCGGCCAGCGGAAACGGCAAGGCCGGGCGCGACTCCAGGGCAGCCAGGATATCGCCTTGATCCTGTGTCTGACCGAGCTTGAGGCCTTCGCCCTCGACCCAGACGCCGGTCGGCCGCACCCAGCCGTAGCCGTCATCGGCCCGCAGGTGCCAGGTCAGGCCGTCGTAGCTGTGCGCGACGGCCTCGCCGACATCGACCATCTGGACGACGCCGCGATAAGGGTTGAGCCTGCGCAAGGCATAGTAGCGGGGATACACCGTGATCAGCTTGGCTTCAGTCTGCTTGGTGGCCCTTGAGCAGATCGCCCAGCAAACGTTTCACGGTGGCGGGGTTGAACGGCTTGTCGCAGATGCCGACGATGCCGAAATCTTCGATGCCCGCCAAGCGCTCGTTGTTGGCTTCGCTGGTGACCATGAGGATGGGCACCGAATTCTGCCAGCTCTGACTGCGGATGTATTCGACCAAATCGCGGCCATCCATTTCCGGCATGTTGTAGTCGGTCACCACGAAGTCGACCATGTTGTCGTTGAGCAGGTGCACCGCCTCGACGCCATTTTTCGCCTCGAGGAAATTCACGATGCCCATGTTCTCCAGCATGCGGCGCACGTGTTTGCGGGCCATGGGGCTGTCGTCGACCAGCAGGGCGCGCACGCTCTCCAGATCGACGTCGGCCTGCTCCAGGCTGGTATCACGGCTCAACAGGTCGAGCGTGGCGTTCAGCGCGATGTCGAGTTGTTGCGCGGTGAACGGCTTGGGCAGGATGCCGCAGACGCCGGATTGACGCACCGGCTCCAGCACCTGGGGCCGGGTCTCGCTGGAAATGAGGATGAAAGGCAGCGATGAAACCGATTCGTCATGGCGAATGGCATAGAGCAGTTCAATACCCGTCATATCCGGCAGGTACAAGGCGCTGATCACCACTGAAGGCGCATCCTGCCGGATCGCCCACAAGGCATCCTTTGCTGTGCCGACCACGTTGACGTGGGCAATGCCTTGGTCGAACAACTGACCGCTGATAACCTTGGCCTGCATGGCCGAAGGCTCCACCAACAGGACACTCAATTCATGCAAGGAGCTGGCATCCAGCATCGATCTCTCCTAGGGCTTTACTTGCCCATTGTTTATGCATGGACGTCTTAGCACAATAGCTTGGGGCCTTTGCTTTACGCCCTCGATTCAGTTTGTTACCTTCCCGGCTCACTCAGTATCGCCTCGATCATGAACTTTTGCAGCCACTGCGGCGCCCCCGTCAGTTTCGAAATCCCGCCGGGCGACAATCGCCCCCGCTATATCTGCCGGCATTGCGACACCATCCACTACCAGAACCCCAAGATGGTGGTCGGCTGCCTGCCGATATGGGATGACCAAGTCCTGCTCTGCCGCCGCGCCATCGAACCCAAATACGGTCTGTGGACCCTGCCTGCCGGCTTCATGGAAAACGGCGAGGCGGTCGACGAAGGCGCCATGCGCGAAACCCTGGAAGAAGCCGGCGCCCGGGTCGAGGTGATCGATCTCTACACCGTCATCAGCCTGCCCGACATCAATCAGGTCTACCTGATGTATCGGGCGAAGCTGCTCGACCTCGATTTCGCGGCCGGTGAGGAATCCCTTGAAGTCGCGCTGTTCAAGGAATCGGAAATTCCCTGGGAGGAAATCGCCTTCCGCACCGTGCACGAAACCCTCGAGCGCTATTTCCAGGATCGCCAACGCGGCCACTTCCCCCTGCACCGTAGCAGCATCTACCGGCGCCCGTCTTGAGTAATCCCATTAGGTAGTATTCCTAGGCCGAGTTCGAAGGCTTGTCTGAAACCTTCCGCCTGCTCTATATTACAATACTCGTTTGAATACTTGAGGATAGAAAGTCATGTTCTTCCGCCAACTCGCCACCAAAGAAGCCACCTTGTCCTATCTGTTCGGCTGCGGCAGTTGCCACGTTGCCATCGCCGTCGACCCCGTGCTGGGCGACGAGCAGTGGTTCCTGGACGAAGCGGCCAAGCAGGACGTGAAGATCACCCACGTGATCGACACCCATGTCCATGCCGACCATTACTCCGGCGGCCGCAAACTGGCCGAACTGACCGGCGCCGCCTACTGCCTGCATGAAAGCAATGTCGGCCGGGTGAAGTTTCCGTTCGAGGCCCTGAAGGACGGACAGCGCATCACAGTCGGCAACGTCCTAGTCGACGTGCTGCACACCCCCGGCCATACGCCGGATTCGATCTGCCTCTTGGTCACCGACAAGCGCCGGGCGCCCCCCAATGTCGAAGCGGACCCCTGGTTCGTGGTCACCGGCGACACCCTGTTCGTCGGCGCCGCCGGCCGGCCCGACCTGGCCGGCAAGGAGGTGGAGATGGCCGGCCAGCTCTACGACAGCCTGCACAACAAACTGCTCTCCCTGCCGGGCGAGGTGGAGATTTACGCCGGTCACGTCGCCGGCAGCGTCTGTGGCGCCGGCATCTCGGGCAAGCCGGCCTCGACCATCGGCTTCGAGAAACGTTGGAACCCGATGCTGGCCATGAGCCGCGCCGACTTCGTCGCCGCCCTCACCGCCGAGATCCCGCCCCGGCCGGCCGAGATGGACCGCATGGTCGCCGCCAACCTGGCGGGCTGACGATGTCGACGATGAGCCACGACTACCGCTACGGCATCCAGGCCAACCTCGCCCAGTTTTCGCATCAACTGTTCCAGGTCTTCCTGGTCGGCCTGACCCTGGGCACCCTGCGCACCGTGGTGCCGGCCCTGGCCGAGACCGAGTTCGGCGTGCCCAAGGGTTCGTTCATGCTGCTGATGACCTTCGTGGTCGCCTTCGGCTTCGTCAAGGGCACGCTCAACTTCGTCGCCGGCCGCCTGTCCGAGCGCATGGGCCGCAAGACCGTGTTGCTGCTCGGCTGGGCCTCGGCGCTGCCGATCCCGCTGATGATCCTCTACGCCCCGTCCTGGGGCTGGATCGTGGCCGCCACCGTTCTGCTCGGCGTCAACCAGGGCTTCACCTGGTCGATGACCCAGACCGCCAAGCTCGACCTCACCCGGCCCGACCAGCGCGGGCTGACCATCGGCCTCAACGAGTTCTCCGGCTATGTCGGCGTCGCCATCGCCGGCATCGCCACCGGCTACATGGCGAATGCCTTCGGCCCGCGCGAAGGGCTGATGATCTTCGGCAGCACCGTAGTCGTCGTCGCCCTGCTGCTCACCGCGCTCTGGGTCAAGGAGACCCTGGGCCACGCCAAGGCCGAGGGCGCGCGCCACGCGGCAGGCAAGAGCACCGGCCCGGTGCCGCGCTATCCGACCAACATCGCCGACACGCCGAGCACCTGGGAGGTGTTCACCCTGATGTCCTGGCGCGACAAGCGGATGTTCGCGATCAGCCAGGCCGGCCTGGTGGAGAAGTTCGTCGATGCCCTGATCTGGGTGTTCTACCCGGTCTTCCTCTACCAGCAAGGCCTGAATCTCGCCGCCATCGGCTGGGTGGTCGGCGTCTACGGCTTCGTCTGGGGCGGCTCGCAGTTCTTCACCGGCAAGCTGTCCGACCACATCGGCCGGCAAAAACCCATCGTCTGGGGCATGTGGCTGTGCGGCGGCGGCGTCGCCGCGATGCCGTTGCTGGATTCGACCACCGGCCTGGCATTGGCCGGGGCGTTGTCCGGCTTCGGCATGGCGCTGCTCTATCCCAACCTGTCGGCGGCGGTGGCCGACATCGCCCA
>JACAEC010000155.1 GCA_013389055.1 Hydrogenophilaceae bacterium
GACGATGCTGCCCTTCGGATGATCGGCCACGTAGGTGGTGAACGGATCATGCTCGAGCTGCTTGATCCCAAGGGAGATGCGCTCGCGCTCCGGATCGATGGCAATGATGACCGCCTCGACCTCGTCGCCCTTCTTGAAGCGGCGCACGGCTTCCTCGCCCTGCTCGTTCCAGGAGATGTCGGACAGGTGGATGAGGCCGTCGATGCCGCCCTCCAGGCCCACGAACACACCGAAGTCGGTGATGGACTTGACCTGGCCGACCACGCGCTCGCCCTTCTGGTGGGTCGCGGCGAACTCGTCCCACGGGTTGGCCTTGCACTGCTTCATGCCCAGGGAGATGCGACGACGCTCCTCGTCGATGTCGAGGATCATCACCTCGACCTCGTCGCCCACGGAAACGACCTTGGCCGGGTTGACGTTCTTGTTGGTCCAGTCCATCTCGGACACGTGGACCAGACCCTCGATGCCCGGCTCGATCTCGACGAAGGCGCCGTACTCGGTGAGGTTGGCCACCTTGCCGAACATGCGGGTACCGGTGGGGTAACGACGGGACAGGCCCACCCACGGGTCCTCGCCCAGCTGCTTCATGCCCAGGGAGACGCGGTTCTTCTCCTGGTCGAACTTGAGCACCACGGCGGTGACCTCGTCACCGACGTTGACCACTTCGGACGGGTGCTTGACGCGGCGCCAGGCCAGGTCGGTGATGTGCAGCAGGCCGTCGATGCCACCGAGGTCGACGAAGGCGCCGTATTCGGTGATGTTCTTGACGATGCCCTTGACCGTGGCACCTTCCTTCAGGTTCTCCAGCAGGGCCTGACGCTCGGCGCCCATGCTCTGCTCCAGCACGGCCTTGCGGGAAACCACGACGTTGTTGCGCTTGCGGTCGAGCTTGATGACCTTGAAATCGCCTTCTTTACCCTCGTAGGGGCTGGTGTCCTTGATCGGACGGACATCGACCAGGGAACCCGGCAGGAAGGCGCGGATGCCGTTGCACATGACGGTGAGACCGCCCTTGACCTTGCCCTGGATCAGGCCCTTGACGATGCGGCCTTCCTGCATGGCGGACTCGAGGTCGAGCCAGGCGGCCAGGCGCTTGGCGCGGTCGCGCGACAGCTTGGTCGAGCCATAGCCGTCTTCCAGCGATTCGATGGCAACGGGAACGAAATCGCCCACATTGACTTCCAGCTCGCCCCGGTCGCTCTTGAATTCCTCGACGGGGATCAGGCTCTCGGACTTGAGGCCGGCGTTGACGGTGACGAAGTTGTCGTCGATGCCGACCACCTCGGCGGTGATGACCTCGCCAATACGCATTTCCTGGCGGGCGATGCTCTCTTCGAAGAGGGCGGCAAAACTTTCCATGGGGGCTTTGGTGGAAGTTGCAGATGCGGTTGCAGTGGACATGAAAGGAAACCTAAACAAATACCGTGTTGCCACGGGTCAATTAAAAAAACAAAACCCGAAGGACCGGGACCTATCTCCCTTGGGCCTTCGGGGCCTGATTAACCAGCGCTTGGCTGTACAAACCGAGTACCTGTTGCACGACCGCTTCAATGGTCATGCCGGTGGTGTCGATCAGCACGGCGTCCGGCGCATGCTGCATGGGTGCGGCGGACCGGGCGGCATCTCGCGCATCCCGCTCCTGCAGGTCCTGCAGAATCTGCGCGAAGTTAGCACAGAACCCTTTTTCAATCAACTGTTTATAGCGGCGATTGGCCCGCTCTTCGGCGCTGGCGGTGAGGAAGACCTTGGCCGTGGCATCCGGGAACACCACGGTGCCCATATCGCGGCCGTCGGTGGCCAGGCCCGGCGCCTGGCGGAAGGCGCGCTGACGCGCCAGCAGGGCCTCGCGCAGCCGGGGCAGCACGGCGATGGTCGAGGCGGCGCGGCCGGCCTCCTCGGTGCGGATGGCGTCGCCCACCGGCTGGCCGTCGAGATAGACCTCGGCGCCGTCGAAGCGCAGGTCGAGCCGGCCGGCCAGATCGACCAGGGCCGGCTCGTCGGCCAGATCGACCCCCTTCTGCAAGGCGGCATAGGCGGTGACCCGATAGATGGCCCCGCTGTCGAGATAGTGAAAGCCCAGGCGCTGGGCGACGATGGCGGCGATGGTGCCCTTGCCCGAGGCGGACGGGCCATCGATGGCGATGACGGGAATGGACATGATGACTTCCGAAAGGCTCAGGCGGCGATCGAGGCCAAGGCTTCCCAATAGGTCGGGAAGGTCTTGTTCACGCACTTGGGGTCGTTGATGCGGATGGGCACGCCGGCGATGCTGATGAGCGAAAAGCACATGGCCATGCGGTGGTCGTCGTAGGTGTCGATCGCCGCATTTTCGATCAGCTTGGCCGGCGGCGTGATCCGGATGTAGTCGGCGCCCTCCTCCACTGTCGCACCCACCTTGCGCAACTCGGTGGCCATGGCGGCGATGCGGTCGGTCTCCTTCACCCGCCAGGAGGCGATGTTGGACAGCGTCGTGGTGCCGCCGGCGAACAGGGCGAGGATGGCCAGGGTCATCGCCGCATCCGGAATGTGGTTGCAGTCGAGTTCCAGCGCATGCAGCTTGTCGGCGCAACCCAGACGACATTCGATCCAATTCGGGCCGAAGCCGATCTCGGCGCCCATGCGGGCCAGGGCCTCGGCGAAGCGGACATCGCCCTGGATGCTGTTGCGCCCCACCCCCTCCACCCGCACCGGGCCGTGGCCGATGGCGCCGGCCGCGAGGAAGTACGAGGCCGAGGAGGCGTCGCCCTCGACCTCGATGCTACCGGGACTCCTATAAGTCGCGGCCGGCACCGTGAAGCGCTGCCAGCCTTCACGCTGCACCTCGATGCCGAAGCGCTGCATCAGGTTCAACGTGATCTCGACATAGGGCTTGGAGATCAGTTCGCCCTCGACCTCCACCACCACCTCACGCCCGAGCAGGGGCGCCGAAAGGAGCACGCCGGTCAGATACTGGCTGGAGACATTGCCGCGCACCTTGACCACATTGCCCGAGGCCGGCGACACCGGCCGAATCTCCAGCGGCGGAAAGCCCGTGCTGCCAAGGTAGCGGACGTCGGCGCCGAGCTGGCGCAGGGCGTCGACCAGGTCGCCGATCGGCCGCTCGTGCATGCGCGGCACGCCGGTCAGGGTGTAATGGCCGTCGGCCAGGGCACAGGCGGCGGTCAGGCTGCGGAAGGCCGTGCCGGCGTTGCCCAGGAAGAGATCGGCCTCCTTGACCGGGAAGGCCCCACCCACGCCCTCGACCCGGTAGTCGTCGGTGTCGGCATGCCGGGTCCAGTTCACGCCCAGGCGCCTCAGGGCCTCCAGCATCACCTGGGTGTCGTCGGAGTCGAGCAGCGCCTTGACCTCGGTCGTGCCTCGAGCCAGGGCGGCGAGCAGCAGCACACGATTGGAGATGCTCTTGGAGCCGGGCAGCTTGACACTGCCGCGGGCGCCGCGCGCAGCGGCGAGATCGAGAAATTCAACAGTCATGATTTAAGTATTGGGGTTCCAGTCTTTGCGGGTCCGGCTCGCGCGCTGGAAGACGGCCTCCAGCCCGGCCGCGTCGCCGCGGGCGAGCAGACCGCGAATCAGTTCCAGTTCGGCGATGTAGGCCTCGAGTTCGGTGAGCAGGGCCTCGCGATTGGCCAGGGCGATGTCGCGCCACATCTCGGGATGGCTGCCGGCGATGCGGGTGAAATCGCGAAAGCCGCTGCCGGCATAGCGAAAGTAGGTGTCGGCATCGGTGCGGCCGGCCAGATCGTCGACCAGGGCGAAGGCGGCCAAGTGCGGCAGATGGCTCACCGCGGCGAAGATGCGGTCGTGCGTCTCGGCGCTCATCTGCGCCACCTCGGCGCCGCAGGCCCGCCACAGTGCAGCGATGCGCTCGACCGCCGCAGCATTGTTCTCCGCCAGCGGCGTGAGCACGACCTGGCGGCCCTGGTAGAGGTCGCCACGGGCCGCCGCGACCCCGCTGTTCTCGGCCCCGGCGATGGGGTGGCCCGGCACGAACTGCTTGAACTGGTCGGCCAGGCCGGCCTTGGCCGCCGCGACCACGTCCTGCTTGGTGCTGCCGACATCGGTGACGATGCAGTCGGCCGGCAGATGGGGCGCGATCTCGCGCAGCAGCGCCGGCATGGCGCCGACCGGCACCGCCAGCAGGACCAGGTCGGCGCCGCGCACCGCTGTCGCAGCCGAATCGGCCACCTCGTCAATCACGCCCTGTTGCAAGGCCGCGCGCAGATTGGCCTGGCTGCGGCCGACGCCGACGATATGGCGGACCTGCCCGACCTGGCGCAGGGCCAGGGCGAAGGAGCCGCCGATCAGACCGACGCCGACGATGACCAGGCGCTCGATCACCGCGTGTCCCCTTGGCCTATGACCTCAGCCAGCGCTGTCAGACAGCGCGCGTTCTGCTCCGGCAGGCCGATGCTGATGCGCAGGTATTCCGGCATGGCGTAATTGGCCACCGGCCGCACGATGACGCCCTGCTTCAGCAAGCCTTGGAAGACCCGGCCGGCATCGCCGACCTTGACCGCGACGAAGTTGCCCGAGGAGGGGATGTAGTCGAGCCCCAGGCGCTTGAAGCCCCCGGTGAGTTGCAGCATGCCCTCGTCGTTGACCCGTTTCGATTCGGCCAGGAAGGCGTGATCGTCCAGAGCGGCGGCGGCCGCCTTCAAGGCCAGGCTGTTGACGTTGAAGGGCTGGCGCACGCGGTTCATCAGGTCGACCACTTCGGGACTGGCCAGGGCGAAGCCGACGCGCAGGCCGGCCAGGCCATAGGCCTTGGAGAAGGTGCGGCTGAGCAGCAGATTGGGGAATTCCTTGAGCCAGTCGACCGATGGCGTCCGCCGCTCTTCCGGCAGGAATTCGACATAGGCCTCGTCCAGCACCACCAGCACCTCGGGCGAGACCTTCTTCAAGAAGCCGTGCAGCGCATCACTATCGAGCAGGGTGCCGGTCGGGTTATTGGGATTGGCGATGAAGACGATGCGGGTATCGGGGCGGATCGCCGCCAGCATGGCGCTGAGGTCATGGCCAAAGTCTTTTGCCTTCGCCTCGATGCCGGTCGCGCCGATGGACTGGGTGACCAGGGGATAGACCGCGAAGGCGTGCTGCGAATATACCGCGCTGCCCTGGGCCGTGAGGAAGGCGCGTGCAGCCAGCTCCAGCACGTCGTTGGAACCGTTGCCGAGCACGATCCGGTCGAGGCCCACCCCGTACTTGCGGGCGATGGCGCTCTTCAGTTCGAAACCATTGCCATCCGGATACAGCGCCAGCTCGTCGAGAGCGCCGGCGATGGCGGCACGGGCCTTGGGCGAGATGCCGAGCGGGTTCTCGTTGGAGGCGAGCTTGACGATGGCGGCCTCGGCGAGACCCATCTCCCGGGCCAGCTCGGCAATCGGCTTGCCCGGCTGATAGGGGGCGATGGCGCGGATGTGTTCGGGTGCGATCATGGTTAGGAAAAATCAGACGGCGACCGGGTAGGAACCCAGCACCTTGAACAGGGTGGCGTTCGCCTGCACGCGGGCCAGGGCCGAGGCCACGCGCGGGTCGGTGCGATGGCCGTCGATGTCGATGAAGAAGACGTATTCCCAGGCGCCGCTCCTGGCCGGCCTCGATTCCAGGCGATTCAGACCGATGCCGGCCTCGGAGAACGGCACGATCAGATCGAGCAGCGCGCCCGGCCGGTTATGCGCCGAGAGCACCAGCGAGGTCTTGTCCTTGCCGGAAGCTGCGGCATCCTCGCGGCCCAGCACCAGGAAGCGGGTGGTATTGGTCGATTCGTCCTCGATGTCGGGCGCCACGATGTTCAAGCCATAACGCTCGGCAGCGACATCGCCGGCGACGGCGGCGGCCTTGGGATCCTGCGCCGCCTGGCGGGCCGCCTCGGCATTGCTGACCACGGGAATGCGCTCAGCCTTGGGCAGGTTGCGGTTCAGCCACTCGTGGCACTGGGCCAGGGACTGGGCATGCGAATACACCCGCTCGATACCATCGAGACCCTCGCCTTTCCGCATCAGCTGCTGGCGCACCCGCAGCATCACCTCGCCGCAGACCTTGAGCGGGGTCTGCATCAACAGGTCCAGCGTGCGGCTGACCGCACCCTCGGTGGAGTTTTCCACCGGCACCACGCCATAACCGGCCTCGCCCCGCTCGACCTGGCGGAAGACCTCGTCGATCGAGTCGGCCGGCAGGCGCTCGACGGCATGGCCGAACTGCTTGATCGCCGCCGCCTCCGAGAAGGTTCCCTCCGGGCCGAGAAAGGCCACGGCCAGGCTGCGCTCCAGGGCACGGCAGGCCGACATCACTTCCTGGAACAAAAGGCGCACCGCCTCGTTCGGCATGGGGCCGGCATTGGCCTCGGTCAACCGGCGCAGCACCTGGGCCTCGCGCTCCGGCCGATAGACCAGCGAGCCGCCCTTCACATGACCGACGGCCTGGGCCAGCTTGGCTCGCTCGTTCAAGAGTCCGAGCAGCCGGTCATCCAGCGCATCGATCTGGGCACGCAGTTGTTCGAGTTGTTTTTCCATATTATTCCGCCGGCAGGTAACGCACCCTGAGCACACCCTCGATGCCGGACAAGCCTTGCAGCACGGCATCCGGCACCGGACTGTCGACATCGACCAGGGTGTAGGCCAGGTCGCCCTTGGATTTGTTCAGCATGTTGTGGATATTGAGCCCCGCCCCGGCCAGCGCGGTCGAGATCTGGCCCAGCATATTGGGCACGTTGGCGTTGGCAATGGCCAAGCGCCATTTGGATTCGCGCGGCATGCCGAGGTTGGGGAAGTTGACCGAATTGAGGATGTTGCCGTGGTCCAGAAAGTCGGCCAGTTGCTCCGCCACCATCATTGCGCAGTTCTCCTCGGCCTCCTCGGTCGAGGCACCCAAGTGCGGCAGCGCGACGAAGCGCGGATGCTGCTTCAAGAGATCGCTCGGGAAGTCGCAGACATAGGCATGCAAGCGGCTCTCGTTGAGGCCGTCGAGCACGGCAGCCTCGTTGACGATGCCGTCGCGGGCGAAGTTGAGCAGCACCGTGCCCTGCTTCATCAACTTGATCCGCTCGGCATTGATCAGGTCTCGGGTCGCCGGCAGCAAGGGCACATGCAGGCTGATGAAATCGGCCTGCCTGACCAGGTCCTCGATGCTGGCCGCCTTCTTTACTTGGGAGGGCAGGCGCCAGGCCGCCTCGACCGTGATCTCCGGGTCGAAGCCGATGACGTTCATGCCCAAGCGGATGGCGGCATCCGCCACCAGCGAGCCGATGGCACCGAGTCCGATCACGCCCAAGGTGCGGCCGGGCAGTTCGTGGCCGACGAAGTTCTTCTTGCCCGCTTCGGCTTGGCTCTGCAAGGACTCGTCGTCGCCCGTCAAGCTGTCGACGAAGCGCAGGGCCGGCACCAGGTTGCGCGCACCGATCAGCATGCCGGCGATGACCAGTTCCTTCACCGCATTGGCGTTGGCACCGGGCGCATTGAACACCACCACGCCGCGCGCGGACATCTGTGTGACCGGGATGTTGTTGGTGCCGGCGCCGGCGCGGCCGATGCCGAGCACGCTGGCCGGGATCGCCATCTAGTGCATGTTGTGCGAGCGGACCAGGATGCCGTCCGGCTCGGCCACCTCGTTGCCGACGACATAGGCCTCGGGCAGGCGCGCCAGCCCCTTCCTGGAGATGGCGTTGAGCGTCAGGATGCGCCGGGCTTTGGCACTCATGACAGAGACCTCGTTATGTGTTTGGCCATGAACGCTCCCTCACCCCTGCCCTCTGTGGGCCTGCTGCCCATCCCTCGCTTCGCTCGGGACCGCCACTGCGTGGCGTCCTGCGCCCTGCGGGCTGGTCCCGGAGGGAGAGGAGGACGTCGTGTCGCTCTGCGACATTGCTTTAACCATGCTGCTTTTCGAAAGCCTTCATGTAATCGACCAGCAACTGCACGCCTTCGATCGGCATGGCGTTGTAGATGGAGGCGCGCATGCCGCCGACCGAGCGGTGGCCCTTGAGCTGGACCAGGCCGCGCGCCTTGGCACCCTTGAGGAACTCCTCGTCGAGCGCGGCATCCTTCAGGGTGAAGGGCACGTTCATGCGCGAGCGATTGTCCCGGGCGGTCGGGCAATGGTAGAAGGATGTCGTGTCGAGGTAGTCGTAGAGCGTGCCCGCCTTGGCGACGTTGTGCTGCTCCATCGCCTTGAGGCCGCCCATGGCCTTGAGCCACTTGAACACCAGGCCGGCCATGTAGATGCCGTAGGTCGGCGGCGTGTTGTACATGGAGTCGTTGTCGGCGTGGATCTTGTAGTCGAACATGGTCGGCGTGCCGGGCAGGATCTCGCCGATCAGGTCCTCGCGCACGATGACGATGGTCAGGCCGGCCGGGCCGATGTTCTTCTGGGCGCCGGCATAGATCAGGCCGAATTTCGATATATCCATCGGCCGCGACAGGATGGTGGAGGACATGTCGGCCACCAGCGGGACCTCACCGGTCTCCGGCGTCCAGAAGATCTCGACGCCGCCGATGGTCTCGTTCGGGGTGTAATGGACATAGGCGGCGTTCTTGTCCAACTGCCACTGATCCTGGGTCGGAGCATAGCTGAAGTTCTTGTCTTCGCTGGAGGCCACCACGTTGACCGCGCCGTAGCGCTTGGCCTCCTTGATCGCCTTCTTCGACCACTCGCCGGTATTCAGGTAATCGGCACTCTTTTTTCCGCGCAAGAGGTTCATCGGCACCATGGCGAACTGGGTCGAGGCGCCGCCCTGCAGGAACAACACCTTGTAGTTGGCGGGAATGCCCATCAACTCGCGCAGATCGGCCTCGGCCTGGGCGGCGATGCCCATGAACTCCTTGCCGCGATGGCTCATCTCCATCACCGACATGCCGCAGCCCTGCCAATTGACCAGCTCGTCACGAGCCTGTTCGAGGACTTCCCGAGGCAGCACCGCAGGACCGGCGCTGAAGTTGTAGATGCGTTCCATATTGCCCTTTCTACCTTGGCTTGATTTAGTGATCCATGGGGTTGCGACGCGTGCGCGGCGCGGCCTGCTCGGTCGCCTGGACGATTTCCAGTTGGCCGAGCTTCTTGGCATCGGTCTCGCCGTTGACGTTGACGATGGCCAGCTTGCCCTGGCCCTGCTTGAGGTCATCGCGGAAATCATAGATCGCGCCGACGATGACCAGCTCGCCACTGATCACCTTTTCTTCGAACTTGGCCATGGCATATTTCACTTGGTTGTGAACATTGAGCAGGATGCTGCTCATGCCGCTCTCGCCCTTGGGAATCTGGATGCTGTCCAGCTCGTTCTTGATCGGACCGGACTCGCCGCTGTAGTCGGCCGCGGCCGCCTTGATCGCACCGCAGGCCGAATGGCCGACGATCAGCAGCAACGGCGTGTGCAGGTGGTGGATGCCAAACTCGACCGAGCCCTCGGCGGTGCTGATCTGGTTGCCGATGTTGCGGATCATGAACAGATCACCATCGGGGGTGGCGTCGAAGGCATGGCTATGCACGCGGGAATCGGCGCAGGTGATCACCGTAGCGCGCGGATGCTGGCCGTCGACGAAGGGCTTGAAATAGGCGGCCTTGTGCGTGCGCATGAAGTTGCGGTTGTCCTGGCCGAGGTTCTGCATGATTCCCCGGGCGTCCGCATTGAGAGCCTTGGGCCCCAGGCTGGCGGCGTATTCGCGCAAGACCTCCTTGACCATCGAGCGAATGCGCTCCTTCTCGGCATCGGCCGCGGCCGGCTGATCGGCCGCCCGGACCGATGCGCTCAACAGCAGCATCGCCAGTACCGCCCCAATCCACTTTTTCATGCGCTCCCCTTTCCGGCCAATCGGCGGCTTACCCGCAGAAAGCGGCATTCTAACCAAATTCGAGGGAGCGCGGCCGTCGCCGCTTAGTCCCGGCCGGAACGCCAGATGGAATAGAGGATCCAGACGCTGTTGGCGAAGGCGAGGAAGAAGCCCAGTTGGCCGAGGAAATTCAGACTGGCCGGGGCATTGGGCACGGTCATGATGATGGAGGAGCCGATCACCAAGGAGGCGGTCAGGATACCCATGGTCAGCCGGTTGGCCGCCTGGTTGAGCTGGCCCCCGAAGTGGTCGAGCCGCTTGAGGTCGAGATCGATGCGCAAGCTGCCCCGGCGGGCCTGGCGGAACAGCCGGGCCAAGTCACGGGGCAGTCCCGTGACCACCTCGAGCACCTCGCGCAGGCCATGCCGGGCCCGCTTGGCCAAGGCGCCCGGGGTGAAACGGCGGGCGTAGATCTCCTTAATGAAGGGATCGATGTGATCCACCATATGGAACGCGGGGGTGAGCTGCCGGCCCAGGCCTTCCAGGGTGATCAGCGCCTTGAACAGCAGGGTGAGATCGGGCGGCAGGGCCAGGTTGTTCTCGCGCATGAGCGCGGTGATCTCCGACAGCAGTGGCCCGATCTGGATATCTTTCAGGGAGAGGTTGTCGTAACTGAACACCAACTCGTCGATGTCATAGGCGAGCTTCTCCTCCTCGATCTCGGCGTTGCCGGCCCAGATGGTAAGGACATTGAGCATGCCCTCCGCGTCCTTGTGCACCAAGGCATTGAGGAAGTCGATCAACTGCTCCCGGCGCCGGTCGGTCAAGCGGCCGACCATGCCGAAGTCGATCATGCCGACGACATTGCCCGGCAGGTAGATCACGTTGCCGGGGTGGGGGTCGGCATGGAAATAGCCATCCAACAGGATCATCTTGAGCACGGCATCGCCGCCGCGCGAGGCCAGGACGCCCAAATCCAGCCCGGCGGCCCGCGCGGCTGCGAGGTCGCTGCCGGGCACGCCCTCCAGTTCGTCCTGCACATTGACCACTTCGCTGCAGTACTGCCAGTGCACCCGGGGTATCCGCACCGTGGCGTCGCCGGCGAAGTTCTCGGCGAAGCGGTCGATGTTGCGGGCCTCCTTGACCAGATCCAGTTCCCGCATCAGGGAGCGGCGGAGCTGGAGCACGATCTGCACGGGGCGGTAGCGCCGGGCTTCCGGCATCTCCAGTTCGAGCAGGCGGCCGAGGTGGCTGAGGATGCGCAGGTCCGCCTCGATCTTGGCCACGATGTCGGGCCGGCGCACCTTGACCACGACCCGGGTGCCATCCTTGAGCACCGCGCGGTGGACCTGGGCAATCGACGCGGCGGCAAAGGCCTGCTCGTCGAAACTTTGGCAGGCCTGCATGATGTCACCGCCGAAGGCCTGATTCAGGCTGGGCTGGACCATTTCGAAGGGCACGGCGGGCACCCGGTTGTGCAGCTTTTCGAATTCCTCGATCCACGCCGGCGGAAACATATCGACCCGGGTGGCCAGGACCTGGCCCAGCTTGACGAAGGTGGGCCCTAGATCGGTCAAGGCCAGGCGGATGCGCACCGGCAGGTCCAGCTGACTGATTTCGCTGCTGGTCTGCCAATGCAGCAGCCGGCCGGCCCGCTCGAGCGCATTGCTCAAGCCGAGAACGCGCACCACGTCGCCCCAACCATAGCGGATCAGGACCGTGGCAATCTCATGCAGGCGCGGCAAATCCCGCACCACGGAGAGCGTTTCCCGCAGCATGATGGCTAGCGGTTCAGCGGGTCTTTTGATCGATGGCGTCGGCCAAGCCGCGCAGGACGCCCGAGGTCACCGCAGCCAAGCGGCCGGTGGCCTCTTTCGCGGTCTGCTTGACCTCGCTGGCCGAACCCGAGGCCACCCCGGCCAGCCTGCCATTCAGCGTGCTGACCGTATCCCGCACCTGGCTGCCGGTATCGGTACCGACCCGGGCCAGGTGTTCACGCAGCTTGTCGAATTCGGCCTTCAGCACGCCCTGTGTCTTCTCGCCGGTCCGCTTGAGCGTGCCGACCATGTCGTCTTCCAGGTTCTTCACGGCATCGAGCGCGGCACGCAGATCCTCGTCGGCAAACTGCCGACCCTGCCCCCATGACTCATCCACCGCCATTTTCACGGCATACACCGATTTGGCCACCGCCTCGTCCAAACCGGCCATGGCCTCCTTCAAGGCCTCGCCGGCATGATTGCCGCGCTGGGCCAAGCCCACACCCAAGCCATCCACGGTCGCCTGCATCACTGCCTTGATCTCTTTCGGATCGGCCTGCCGCTTGAGAATGGCATCGGTCACCAATTGCCGCACCCTAACCCGCAGGTCAACGCCTTCGCTGGCTGCCTGGCGGACCGGTTCCATCAACTCTTGAGTATTTTCCGTAGACATCTTCATCTCCTTAAGATTGCTGTCTTAGCGTGTATTGCGCCCCACACCATTAATACTAGACAAGAACCGCCTCGGCTGGCTTAATCACGGCGTCATCAATTGGCATATCTTAATGCGACGCAGCTTTGTCACCCTGCTTTGCCTTGCCGCAGCCTTCTACTCGACCGTGAGCCGAGCAGAAGAGAGCGTCACTGAAGGCATCAAGAAACAGGCCGCGCCTATCCTCTATGCCTTGAAGCTGCTCGGCACTCCTTACAAGTTCGGCGGCAACAACCCGGACAAGGGCGTCGATTGCAGCGGCCTGGTCCGCCATGTCTACAAGCAGACCGAAAACATCGATCTGCCGCACAGCGCCAAGGCGATCAGCCAGAACGGCGAGGCCGTCGACAAGGAAGCACTCAAGCCGGGCGATCTGGTGTTCTTCAATACCCTGAAAAAACCGTTCTCGCACGTGGGCATTTATGCCGGCGACGGCAAGTTCATTCACGCCAGCAGCCGGCGCGAAAAGCAAGTGACCGTATCCAGCATCGATGACAGCTATTGGGCCAAGCGCTTCAGTGGCGCCCGCCGCATCGCCCAACCCGAATAAACCCCGTCTCGCCTGATTGCAGACCGCGGTATCCATCGACCGGGACCTTACCGGACATCATCGATTTTGGCGATGACAAAGATGGAAACTTTCAACTGGTCTTGAGCCGGATCGCGCGCTTATCTTGTCGGCCATGACAGATGATGAGATCGCCACGATGACGACCGAAGCTACCCCTATCGTATTGGTCCGCCACGCCCAGAGCGAATGGAACCTCGCTCAGCGCTTCACCGGCTGGGCCGATCCCGGCCTGACCGAGGCCGGCCGCGCCGAGGCGCGTGCCGCCGGTGAACGCCTGGCTGGACAGGGCTACCGCTTCGATGCCGCGACCTGCTCCCTCTTGCAGCGCACCCATGAAACCCTGGGCGAACTCCTGATCGCCATGGGCCATGACCCCTTGCCGGTGCAGGCGGAATGGCGGATCAACGAGCGCCACTACGGTGCCCTGGAAGGGCTGTCGAAACCCGAGACGATGTCGCGCTACGGTGCCGATCAGTTCTTGCGCTGGCGCCGCGGCTATCTGGACAAACCGCCCCTGCTGAGCGACGACGACCCGCGCCACCCGCGCAACCGGGCCGAGTACACAACGATCGGCGAGTCGGCATGGACTCCCGGCGAAAGCCTGGCGGATACGGAAAGCCGAATCGCCCGCTGGTGGCATGAAGTGGCCCTGCCGGCCGCCCGCTCCGGCAGGCGGATGCTGGTGGTCAGCCATGGCAACACCTTGCGGGCGCTGATCAAATACCTCGACCGCTTGAGCCCCGTCCAGGTGGAGGCGCTGGAAGTGCCGACCGGCAAGCCCCTGGCCTACGAGGTGCGGGCGGACGGCAGCTTGCTGGGCGGGCATCGCTACCTCTAACAGGCCAAGCCGCCCTTTTGGCTGGCAGATTGGGTAGAATTCAATGCAACACATTTGCGTTTCCTGCCATGACCCAGCTTGCCGCAACCCTGATCCAGGCCCATGGACGGGTCACCCCCGCCCGAACCCGCGTCTTGGCAGCCCTGATGGCTGCACCCAGCGCCCTCAGCCATGCCGACCTGGAAGACAGGCTGAGCCGGGAGGGCGCCCTGGACCGGGTCACGCTTTACCGCGTTTTGGACTGGCTGGTCTCCCGAGGGCTGGCCCACAAGATCGCCAGCGACGACCGCGTCTGGCGCTTTAACGCGGTCGACCGGGACAATCATGGCCATGCCCATTTCCACTGCACCCGCTGCGGACAGGTGTTCTGCCTGGACCAGTTGCACCCCACTTTCGCCCTCAGCCTGCCCCCGGGCTACGTTTTTCATAAAGCCGAACTGAACCTGCAAGGACTCTGCCCCGGCTGTTCGGGGATGGCGGATGCGCAGTAACGCAACCCAGTTGCATCCAATGACCCCTCCACCTATCATGCAACCGTCTTGCACCAGCCTCCCTGCCAGCATCCCTTATGAGCATTGAAAGCAGCAGCACCATGACCCTCATCCAGATCATCCTGGCCACCCTGGCCGGCGGCGTGCTTTCCGTACTTGCCGCCGCCAGTCTGTCCCTCACCGTGCTACGAGGCATGGCCCACAAACTGGTCGGCTTTTCCGTCGGCTTGCTGCTGGCCGTCGCCTTCCTCAACCTGCTGCCGGAAGCCACCGAGGCGATGGACGGCCACCAGGTCGGCATGACCGTATTGGCGGGGATCCTGATCTTCTTCGCGTTGGAAAAGGCCGCACTGTGGCGGCATGACCACCACGAGGATAGCAACCATGTTTGCCACTCGCACACCGCAGCCGGCTCGCTCATCGTGCTGGGAGACGGCATGCACAACTTCGTCGACGGCGTGCTCATCGCCGCTGCCTTTCTGCAGGACCCGGCCTTGGGCTGGGCCACCACCATCGCGGTCATCTCCCACGAGATCCCGCAGGAGGTGGGCGACTTCATGGTCCTGCTGGCTTCCGGCTACAGCCGTCTCAAGGCCCTGTGGCTGAATCTGCTGTCCAGCCTGGCCGCCGTGCTGGGCGGGGTGATCGGCTGGTTCGCGTTGAGTGGCGCCACCGGCGTTATTCCCTACGTCCTGGCCCTGGCCGCCGCCAGCTTCATCTACATCGCCGTGGCCGACTTGGTGCCGGCCCTGCACAAGCATCGCAAACCGCTCGATTTCGTTGTCCAATTCGCCTTGCTGGCGGCCGGCATCGGTGTGGTTCTGCTGAGCCCGCATTCGCATTGAACCACCAGGGAGGAATCTCGATGCCGCCGTTCCCCTATCTGACCATCGCCATCCTGGCCGCCGCTCTACCCTGCGCATCGGTCCTGGCCGCAGAGGCCCACGTCCACGGACAGGCCCACCTGGCCATCGCTGTGGACGGCGGCAGCCTGACCCTGATGCTGGAGTCGCCCACCGACAGCCTGGTCGGGTTCGAGCACGCGCCGCGCAATGCCAAGGAACGGGCGGCCGTCGCCAAGATGAAGCAAGTCCTTGAGCAAGCCGGCGAGCTGTTCAAGCCGAGCCCGGCCGCCAACTGCAAACCCGCGGGCGTGAAGCTTGAATCCCCGCTGCTCGAAGCCGGCCACGGCGCCGCCGGCAAAGATGACCATGGCCACGCCGGTCATGCCGATCTCGATGCCGAGTTCATGTTCCAGTGCGCCCAGCCCGGTCGACTGCGGGACCTGGAAGTGCTGCTGTTCGACCGCTTTCCCGGCATGAAGACGCTGAACGTCGAAGTAGCCGGCCCCAAGGGTCAGAAGGCCGTACAGTTGAACCCGAGGCAGCGCAAGGTGAGTTGGTAATCGGATGACCGAACCGATCGTCCGTATCGCCGACCTGCGCTTCGACTGGGGCGGCACGCCCTGCCTGGATATTGCCGCCTTCGAATTGGCCCCCGGCGAGCAGGTCTTCCTGCACGGCCCTTCCGGCTCCGGCAAAAGCACCCTGTTGAATCTGCTGGCCGGCGTGCTGCTGCCGCGTTCGGGCGACCTCAGCATCCTCGGCCAACCGCTGTCCCGACTCTCCGGTTCGGCACGCGATCGCTTTCGCGCCGACCACATCGGCCTGATCTTCCAGCAATTCAACCTGATCCCCTATCTCTCGGTGCTGGACAACATCCTGCTGCCCTGCCGCTTTTCCGAGCGCCGGCGCGAACGGGCCGGCGATCCCCGGCAAGCGGCCGCGCGTCTGCTCCGTCACCTGGACTTGGACGAATCACTCTGGCAACGTCCCGCCACCGCACTTTCGGTCGGCCAGCAGCAGCGCGTGGCGGCGGCGCGGGCGCTGATCGGCACGCCGGAACTGGTCATCGCCGACGAACCGACTTCCGCCCTGGATGCCGAGCGCCAGACTGCGTTCCTCGATTTGCTGATCAAGGAATGCACGGCCGCTGGCGCCGCGCTGGTTTTCGTCAGCCATGACCGCCGGCTGGCCGGGCGGTTCTCCCGCGAACTGGCCCTGACAGAGATCAATCGGACCCAAACGACTGACGCAGGGCCGCCCAGTTGCGTGCCCCCTCGGGGGGCTCAGGGGGACGCCAGATGCAACATCTGATCGCCCTCGCCGTCCATAGCGCCTGGAACCGGCGCGCGACCCTCAGCCTGACCGTATTGGCCATCGCCCTCTCGGTCTGCCTGCTGCTCGGCGTGGAGCGCCTGCGCGAAAACATCCGGGCCGGCTTCGAGCAATCCGTCTCCGGTGCCGATCTGATCGTCGGCGCGCGCGGCAGTCCGCTGCAACTGATGCTCTACTCGGTGTTCCGCATCGGCGAGGCCACCCACAACATGGAGTGGACAAGCGTCCAGGCGCTGGCCGCAAACCCGGCCGTCGCCTGGAGCATTCCGATCTCGCTGGGCGACTCGCATCACGGTTACCCGGTACTGGGAACGACGAAGGATTATTTCGCCCACTTCCGATACGGCGATGCCCGCACACTGAAACTGGCCGAAGGCCGACCGTTCGACGGGGTTTTCGACGCCGTCCTCGGCGCCGAGGTCGCCGAAGCGCTCGACTACAAGCTCGGCAGCCGCATCACCCTGAGCCACGGCGGCGGCGGAACCGATCTCGCCGAGCATGCCGACAAGCCCTTCATCGTGGTCGGCATCCTCGCCCGCACCGGCACGCCGGTGGACCGCACAGTCCACATCAGCCTGGAGGCCATGGAGGCCATCCACCTCGACTGGCAGGGCGGCGCCCCCATTCCCGGCATGAGCATCCCGGCCGAGTACGTGAAGAAATTCGACCTCACGCCGAAGACCGTCACCGCCGTCATCCTGGGCCTGAAATCGCGCGCCGCGGTGTTCTCCGTTCAACGCTACATCAACAGCTACCATGCCGAGCCGTTGATGGCCGTGCTGCCCGGCGTCGCGCTCTCCCAGCTCTGGCAGGTGGTCGGCATCGGCGAGAAGGCCCTGCTCGCGGTCTCCGCTCTAGTCGTGGTGGTCGGCCTGGCCGGGCTGGTCGCGGTGGTCCTGGCCGGCCTCAACGAACGCCGGCGGGAACTGGCCGTGTTGCGCTCGGTCGGGGCACATCCGCGCGATATCCTGGCCCTGCTGACCCTGGATGGACTGGGCCTCACCCTCGCCGGCAGCGGGCTCGGCTTCCTGCTCCTGACCACGCTGTCACTGGTATTGGGGCCGCTGATCGAGTCACGTTTCGGCCTGAGCTTGGCGGCCGGCATGCCGACGATGGAGGAACTCTATCTGCTGGCAGGGGTCGTGTTTGTTGGCCTTGTCGCCAGTCTATTGCCGGGCTGGCGGGCTTACCGTATATCGCTGGCTGACGGCCTGACGCCCCGTTCCTGAGGAATCCATGAAACGCATCATCGCCCTATGCTGCAGCCTTCTCGCCGCTTCCGCCCTTGCCGCCGACTACAAGGTGGGCGACCGCCTGGCTCCCGCCACGGCCGCAAAACCGGCCACCTACAAGGAGGTCGGCTGGGACGACCTGCTGCCCAAGGACTGGGACCCGATGAAGACCATCAAGGATCTGCAGCTCGACAAACTGAAGGACTCCGATCCCCGCGCGATGGAAGCCATGGACAAGCTCAAGGCCATGTGGAACGCCGCTCCGACCAACCCCGCCATGGCCGGCAAGGCCATCCGCATCCCCGGTTTCATGGTGCCCCTGGAGTTCGGCAAGAAGGAAGTGAAGGAATTCCTCCTGGTGCCCTACTTCGGCGCCTGCATCCACGTGCCGCCGCCGCCGGCCAATCAGATCATCCACGTCATCGCCGACCAGCCCTTCAAGACCAAGACCGGCATGGATGCCGTCTGGGTGAGCGGCGTCATCGAACAGGCCTTCTCCCGGAGCGACATGGGCGAATCCGGCTACCGCATGCGCGCGGTTCAGATCGAGCCCTACAAGGAGCGCTGAGCGACGGATTGGATGATGTTGTTGACAACGATTCTCATTCGCATAGAATGTAGTGCATCAGCAGCGGAGCCATGTCGCCATGTATGTTTGTGTCTGCCAGGCAGTAACCGAGAGTCAAGTGCGCGATGCCGTAAGGGACGGCGTCCATTCCATGCGCGCACTGCGTGAACATCTCGGCATTGCGACCGAATGCGGCAAGTGCGCACCTTGCGCCCACGGCATCCTCAAGGAGTGTCGCGGCTGCCCGAATGGCGAGCAGGCCCGCCATTGCGGCGAAAACTGAACAACCCCGCAGTTCCTCTCCCTACCCTATGATTTGCATGTTCCGGACAACCGAACTCGGCTTGGCCCATTAGCCCTTTCATAGCCAACGGCATGCCGATCTGAGCCGCGCATCGATTCCAGCCTCACACAGACAGGAGCGCACTATGAAAGGCGACAAGAAAGTCATCCAGCTACTCAACAAAGCACTGGCGGTCGAGTTGACTGCCATCAACCAGTATTTCCTGCATGCCCGCATGTACAAGAACTGGGGCCTCACCGCTCTGGGCAAGCACGAATACGAGGAATCCATCGAGGAAATGCAGCACGCCGACAAGTTGATCGAGCGCATCCTGTTCCTCGAAGGCCTGCCCAACCTGCAAACGCTCAACAAGCTGATGATCGGCGAGGACGTGCCCGAGTGCCTGGCCGCCGACCTCAAGCTGGAGCTGGGTGGCCGCGAGTTGTACATCGAGGCCATCGCACACTGCGAATCGGTGAAGGACTACGTCTCCCGCGACATCCTCACCGGGATTCAGGAAGACACCGAGGAGCACATCGACTATCTGGAGACCCAACTCGGTCTGATCGAGCAGATGGGCCTGCCCAATTACTTGCAAAGTGCGATGGGCGAAATCGGCTCCTGAGCCATTCCGCCTTCAGGAAGTGTCTCAGGCAACCGCCCAACGCCTGAGCAGGTTGTGGTACACCCCCGTCAGTTTGAGCAGGTGGCCATCGTCCGGCTGAACCGAGGGGGTCAGCGCCTGGATCGCCTGGTCCAGGTCGAACAGCAGGGTTCTCGCCCCCTCGTCGGCCACCATGCTCTGAATCCAGAAAAAGGACGCAAGCCGCGTCCCCCGGGTCACGGGAGTGACGCGGTGCAGGCTGCTGGACGGATAGAGGACCATATCCCCGGCCTCCAGCTTCACGGACTGGACGCCAAAGGGGCCTTCGATTTCCAGTTCTCCACCGTTGTATTCATCCGGCTCGGATAGGAACAGGGTCGCCGACAGGTCGCTGCGCACCGTGATGCCGGTTCCGGGCACCTGCATCAATGCACTGTCCACATGGGCGCCGTAGCTGCCGCCGTCGGCATAGCGGTTGAATTTGGGCGGATAGATTCTGCTGGGCAGGGCAGCCGAGATGAAGGCCGGGTGATTCCCCAGCCTGCGCAGGATGTGGTTGCCCAGGCTGACCGCCAGGGCGTTGCCGTCCTCCAGTTGCTGATTTCTTTTCACGGAGCGCGCCAGGGTGCCCGCGGTCTTCGAGCCGTCCTGCCAATCGGCCTGGTCCAGGCTAGCCCGGAATTGACTGACTTCATCCTTGCTCAGCACATTTTCGATGGGGATCAACATGGGTTTCGTCTTTCTCGATTAGCGAAGAATCATTTCGGGGCCGATGTCCGCCAACGTGGGACAGCAGGCCAGGGCCATGCAAAGTTCCAGTTCCTCACGCAGCAGCTTGAGCATGTGGGCCACGCCCAAGGCCCCCGCCACAGCCATGGCGTAGACCTGCAGGCGGCCAATCATGACCGCGTCGGCCCCGAGGGCCAGGGCCTTGAAGACGTCCGCGCCGGAGCGGATGCCGCTGTCCAGCAACAGAGGAAATGCCGGGCCCACCGCCTGCCGGATCCTGGGCAGGACCTCCAGGCTGGCCGGTACGCCATCCAGGGTGCGACCACCGTGGTTGGACACCACCAGGCCCGCCATGCCCAGGGTTTGCAGGCGCGCCCCATCCTCGGGGTGCAAGACGCCCTTGACCAGAACGGGCAGGGCCGTCTGGTCCAGCAACCAGGCCAAGTCCTCCCAGGTGGGCGCCTCGGCCATCATGCCCTGGAAGATCATGCTGGCACCGGCCGGCAGGGCCGGCGGATCGGGCGCCGGATACCCCAGCAGGCTTGTCGGCCGCACATCCGCCGGCATGCGGAAGCCGGCCCGCTGGGACCTGAGACTGGGGGCCTGGACCGAGGCATCCAGAGTCACCACCAGGGCGGTATAGCCAGCGGCCTCGGCTCGTTTCACCAGGTCCAGCGTGACTTCCCGCCGCGGCTGGAAGTAGAGCTGGAACCATTTCTCCTGCCCGGCATATTGGGCAACTTCCTCCAAGCTCGTGGAGGATAGGGTGCTGCAAACCATGCAGGTGTCCGTCGCCGCCGCGGCCCTGGCGGTTTCGAGCTCACCCGAGGGATGGGCCAGTTTCTGGAACGCCAGGGGCGCCAGCAGAATGGGATGGGCGAACTCGCGGTTCAGCAGATGCAGCCGCGTGTGGCCGTCCGTAACATCCCGCAACAGGCGCGGCCAAATGCTGATCTCTGAGAAGGCCTTGCGATTCGCCGCCAGGGTCGCGTCATGGCCGCTGCCGCCGGCGATGTATGCATAGCTCGGCTCGGCGATAAAGCGCTGCGCCAGGAATTCGTAGTCCTGGGCACAATGAATATCCCGGGGGATATGGCTCAGGGAGGATAAAAGTGTTCGAGACTGGCTCATTGGAAAAAGGGAAAAGCCGGGCTTTCGCCCGGCTTTAATGGGATTTACCGATCAGAAGTCATAGTTCAGCGTCAGACGGACATTCCGCGCGTCCCCCTTGTAGAGGAAGGAACCGGAACGATAAGCGGCCAGGTAGTAGTCCTTGTCCGCCACGTTGCCGATGTTCAGGCGCATGTCCAGGTTCTTTTTGAGGCGATAGTTGGCGAACAGGTCCACCACGGTATAGGCGGGAACAGGTTGACTGTACAAGCCCGTGCCGGTGTCGTAGGCCGCCGCTGTATCAGGCTGGCCCGCGTACTTCTTGCCTTCGTACTTCACCGCACCGCCGATGGCCAGCTGGGGCGTGGCCTGGTAGCGCAGTTGGGCGGAGGCCGTGTTGTCGGCGAAGTTGCTCAGGGTCTTGCCGACGTTGGCGGCAGTAGCCGATTCCAGCACCTCGGCCTTCATGAAGGTCACGCCGGCCTGGGCTGTCAGCTTGTCGGTCAACATGCCGGTCAAACCGAACTCGATACCCCGCACCCGGTTCTTGCCGGTATTGAACGAAGCACCCGCTTCGTAGCCACTACCTTCCATGACATTCGATTTGGTGATCTGGAAAACGGAAGCCGTGGCCAGCAGCTTGCCGCCCATGACATTCCATTTGGTGCCCAACTCCAGGTTTTGCGTCGTTTCCGGCTTGGCCTCGATGCTGCCATTCGGGTCGCAGCCCCTAAGCGCCGGGTTGGGGTTTGTACGATCCGTACAAACATAGTTCACGGCCAACCCCCCGTAGCCGGAGCTTGCCCCCACATCCGATTCGCCGCCGTTGATGTCGCTGGCTGTCGAATAGGTTGCATAGATATTGGCCTCCGGGCGGAACTTGTAGGTCACGCCGACATGCCCGTTCAAGATAGCGTCTGCATCCTTGAAGTTGCCGAGTACAGTCGGCGTCGCGCCAGCACCTGAATCACCGTCATGGTTCCAGTAGGCCTTGAGGTTGTAGTCGAAATGGTCGCGCCGGATGCCGGCGAAGGCCGTGAACTTCTCCGTGATATCAACGGTATCCAACAGGGAGAGGGAAGTGGTCTTGATGGCCCAGTCCTGATCCCAAGCGCCCTTGACGATCTGACGGTTCATCAGCGTATTCAGGCCGTTCACCACGTTGCCGCTGGCATCGGTGATACACCAGGCATTGAGGACCACACCGGTGCCGGTGATGCAGTTCTGGCCGGAATTGGTGACGCTGTACACGCCGTTCAATACGGCATGATCGGTGTATTCCAGACCGACGATGAACTCGTGCTTCTTGCCGGCGATGGTTTTATCCAGGAACAGATTGGTCTGGTTGGCGAAATACTCCACCTCCTGCCAACCCTGATGGGTACTCAGCGTAGCCGTGCTATAGACCCCCGTCGGGTTGTTGATGCCTGTGGTCGCGGCGCGTGCGCCGGTAGCCACATAAGCGTTGTCCGAAGTGCCGAAACGCGTGTTGTTGGTGATGCGCATGTCCGGGGTGATCTTGAATTTGATGCGCCCGGTCACGGTGTCCACGTCGGACGTCATGAAGTCCTGCTTTTGGGCATAGACGGGCACGTTCTTGGCGGGCACCCGGTTGGGCACGGTGCCCACCAGATAGCTGCCCAGGTCCGGGTTGTCTTCGGCGCGCATGCCGTAGTAGTCGAGCACGATGTCCAGCTTGTCGTTGGGCAGGAAAAGGCCCGACAGGGCCAGGCCCTTGCGCGCGCGATCCGCCGGTCCCCGATCGGGCACTTTTTCATAGCCGTATAGCGCATTGGCGCGCAGGGCCATCTTGTCGCTGATGACCTGGTTGGTATCCAAGGTCGGGCGGGCGTGCTCGTCCGTGCCGACGCCGGCGGATAGCTTAGCGAAGTCATAGTCCATGGTGGCCTGCTTGGTCACCGAGTTGACCGCCCCACCCGAGGTACCGCGGCCTGCGAAACTGGAGTTCGGGCCCTTGGAGATTTCCACCTGTTCCGTGGCGAAGCTCTCGCGTATGGTCATGCCGGGGTCGCGCAGGCCGTCCACGAACACGTCGCTACGGGCCTCCTGGCCGCGAATGATGTAGCGGTCGCCAAAGGCGTTGCCGTTTTCGCCGGTACCCAGGGTGATGCCCGGTTGCGCGTCTAGGATGGCGCGCAGGTCCGTGTAGCCCGAATCGTCGATTTGCGCCTTGGTCAGCACCGAGATGTTCTGAGGCGTCTCGGCCAGGGGACGGGTATGGCGCTCGTCGCCGGAATACTTGGCCTTGTAGGGTACGCCCGGTTCGGCGTTGGGGTTGGGGTCGATGGCGGTGTCTTCCACCTTCACCGTGCCCAGCGTCACTTCCTTGGTCTCCGCCTGTTCCGCCTGCTCGGCCGCGATGGCCGTCATGGGCATGAGCATGAAGGTGGACATCCCCAGGGCCAGACTGGTCTTGACCATGGGGGGAACCTGCGCCACACCTTCCGTCCTGAAACTGATGGGTCGCCTGATTTTTTGAGTTTTACGTTTCATCGTCGCCTTCCTTATTTCCTGTGAAAAAATGGTTGGCTGGCGATTGGCTGGCTATTGAAAAACTTGTGCTTACTCAGGCTCGGTCACGAACCCAATCTTGTTGAGACCCTCCCGGGCGGCGTCGGACATGAGCCCGGCCACGTGCCTGTAAGCCACGTCGCCATCGGCGCGGATGCGCAGTTCCGGTTGTGTCGGCTGGCCGGCGGCTTCACCCATGCGCGCGCGCCAGGTCGGCGCATCAACGGCCTGATCGTTCCAGTACACCCGGCCGGTCGCATCCACGCTCAGATGCACTACTTCCGGCTTGCTGATTTCCGGATTCGAACTGGCCTTGGGCAATTCCACATTGACTGCGTGAGTCATCAACGGCGCCGCGATGATGAAAATCACCAGCAGCACCAGCATCACGTCGATCAGCGGAATCATGTTGATCTCCGCCACCGGCTGGCTATTCGAGTTTTGGGAGAAACCGCCGAAGGCCATCACGCGGCCCTCGCCAAGACGTGCGGCAGGGTGCCCGGTCCCTGCCCTTCGGCGCGAATGCCGGTGGACATGAAGGCGAACAGGTCGTGGGCGAAGCCGTCGAGTTCGGCCAACAGCAGGCGGTTGGCCCGGGTGAAGGCGTTGTAGGCGAGCACGGCGGGGATGGCCACGGCCAGGCCCAGGGCGGTCATGATCAGGGCCTCGCCGACCGGGCCGGCCACCTGGTCCAGGCTGCTCTGGCCGCTCATGCCGATGTTGAGCAGGGCGTGATAGATGCCCCAGACGGTACCGAACAGGCCGACGAAGGGCGCGCTGGAGGCCACCGAAGCAAGCACGGTGTGGCCGTATTCCAGGCGCGCCGTGTCCTGCTCCATGGCCCGGCGCAGGGCGCGGGTGAGGAACTCGTCGGCCGAGCCGGCCTCGACCAGGCGCTGGCTGCTGCGGTTGCGGTATTGCTCGGCCGCGCGCAGGCCGTGATGGGTCAGATGGGAGAAGGGATCGCCCACGCCCTGCTCGCGGATATGCGCGGCCACCTCGGTCATGTCCGCCGCATTCCAGAACCGGGCGAGGAAGTCCCGCGCGCGGCGGCGCATGCGCCATTGCGCAACAGACTTGCCGACGATGAGATACCAAGTGGCGACCGACATCGCGGCCAGCACAACCAGCAGGAACTGGCCAAGGCCGTCGGCGTGGCCAAGGAAATGGGCAAAGCCCAGGTCTTGCTGCATGTTCAACTCCTCAGGGAAAAAGAAATCGGGACCACGACCCAGGCGCCGACGGCGGCACTGCCTTGATGGGCCGGAACGAAGCGCCATTTGCGCACGGTGTTCAAGGCCGCGTTGTCCAGACGCTCGAAGCCGCTGGTCAACTTGATCTCAATGCGCGAGGCGGTGCCGTTAGGCTCCACGTACACCCGCAGCAGCACCCTGCCCTGCTCGCGTAGCCGGCGGGATAGCGACGGATAGGCCGGTGCCGGGTTGTCCAAGTAGTCGGCATCGAAACGCGGCGGCACCACCGCTGCCGATATCGGGGCTGCCGCGGCCTGAGCCGCAGGCGTTGGAGGCGCAGCTTCCGCAGCCTCGGGCTTGGCCGTCGTCTCGGGCTCACTGGTGGTCATCGGCGCCGGGGTCGGTGTCGATGAGGCCAGGATCGGCGGCTGCGGTGCGAGCTTGGCTGCCGGCATGGCCCGAGGCCGCGGCGGCTCGGCCGGCTTGGGCGCCGGCGGCGCCAGCTCGATCAGGCTGACCATCAGCGGCCGGTCCTGGCCCAGGGCCTGCACGACCGGCGTGGCACTGAGCAAGGCGAAGGCGGCGAGCCCGTGCAGGGCAGTGACCAGCGCGAGCGTGCGCCAGTCGGTACGAATAGCAGCGATGGAATTCATGTGTTCCATTGAAGCGCGATCCAATGGTTGTCGAGGCGGATGTCCGGCATGGCCGCGCCCACGGCCGGCGTGGCGGGCCCGGCCAGGCCCAGCGTTTGCAGCCGGCCGCCGACCCAAATCTGTTGCGGGGTGGCGGCCAGGGCATAGGCCTCGGTCAGCGGCACCCAGTCTTTCCATTCGCCGTCCACGCCGTAGACGGCCACGCCCTGGCTGCGTGGGCAACTGACGGCGAAGCGTCCGGCCAGGGCCGCGATGTCGCCGCCATAGCCGGCCAGCGGCCGCGGTACGGGCACGGCGCGCAGGGTATCGCCGTCGAACAGCGCGAGCACCGGGGCACTCGCCTTGTCGGCAGGGGCATCGTGCTCGGCCTGGAGGGCGATGCCGAGCACCGGCCGGCCCGCCGCGCCACCCCAGGCCAGGTGGCGCAGGCTGAGCCGCGGGTCGTCCAGGCGCCATTGGCCGAGCAGTTCGCCGCTGCCGGCATCTAGCCGCACCAGCGAGGAATCCATGCCTTCGAGATGGCGCTTCAGGCGCCCGGTTTCCGGCTGGGTGGGCACGCCGCCGTTGGCGACGATCAGGCTGCCGGGGTGGCTTTTGTCCAAGATCAGCTGATGCGGGTCGATGCCGTGGGTGGGCCATTCGTCGCGCTTTTGCAGGGTGGCGGCGTCGCGCACGCCGATCAGGCCGGCGCCGCTGTCGAGGTCCATCTCCGTGGTGTACAGGGTGGCGCCGTCCGGGCTGGCCAGGACGTGGCCGGCGAAGGCGCGCCGCGGTTCGATCCAGTGCCAGGCGAGCGCCTGCCCCTGCCGGTTCCAGCGCAAGAGCCAGTGGCCGGGACGCCGCGCGACCGCCAGCAGCTTGCCGCCGGGCTCATGCAGGAAACCGTGGGCACGGGTGGGCACGTCCAAAGCCGCGACGATGTCGAAGCGACCGGCAGGATCGATCGTCACCACGCCCAGTTGATAACCGTCGCCGGTCTGCCAGGTGGCCGCCAGTTGCACGGCCTGGCCGGTGGCCGACGCGGCGGCACGGGCCCAGGGGGGCGCGGCCAGCAAGGCCGCCAGACCGGTGAGAAATTCGCGTCGGGTCGGCATGGCCATCAATCCCCGTCCGAATCGGAAAACCCGATGCTGACGCCCAGGGCCGGCGCCACCTCGTTCTCGACCAGGCGCTTGAGGGCGGCGAGTTCCTTGGCGGCCGCCAGGATGCGAACCTTGTCGGCGGCGGTAAGGCCTTGCATGCCGGCCTCGGCGCGTTTGACCGCTTGCGCCAGGGCGTCGGCCGCCTTGGCTTGGCCGCGCGCGCGCAGGGCGGCTTGCAGCGACCCCTCTCCCTGCATCGCCAGGCTGCGCAGGGCATCCCATTGGGCTGCCCAAGCGGCGACACTGGCGCCGCTGGCGCCGCGGGGGTAGTCGGGATTGCTGTCGGCTCCGCTCGTGATGGCCACCCGCACCGGCATTTCCATATTGGCCCAGCGCAGGCGTTCCAGCCCGCCGACCCATTGGTTGACCAGTTCGCTCAGCATCGCCTGGGGATCGACGGCCGATGGTTTGGCGGCGGCCAGCGCCTCGGCCTCGTGCCGGATGTCGGCAGCCACCTGCACGGCATAGCGGCATGCCGGCGAGGCGGGCTTGACCGGCTTGACCCAGAGCAGCCATTCGAGCGCCGGCAGCCCCTTGGCCGGGGTGCCGATCAGCTCCATGTCGGCGGGGCCTTTCGGCTCGGCCGCGATCGCCTTTTCGATCATGCGCGGGCGGGTCGGCGTGAAATCGATCTGACGCTGGGAACGGCGCTCCAGCACCGGGCCGATGGCGACGCCGGAGAGGCGCTCCCAGCTCGACAGACTGGCCAGCCACTGCCGGCGGGCCTGTTGCAGCGACGCCTCGGCCTTGTCCGCCGAGGCGTCGCACAGGGCCTGCACGGCCGGCACCAGCGCGGCGCTGTCGCGGGCGAATTCGGCGGCGCGGGGGCCGAGCCAGTCGCGCTGGACGGCCTGGATGGTCGCCGCGCTATCGGCGCGGGCAGCGGATAGCGCCGTCATTAGGGCCAAGCCCATGAGCAAGTTCCATTTCTTCATCACAGCGACTCCACGAATTTGACCAAGGCTTCCCGCTCGGGCCGGCTCAGCTTCAACACCTTGTCGCGGCTGGCCTCGGCCTCGCCGCCGTGCCAGAGGATGGCTTCGAGCACACCGCGGGCGCGACCGTCGTGCAGCAGGCGATTGTGGCCGTTGACGTCGCGGATCAGGCCCACACCCCATAACGGCGGCGTCTTCCACTGGCGGCCGTTGGCCTGGCCGTCGGGCCGACCGTCGGCCAGCGCCTCGCCCATGTCGTGCAGCAAGAGGTCGGTGTAGGGATGGATGCGCTGGCCGCTCAAGGCCTTGCTGCTGAACTGGGGATTTGGGCTTGCCGCCGTGACGTAGCTCGGCCGGTGGCAACTGGCACACTGGGCATCATTGAACAGCTTCTGCCCTTGCAGAACCTGGGGATCGTCGACCGCCCGCCGGGCCGGCGGCGCCAGCGTGGCCTGATAGAACACCACGTCGGCCAGGGTCTTGTCGTCGATCTCCGGCGCCTTGCCCTGACTGCCGCGCGGCGCGACTAGGCAGTCCTTCTGGACGGCGGTGCAGGCCTCGTTCGGGAACACCGAGGAGGTGATGCCGATGTCGCCCTGGAAGGCGCCCACCGTCTGGTGGGCGATGGTGGCCACGTTGGCCTTCCAGCCGAAGCGGCCGAGCATCATCTTCTGCGACGGCGCATCCCAGACCCGGTTGGCCACGCCCTTGATGGCGCCTTTGGCGGCGGCCTGCTCGCTGGCGTTGCGCAGGATCTCCGCCTCCGGGATGGCCTCGAGCAGGCCGACGCCGATGATCTGCGGCGCGACGCGCGGGCTGACCAGCACGTCCTTCACCATCGGGCCGTAGCCCAGTTCGCGGAAGCGGTAATGGGGTTTCTGCAAGGTGTAAGGCGTGCCGTCGGCGAAGCGGCCCTTGATCGCTTCATGGCTAATCGCCACCTTGCCTTCCGGCTTCACGTTCTGCACCGCGAAGACGTTGAACTGGTCGCCGTAGGTCGGCTCCGGCTGGATGCCGCCATGCTCGCCGACGCCCGGCAGCGACAGCCGCAGCAGCAGCGAGACCGGCTGCTCGCCCGGCTTGGGCGGCTCGCCGCGGCCGTCGTTGACATGGCAACCGCCGCAGGAGCGGGCGATGAAGTGCGGCCCCAGACCGTCGCGCGCCGTGGTCGAGGCCGGCGCCTCGACCCAGTTGCGCTTGAAGAAGGAATTGCCGATGACGAAGCGGGTGCGCTCCTCATCGGTGAGGTTTGCCGCGTGGAAGGAAAAGGCGTTGCGGCCGGTGGCATAGACGGTGGTCTCGCCGCCGGTCTTCTCGCCCAGCGGGTCCTCCGTCGGCGCGGCATACAGGCCGGCGGCGGACAGGGCGGCAACGATGGCAACGGCTGTTCTTGGCTTCATGATGTCGTATCCGGGTTGGCTGGCGATGGCTGGCTGACGCCCCTCTCCCGCCGGGGGAGAGGGGAAACAAGGATTAAGGCTGCACCAGCGTCAGCTTGGTGATGCCGACGGCATTGGCGGCGGCGACCAGGTCCTTGCTCTGCTGCACCAGGCTGCCGACCGTCTTCTGGATGCGCTGGCGACCCGGGGCGTCCTTGCCGCCGACGATCTCGCGATCGAACGGTGCCTGGATGGCGTTGGCTGCCGCCACCGAGGCGGCGATCTGGGCGGAGGTACGCTCGGCCAGGGCGGCGTCGCGGGCGGCGACCAGATCGCGCGGCGACGGGCCCTGCATCAGGCTGCCGTCGGCACGGCGGTAGCGGCCGAGCCAGACGTTCTCGATGCCCTGGGCGTTGAGCGCGGCATCGCGGTGGGTGTTGTCGGAGAAGCAGGAGTGTTCGTCTTCCTGGTCCTGGCTGTTCAGGGCCACCTCCAGCCGTTCGCCGGCCAGCTCACCGCGCGAGAGCGAACCCATGGCGACGAAGATCTTGCGCATTGACTCCTGACCACCGTCGACGAAGCGGGCGCGATAGTTGAGCTTGCTGCCGGGGCGCCAGGCCTTGACCAGATACTCGAGGTCGTCGATCAACAACTCGGTGATGACTTTGAGGTACTGGCGGCGGCGGTCGGCGTTGGGCGCCTTGCCGTCGACGAAATCGGTGAAGCTGCGATTGCCCGGGCCGGTCTCGCTCTTGTCCTGGCCCCAGAGCAGGAACTCGATGGCATGCCAGCCGGTGGCGATGTTCTCCTCGCCGCCGCGTTCGTTGCGCTCGGCCACGGCTTGCTTGGTGATGGCGAAGCTGCGGTCGTTGATCAGGCCGGCACCCGCATGGCCCTCCACGCTGTCGACATAGGCTTCGTCCATCGGCCAGGCGTTGAGCCGGCCCTCCGGCCCGTTATCGTCGTCGATCGGGCCGCCGTAGAAACGGAAGGCCTCGGTCTGGCCGTAGAACTCGCGCGCCGCGCGCCAGGCCTGCTGTGCCGCCTGCTGGGTCTCGGCCGAGGGTTTGGCCAGGAAGGCGTCGATCGCGGCCTGCATGGCCTTGGCCGCGCTCAGGGTATCGCTGTAGTTGGCGTGCACGATCGCGGCGTAGTTGTTGAGCACCGGCTTGGCCTCGAGTTCGGCCGCTGCGGCGAGGGGCATATTGAATGCGGCAGTCACGGCAAGGGTGAGGATCAGTTTCTTCATGGGTAAAACCTTTCGTTGTCGAAAATAATAGATGGGGCACGCGCGCGGCGGCCCGGAACCGTTTCAATGAATGTCGGCGTGATCGCGCTCCAGCACATCCACCAGTTCCCTGGCGTGTTCGCGCAGGTGGGCATCGGCCTGGACATCGTTGGCCACCTTGGCCAGCAGCAGAATGGCAAGGCGCGAAGCGCGCGGGCAGCCGGTTTCCATATGCCGGGCCAGATGCGCCAGGGCACCGGCGACCATCCGCGCCGGCGGTTGTTCATCGTCCATGACGGCGGAATCGAAGCTGTCCGCACTGGGGTCAAGTCCTGTTTGCATCGTCTTCTCCACTCTGGTCGCGTTCAAAAAAGCGGGGGCGGCATCCAAACGCCTCGCATGGCTCAAGCCGTCAGGATCAATTTGTTGGCGTTGGTGATGCGCAGCTGGTATTCGCGCCCCCCATGCAGGATGACCACCACCTTGCCGCCGGCGAACAGTTCATTGCTGTGGAAGGTGGGACAGGCCGACTTGCATGGCTTCGCCTGGGTTGGCTGATTGGGTTTTTCCATGATCATTCCTGGGACTGGATTTCGACCCGGCCTTCCGCCAGCCGCGTCAGTGCGGCGGCGAAGCTGGCGACGCCGGAGTTTTTCAGCAGCACGCAAGGCTTGCCGGCCTGCTTGCAATGCTGTTTGAGTTGGTAATAAGCCAGGTGGCCGACGCAATCGGTGGGGCAGATCACCGCGTCCGAGCTGGCCAGCAGCGCGGGCAGGCGGGACAGCGCCTCTTCCTTGCCGCCGTCGTGATGGATCAGGCGCACGCCCAGCCGCTCCGCCAGTTGCCGGTATTGCGGCAGCAGCGGGGTGCGGCCGCCCACGCAGAGCACGCAACGGCCTTGCAGGCGGCTCGGGCAGGCGGCGCACTCGCCGTCGCAGGACTGGGCATTGCCGGTCTCGCTGAACCAGAGCCGCTCCAGGGCATCGCGTTCGTGACTGGCGATCTCCAGGTCCTCCTGTAGACGCGCGGCAGCCGCTTCCAGCTCCGCCAGGCGCTTTTCCAGCAGCGCGCCGCGCCCCCGGTAACGCTCGGCCTCGTCGCTCAGCAACATCAGCCGGCGTGCCATGCCGGTCATGGCGATGCCGGACTCCAGCGCCTCCAGCCGTTCCCTCAAGGGGTTGGCGTCCTGCGCCCGTTGCCAGGTTGCCGCCGCATCCTGTTCCAGCTGCCGGATGCGGGCATTCCGCTCGGCGAGCTCGCGGGCATGGCGAGCGGCATCCTTGCGGGCCTGCTCGCGCAACTGTGCATGCTCCCGGTCCAGCCATTCCAGGCGGCGCAGATCGGCGGCCTGGCCGGCGCCGATCTGGTGGGACAGCATGTGGACATCGGCATAGACCGCATGGCGGCTCTCGTCGGTCGCCGCCTTGTGGGTCAGCGCCGCCCACATGGCCCCGGCCACCTCGCCCTGCTCCAGGTGCTGCCGCCATAGGGCCAGGACCTCTTCCTCCGTCCTGGCCTTGTCGAAGCGCCTGACGATAAGGTCGTACTTGCGATCCAGCAGCTTGTGCATGGCCTCGGCGACCGAGTTGCGGCTGCAGGACACCGACACCGCCTCGACGTGCAGGCGGTATTCGTCGAAGCCTTGGCCCTTGAAGCCGCCCTTGCGGGCGATCTTCTTGATCTCGTCCAGGCTGAGGCAGGTGCCGACCACCGGACAGTGCAGCTTCTCTTCCAGCTCCCAGAGCTTGAGTCGCCGATTGCTCCGGACCGGCACCGCCGCCTCGCCGTCCACGGATGGACCTTGAAACAACGGACCGGTCATATCGCCGTGCCGATCGCACATGGCTGGCCTCCTATTTGCCGTCCAAGCCGATCAGAAGGCCGCCTTGGCGCGCAGGCTGAAGACGGTGACGTCGTCCGCCGTGGGGTCGCCGCCGGGATTGCCGATCCATTGCACGCTGGGAGAGAGCTGCAGGTTGTCGTTGAGCTGCCAGGCGTAATACAGCTCAAGCGGCTTCTCGGCGCCGGAGAAGCCAGGGTTGGCAAGTTTGTATTCGTCGCTGACCTTCAGCCAGCCCGCAGCCAGGCCGATACGGTCGTTCTCGCGTCCCCACAAGCCGCCGTCGAATTGCGCGCCCAGGGTGAAGGCGCGGTCGAAGGCCACCTCGCCCTTGGTCGAAAGACCGAGGCGGGTAAACAGGGTGACGTGATCGGCCACCTGCTGGTCGATGGAGACACCCCAGCCGGTGTGGCGCTCCTGGTTGGCCGGGTCGGCGAGGTCTTCCGCGCGGCCGTTGTTCCAGCCATACAGGCGCCAGGCGCCTTCCAGGCCACCGAAGGTCTTGCCGGCGTATTCGAGCTGGGCGATGGTGAGGTGCTTGCCGAAGGTGTCGCTGTAGTTCGCGCCCTCGCCCGCGCCGAACAGGCCCAGCGAGGCGGTGATGCGGTTGCCGCTGTTGATGTCGCTGACATAGGCCAGGCGCAGGCCGGGGCTGGCGCCGTGCTCACCCACGCCGATATCGCCGCCGGCATCGAGCAGCGGGTTGTGGATGAAGGCGAGGTTGAGGAACTGCTCGGATTCGTCGTCGGCGATGTTGTTGCCGTCGAAGAAGCCGAAGGGGTCGATCTTGCCCGCGGTGACCTCGACCTGGCCGAGGCTGCCGGTCTTGCCGCCGACCGGGATGTCCAACTGGTACCAGGCCTGCATCAGCACCGGCTGGGCGAAGTTGAATGCCGTGGCGTTGGAAGTGGCAAAGGCGCCGGTATCCACGCCGTCGCCGTCGCCGGCACGGAGGTGGGCGAAAATCTTGCCCTCGGCATCGCCGATGGAGCCGCCGGGCAATTCGACTTCGACATCGGCGCGGCCGGTGAGCTGACCGCCATCGACCGATCCGCCGCTCGCATGCTGCGCCACCATGGTCAGCGAGGCCGAGGCCGACACGCCGTCCAGCGCCTCTTCCAGGGCGGACGGCTTGCGCAGGGCGAGGACCTCGTTCTCCACGTCCTCGATGCGCGCCGCCATCTCCTTTACGTCGGCATTGCCCGACCGGCCCAAGGCGCTTTCCAGCTTCTTGTTGGCCGCCTCCAACTGCTCCACCCGCTGGGCCAGCCGGCGCATTTCCTGCAGCAGCGCGTCGC
Organism: Hydrogenophilaceae bacterium; assembly: GCA_013389055.1. Classification (GTDB taxonomy): domain Bacteria; phylum Pseudomonadota; class Gammaproteobacteria; order Burkholderiales; family Thiobacillaceae; genus Sulfuritortus. Next base: position 33,034 of record JACAEC010000155.1, read on the forward strand.
TGTCCGTGGCCGCCGCCCAGGCCGTGGTGCTAGATAGCCCGGCCAGGGCCAAAACCAGAGTCTTTTTGAACAGGTACTGCGGAGTTTTCTTCTTAAACATCTACTGCCCCTTTTATGCCATGAACTGAGTTGCTTGGCTGGCTACTGGGGCGTACGGGCCCGCTGGCTGGCTGGGATAGATTTTCTGGAGGCTCCGTTTGCCACTGAAGGTCAAGCCGAGCCGATAGCGATCACCTTGGTGCTCCTCTATTGCGATCTGCCGCCGTCTTGGGGTGCGATTGAGCAACGTTTTTCACCATGGCTCGCATGCTAATGAGAATCGTTATCGAATGCAATAGATTTTGATAATTATTCTCATTCGTGTTGTAATAAGCGCAAGCCCTTGAATGCTTGGGTCTCGTCTTTTGAAAAGGAGCGCGAACAATGCGTCTATCGATGGTTCTACTGTTTGCGGCCGGCCTGGCCGCCCCGCTGACCCCCGCCCTCGCCGCCGAGATCGTGGTCTATTCCTCCCGCAACGAGCAACTGATCAAGCCCATGTTCGACGCCTACAAGAAGGAGACAGGGGTCACGGTGAAATTCATCACCGACAAGGAAGGCCCACTCATGGCCCGCCTGAAGGCTGAGGGCAAGAACACGCCGGCCGACATTCTCATGACCGTGGATGCGGGCAACCTCTGGCAAGCCTCCAAGGAAGACTTGCTCCGGCCAGTCAATTCCAAAGTTCTGATGGCCAACATCCCCGCCCACCTGAGGGACCCTGGCAACGAATGGTTCGGCCTGTCCGTGCGCGCCCGCACCATTGTGTACAACACCAACAAGGTGAAGCCGGGCGAACTGAGCAGCTACGAAGACCTGGCCAGCCCAAAATGGAAGGGTCGCCTGTGCCTGCGCACTTCCAAGAAGGTCTACAACCAGTCCTTGGTGGCGATGATGATCCATGAGTACGGCGAGGAGAAAACCGAGCAGATCGTGCGCGGCTGGGTTGCCAATCTGGCGACCGAACCCCTGCCGGACGACACCAAAGCCATGGAGGCCGTGGCTGCCGGCCTGTGCGACGCCACCGTGGTGAACACCTATTACTTCGGCCGGCTGATGGGGAAGAATGCCAACTTGCCGCTGGCCATTTTCTGGCCCAACCAGAACCTGAAGGCGAACAATGCCGGGGTTCACGTCAACATCTCAGGCGCCGGCGTGACCCGACATTCCCGCAACGAGGCGGAGGCCGTCAAGTTGCTGGAGTGGCTGTCCTCCGCCCATGTGCAGGGCTATTACGCGGATGTAAACATGGAATACCCCGCCAATCCGAAGGTGAAGCCCCACCAGGCGGTCGCCGCTTGGGGCACATTCAAGCCCAATCTGATCAACGTATCCGAGGCCGGCAAGCTGCAGACCCGGGCCGTGATGCTGATGGACCGCGCCGGCTACAAGTGATCGGGCATGCCGGCGCAGGGTAGAATGCCCGCCCTGTTACCGGAATCCGCATGAACGCTGCTGCCGCACCTGCCAGGGCGCCCACCGTGGGCGCCCTCTTCGCTTCCTGGCGTGCCTCGCCCTGGCTCGCCGCGCTGCCCATCGCCCTGATCACCGCCATCCCGGTCGCCGTGCTGCTCGGCCACCTGCTGCATCCGGACCAGGCGATCTGGCAGCACCTGTGGCGCTATGTCCTGCCCGAACTGCTGGTCAACACCGCCTGGCTCACCTTCGGCGTCGGCCTCGGCGTCACCGTGCTCGGTGTCAGCCTGGCCTGGCTCACCGCCGCCTGCGACTATCCGGGCCGGCGCTTTTTCGCCTGGGCCCTGCTGCTGCCGCTGGCCCTGCCCGCCTATGTCACCGCCTTCGTCTGGCTCGGCCTGCTCGACTTCACCGGGCCGGTCGCGCTCTGGCTGCGCGAGACTTGGGGCATCGCCTGGCTGCCGCCGATCCGCTCGCGCGGTGGCGTCATCCTGGTCATGGTGCTGGCCCTCTACCCTTACGTCTACCTCACCGCGCGCGCCGCCTTCCAGGGCATGGGCCCGCGGCTGACCGAAGCGGCGCAGTCGCTCGGCGTGCCCCGCTGGCGCGCCTTCTTCCGCGTGGCCCTACCCATGGCCCGGCCCGGCATCACGGCCGGGCTGATGCTGGCCCTGATGGAGACCCTGGCCGATTTCGGCACGGTCTCGGTGTTCAACTACAACACCTTCACCACGGCCATCTACAAGGCCTGGTTCTCGCTGTTCTCGCTGCCGGCCGCGGCCCAGCTCGCCGCCATCCTGATCTTCTTCGTCTTCGTGGTCGCCGTGCTGGAAAACCTGGCGCGCAGCCGGCGCAACTACGCGCTGTCGACCCGCGCCGCGCAAACCCCGGTGCGCATCGCGCTCAAGGGTTGGGGGGCGTTGTTCGCCTTGCTCTGGTCGGGCCTGGTGTTCGGTCTCGCCTTCGTCATCCCGGTAATTCAGATCGCCGACTGGGCCGCCAGCGTCTACGCCCAGGACTTCGATGCCCGTTACCTCGGCTTCGCCTGGCATTCCCTCTTGCTGTCCGGACTGGGCGCGCTGCTGGTCGTCGGTCTCGCCCTCGTGCTCAGCTATGCCCAACGCCTGCAGCCGACCCCGGCCATGCGCCTGACCGCACGCCTGGCCAGCCTGGGCTACGCCCTGCCCGGCACGGTGCTGGCGGTGGGCATCTTCATCCCCATCGCCTGGCTGGACAACCGCCTGATCGATCTGTTCGGCCTCGACGGCCAGATTCTCGGCGGCACCCTGCTCATCATGCTGCTGGCCTATTGCGCCCGTTTCCTCGCGGTCGGTTTCGGTCCGCTCGAATCGGGGCTCGGCCGCATCACCCGCTCGGTCGACGAGGCGGCGCAAAGCCTGGGCGTGGTCGGCGGCCGGCGGCTCGCCCGCATCCATCTGCCCATGCTGCGGGCCAGCCTGCTCACGGCCCTGGCCCTGGCCTTCGTCGACATCATGAAGGAACTGCCCATCACCCTGATGACCCGGCCCTTCGGCTGGGACACCCTGGCGGTGCGGGTTTTCGAGATGACCTCCGAAGGCGAATGGGAGCGCGCCGCCCTGCCCGCGGCGGTCATCGTCCTCGTCGGCCTGCTGCCGACCTATTGGCTGATCAAGCACACCGAACATGCTCACACTTGAACACGTCGCCCAATCCTACGGCGCCAAGCCGGTCCTCAAGGACGTCAGCTTCAGCCTCAAGGCCGGCCAGATCGGCTGCCTGCTCGGCCCTTCCGGCTGTGGCAAGACCACGGCCCTGCGGCTGATCGCCGGCTTCGAGCGGCTCTCCAGCGGTGCCATCTACCTGGACGAGCAGGTCATCGCGCGGCCGGGCGTCTGCCTGCCGGCGGAGAAGCGCCGGGTCGGCCTGGTGTTCCAGGACTACGCCCTGTTCCCGCACCTCACCGTGCAAGCCAACGTCGGCTTCGGCCTATCGCGGCTGGCGCCGGCCGACCGGGACAACCGGATCAGCGAGATGCTCGACCTGGTCGGCCTCGCCCACGAGGCCGATGCCTATCCCCACCAGCTCTCCGGCGGCCCCCCGCAACGCCTGGGCCTGGGCCCGGCCCGCGCCCTGGCACCGCGGCCGCGCCTGTTGCTGCTGGACGAGCCCTTCTCCAACCTCGCCGTCGATCTGCGGGAAAAGCTCTCGCTGGAAGTGCGCGACATCCTCAAGCACGAGGCGATCACCGCGCTGCTGGTGACCCATGATCAGCACGAGGCCTTCGCCATGGCCGACGTGGTCGGGGTGATGAACGATGGCCTGATCCAGCAATGGGCGCCGCCCTACACCCTGTATCACGAGCCGGCCAACCGCTTCGTCGCCGACTTCATCGGTCAGGGTGTCTTCCTGCCCGGCGAGGTGCTCAGCGACAAGCAGGTGGAAACCGAACTCGGCGTGCTCGACGGCCGCATCCCCGGCGACTGCGCCGGCGCCGGCGGCTGTGCCGTCTGCGGCAAAGGCTGCAAGGTCGACGTGCTGATCCGGCCGGACGACATCCTCCACGACGACGACAGCCCGATGTTGGCCGAGGTCGAGCGCAAGGCCTTCCGCGGCGCCGAGTTCCTCTATACCCTGCGCCTGCCTTCCGGCGGCCGCGTGCTCACCCTGGTGCCCTCCCACCACAACCACGCCATCGGCGAAAAGATCGGCATCCGGCTCGACATCGACCACGTGGTCGCCTTCCGCAACCAAGTGTAAACAAGCGGTCGACCGGGCCGGCTATGATGAAGGCGTGGAAACCCCTGCCCTGATCGCCGCCCTGCTCAAACCCGACGCCTACCCGCACGCGGTGGGCGCGGTGCGCCTGATCGAAACCCACATCTCCTGGGTGCTGATCGCCGGCGACTTCGCCTACAAGCTGAAAAAACCGCTCGACCTCGGCTTTCTCGACTTCAGCACGCTGGAAAAACGCCGGCATTTTTGCGACGAGGAGATTCGGCTCAACCGCAGGTTGGCACCGGAGATCTATCTCGACGTGGTCGCTGTCACCGGCAGCGAGTCGGCGCCCCGGATCGACGGCGACGGCCCGGTGCTGGACTGGGCCGTGCGCATGCGCGCCTTCCCGCCCGACGCCACGCTCGACTGGGCGACCGAACTCACGACAGATCAGATCGACGCCATCGCCGATGCCCTCGCCCGCTTCCATCGCGACCTGCCCCCGGCGCCGGCAGCCAGCACTTACGGCGGAACGTCGGCTGTGTTGCAACCGGCCCTGGAAAACTTCGCGCAGATTCGCGCGCTGTCGCCAACGCTGGCGACCCGTACCATCCTGGATCGCCTGGATGCCTGGACCCGGCAAGAAGGCGAACGCCTGGCGCCGGCCTTCGCCGAACGCCGAGACACGGGATTCATCCGCGAATGCCATGGCGACCTGCATCTGGGCAACATCGCCTGGGTGGCCGATGCGCCCTTGATCTTCGATTGCATCGAGTTCAATCCCGCCCTGCGCTGGATCGACGTGTTGAGCGAGCTCGCCTTCCTGTTCATGGACCTGGTGCATCGCGAACGCACCGACCTCGCCTGGCGCCTGCTCAACCGCTATCTCGAACACACCGGCGATTACGCCGGCCTGCCGGTGTTTCGCTTCTACCTGGTCTATCGCGCCATGGTCCGGGCCAAGGTGGCGGCCATTCGCGCGCACCAACAGCCAAACGCAGGCGACAGCGAGCTGCTGGGTTACCTGGCGTTGGCCGAGCGCCTAAGCCGGCCCCTGCCAGCCGCCCTCATGCTCATGCACGGCGTCTCCGGTTCCGGCAAAACCTGGCTGGCTCAGCAAGTGCTCGAACGGCTCGGCGCCGTGCGCCTGCGCTCGGACGTCGAGCGCAAGCGTCTGTTCGGCCTCACCGCCCTGGAGGACAGCCGTCGCATCGAGGGCGGCATCTACACCGAAGCGGCCAGCGCCCGCACCTTCCAACGCCTGCTCGACCTCGCCCACCAGCTCTTGCTGGCCGGCTATGCCGTCATCGTCGATGCCACCTTTCTCAAGCAGGCCCACCGCGCCCCCTTCGTGCAGTTGGCCGGGGAATTGCAGGTGCCATTGCGGATCCTGTCCTTGCAGGCGGATGCGACCCTGTTGCGGCAGCGGGTGCGACAACGCCTGGCCGAGGCCCACGACGCCTCGGAGGCCGATCTCACCGTGCTGGAAATGCAACTCCAGGGCATCGAGCCCTTCACCGAGGCGGAATCGAAGCAGGTTGTAGTGTTTCGTGCCGACGAGTCAGCCGAGTGGCTCCGGCGCATCCCCGGATTGCTCGAGGGCATGCCTGAAACGGCTTTTTAAAAAGACCTGTACATCCGCTGATGTTTTTAGTAGCATGAGAATCATTCTCATACTTGGTGGTCGGCGATGACACCCCTGGACCAACTGAAACCCAGCATGCGCGGCACGATTCAGCAGCTCCATGTCAGCAAGGATCTGTCCCGGCGTATGGCCGGCCTGGGCCTCAGGCCGGGCAGCACCGTCGAAGTGATCCGGATCGGTCCGCTCAACGGCCCCATGCAGGTCCGCATCGGCCGCACCGATCTCATGCTGCGCCGCAGCGAAGCCGCCCAGATCTCCATCTGCCTCTTGGTATGAAACGTATCGCCCTGTTGGGCATGCCCAACACGGGCAAGTCCACCTTCTTCAATCGACTCACCGGTGCCGGCGCCCGCATCGGCAACTGGCCCGGCATCACCGTCGACCTGCTCTCGGCCAAGATCCTCCTGGGCGATGCCATGGTCGAAGTGGTCGACCTGCCCGGCATCTACAACATCCACGGCTTTTCCGAGGACGAACTGGTGGTGCGCCGGTTTCTGGAGAGCCAGCCGGTCAACCTGTTCGTCGTGGTCCTCAACGCCAGCCAACTCGATCGCCAACTCGCGCTACCTCTGCAATTGAAGACATTGGGATTACCCATGGTGGTGCTGCTCAACATGGCGGACGAGGCGAAAAAACTCGGCATCCGCATCGACGCCGAGCGGCTGTCGCAGACCTTGGGGGCGCCGGTCCGCCTGCTCTCCGCCAAATTCGGCAGCGGCTTCGAGGTGGCCAAGCAGGCCCTGGTCGAGCAGCTCCAGCAGCACCCCAAGCTGCAGCACGCCGACAAGGCGGCGTTCGAGCAGGACGATTCCATCGAGCATGAACTGGAAGCGCTGGTCAGCCAGAGCGTCAGCAGCCCGATCCAGATCCCGACCACGATTACCGACCGCATCGACCGGCTGATGCTGCACCCCTGGCTGGGCCTGCCGCTGTTCTTCGCCGTCATGTTCCTCGCCTTCCAGGCCATCTACAGCCTCGGCACCCCGCTGCAGGACGGCCTCGACTGGCTGCTCGGCACCTTCAAGGACGCCTGGCTGCTGCCGGCCGTCGAGGGCTGGCCGGCCGGCATCCGCAGCTTCCTGGTCGAAGGCCTGTACGACGGCCTGGGCACGGTCGCCAGCTTCCTGCCCATCATCATCATCTTCTTCATCGTCATGGCCGTGGTGGAAGACAGCGGCTATCTGTCGCGCGCCGCCTTCCTGATGGACGCCCTGATGCACCGGCTGGGCCTCGACGGCCGCGCCTTCGTCATGCAGTTGATGGGCTTCGGCTGCAATGTTCCCGCCATCCTCGGCACGCGGGTGATGCGCTCGTCAGGCCTGCGCCGGCTGACCATGCTGGTGATCCCGCTCTCGCTCTGCTCCGCGCGCTTGCAAGTCTTCCTGTTCTTCATCAGCGCCATCTTCGCGCCCAGCGCTGCGCCGCTGGTCCTGTTCTCGCTCTACCTGATGAGCTTCCTGCTGGTCTTCCTCACCGCCCTGATCTGGCGCGGCCGCTATCAAAGCCGCGAGCCCTTGATGCTGGAATTGCCGCCCTACCGCCTGCCCACGCCCCGCTTCCTGCTGCTCGAGGGCTGGCGCAGCGCCGGCCAGTTCCTCAGGGCGGCCAGCGGCTTCATCGTCGTCGGCGTCGTCCTGGTCTGGTTCCTCACCCATTACCCCTTCGATGCCCTGCCGGCCAGCGCCGACACTCTGGCCGGCCGCCTGGCCGACCTGGCCGCGCCGGTGCTGGCCCCGCTCGGCCTCGACAGCCTGCTCTCCATCGCCCTGATCTTCGGCTTCGTCGCCAAGGAAATCGTGATCGGCGCGCTGGCCGTGATCTACGGATTGGGTGGCGACGATCTGACCAGGCTGCTGGCGCAGAAGCTGGATTGGGTACAGGCCTACAGCTTCATGCTGTTCACCCTGATCTACACGCCCTGCCTGGCCACCCTGTCGACCATCCGTCAGGAATCGAAGAGCTGGCGCTTCACCCTGCTGGCTACGGCTTGGCCACTGGCCCTGGCCTGGGTGGTGAGCTTCCTGTTCTATCAAGGCGCGCGCGCCCTCGGCTTCTAAGAGCCTATTTCAGTAGGGAACATACCCCGCGCCGGGCTGCGCTAAACTGCGCGCATGTTCTCCAGCCAAGTCCTCCTCGCCCGCCGCCTGATCTTCACGGTCGGCGCCGGCTTTGCCCTGGCCCTGCTGCTGATGGCCGCCATCACCTTCGTCGCCCTGGACGAGATGTCGGGCATCAACGAGCGGCTCGAGCACATCGTCAAGGAAAACAACGTCAAGACGCGGCTGGCCAACGAAATGCGGGAGATCCTGCGCGACCGCACCGTGTCCATGCACTCCATCCTGGTGATCAGCGACGAGTTCGAGAAGGACGCCGAGATGATGCGTTTCTACGAATACGCCGAGGACTATTCGAACGCGCGCAACCAACTCGTGAGCATGCTCACCGAGCCGGAGGAAAAGGCCACGCTCGCCCGCCTCGATGCGCTCACCCGGGCCAACCAGCCGGTCATGGTCCGCCTGGTCAACCTGGGCATGGAGGGCTACACCTTCCTCGCCTTCGAGGTCCTGCAGAACGAGGCCATTCCGATCCAGCGGCAACTATTCGAGGAAATCGACACCCTGATCGATATCCAGCGCAGCATGACCCAGAGGGCCGCCAACGAGGCGGCTGCCGCCTACGACAACACCCGGTTCTGGCTCATCCTGCTCGGCATCGCCGCCGCCACGGTCAGCGGCCTAGTCGCCGTCGTGGTGATCCAGCGCACCGCCAAGCAGGCCGCCCTGACCGACCGCGAGCGCACCAAATACCTTACCCTGTTCGAGGCCAATACCGACGGCATCGTGATCCTCGACAGCGAAGGCTTCAGCGACTGCAACCCGGCCACCCTGAGCATGTTCAAGTTCGCTTCGGTCGATGAATTCAGGCGCATGCAGCCGAAGCAACTCGGCATCGACCCCCAGCCGAACGGCGAGTCGTCCGAGGCGATGGCGACGCGCTTTATTCAAATGGCCATCCACCAAGGTCATGCGGTGTTCGAATGGCTGGGCAAACGCACCGATGGCAGCCAGTTTCCCGCCCAGATCATGCTCAATGCCATCGAACTCGACGGCAAGCCCTACATCCAGGCGATCATGCGCGATGTCACTAGCCAGAAGGCCGCCGAGGCCGCGAAAAAGGCGGCACACGATGCCGCGCTGGCCACCGCCGAAATGAAATCGCAGTTCGTGGCCAACGTCAGCCACGAGATCCGCACCCCGATGAACGGCATCATCGGCATGACCCGCTTGCTGCTCAACACCCCGCTCGACCAGCGGCAGCACGAGTATGCCGAAGCGGTCTCGCGCTCGGCCCATTCGCTCTTGCGCATCATCAACGACATCCTCGACTTCTCCAAGATCGAGGCCGGCCGGCTCAGCATCGAGCAGATCGCCTTCGAGCCGCAGGCCCTGCTCAAGGACGTGCTCGAGCTCTATGGCTACCGTTCGGAAGAAAAACACCTGGCGCTCAAATTGGAGGGCATGGACAACCTGCCGGAGCGGGTGATCGGCGATCCCCTGCGCATCCGCCAGATCCTGCTCAACCTGCTCGACAATGCGCTCAAATTCACCGAACAGGGCGAGGTCGTGCTCAGCGTCCAGACCATCGGCAGCGACAGCGAGCGCGACTGGTTCCGCTTTTCCGTACGCGACACCGGCATCGGCATCCCGCAGCCGGTGCTGGGCCGCATCTTCGATGCCTTTTCCCAAGCCGACGGCTCGACCAGCCGCAAATACGGCGGTACCGGCCTCGGCCTGACCATCTGCCGGCAGTTGGCCGAACTGATGGGCGGCAACCTCACCGTCAGCAGCAAGGTCGGCCAGGGCAGCACCTTCCATCTCGACCTGCCCCTGACCGCCACCACCGAGGCCGCCCCGGTCGTTGCCACCCCTGTGCTGCCCGCCCTCAAGTTTAACCAGGTCCACGTGCTCCTGGCCGAGGACAACCCGGTCAACCAGCGCCTGGTCCAGTACATGCTGGAAAACATGGGCGTTGCCGTCGAACTGGCCGGCAACGGCATCGAGGCCTTCGACAAGGTCCAGGCCGGCGGCATCGACCTCGTGCTGATGGACTGCCAGATGCCGGAATGGGACGGCATGACCGCCAGCCGCGCCATCCGGGCCTGGGAGGCGGAACAAGGCATGCCCCAGACCCCCATCGTCGCCCTCACCGCCAATGCCATGCAGGGTTTCGAGCAGACCTGCCGCGCCGCCGGCATGAGCGACTACCTGACCAAGCCGATCCTCGACGAGGCGCTGGCCATCACCCTGACCCGCTGGCTGCCGAGCAAGGTCGAAGAGGTGACCGAACAAGCCGCGCCCCCGGCCGAGGCCTTGCCCGAAGCCGGCAAGGCACTGCTGTTCGACCTGGCCAAGATCACCCGCACCTGCCAGGGCGATGCCGACAAGATTCAGGAGATGCTGAACGTATTCCTCGACAGCACCGCCACTTCCCTGGAAATCCTTCGCGTGGCGCTGCTCGGCGAAGATGCAAGTCGGCTGGCGCGGGAGGCACACCAATTGAAGGGGGCAGCGGCCTTCACCGGCGCCCGGGAATTGCTGGCCTTGGCCAGCCAACTGGAAGTCACGGCCAAGCAGGCGGACTGGCCAGGCATCGAGCCCCAACTCGATGCCCTGAATCAGGCCTTCGAACAATTGAAGTCGCAAATCGAGCGACTGCGCGCAGATTCTTTGCAACACTCGACCTGATTCCGCCGGTCAAATTCAGGCATCCCTCATCGTCACGGTCGAAATCGCCCGCCCGGCCCGGTAAAATCGAGGCTTTCGTATCGTTTCAGCAAAGCCCGTTTTTCATGCTCGATATTCAACTCTTTCGCAAAGACCTTGCCGCCGTCGCCAGCCGCCTTGCCACCCGTGGCGCCCGACTCGACACCGCCCGCTTCGAAATCCTGGAGGCCGAACGCAAGGACATCCAGACCCGCACCCAGGACCTGCAAGCCAAGCGCAACAGCCTGTCCAAGCAGATCGGCGCGGCCAAGGGCAAGGGCGAGGACGCCTCGGCATTGATGGCCGAAGTCGGCGGCCTGGGCGACGAGCTGAAGGCCATGGAAGCGCGCCTGGACGGCATCCAGGCCGAGTTGCACGAGCTGCTCGCCGCCATCCCCAACCTGCCGCAGGCGGATGTGCCGGTCGGCGCCGACGCCGAGGCCAACGTCGAAGTGCGCCGGGTCGGCACACCGCGCCAGTTCGATTTCACGCCCAAGGATCACGTCGACATCGGCGAGGCCCTGGACCTGCTCGACCTCGCCACCGCCGCCAAGATCGCCAGCAGCCGCTTTGCCCTGATGCGCGGCGACCTGGCCCGCCTGCACCGGGCGCTCGCCCAGTTCATGCTCGACGTGCATACCCAGGAACACGGCTACGAAGAGGTCTACGTGCCCTACCTGGTCAACGCCGAATCCCTGCGCGGCACCGGCCAACTGCCCAAGTTCGAGGCGGACCTGTTCAAGCTGTCGAACGACATGTACCTGATCCCCACCGCCGAGGTGCCGGTGACCAACATCGTGCGCGACGAGATCATCCCGGCGGAGAACCTGCCGATCCGCCTGGTCGCCCACACCCCCTGCTTTCGCTCCGAGGCCGGTTCCTACGGCCGCGACACCCGGGGCATGATCCGCCAGCATCAATTCGACAAGGTCGAGTTGGTGCAATTCGTCCGCCCGGAAGCGTCCAATGCCGCGCTGGAAGAACTGACCGGCCACGCCGAGACCATCCTGCAGAAACTCGGCCTGCCCTACCGCGTCATGCTGCTGTGCACCGGCGACATGGGCTTCTCCTCGAGCAAGACCTATGACCTCGAGGTCTGGCTGCCCGGTCAGAACGCCTATCGGGAAATCTCCTCCTGCTCCAACTTCGAGGCCTTCCAGGCCCGCCGCATGCAGGCCCGCTTCCGCGCCGAGCAGGGCAAGCCGGAACTGCTGCACACCCTGAACGGCTCCGGCCTCGCGGTCGGCCGTACCTTGGTCGCGGTGCTTGAAAACTATCAGGAGGCCGACGGCAGCGTGACTATCCCCGAAGTGCTGCGCCCCTATATGGGCGGCATGGAGAGACTGGCGGCTGGTTGAGCCAGCAGGACGTGCCGAATCAGTCCCGGTAGGCCGGCTCGTACTTCAGCAGGATGTCATAGTAGATACGCACGTTTTCCGTGAGATGGCGGGCCTCGCCGCCGCGCGCGTAGCCGAATTTGAGCTGGTCCTGATAGGCCGACTGGGCCAATAGCGGCAAGACATCCTTCACATCCTTCCAGGCATCCGGGTTCTTGCCCAGGCTGGCGGTCAGGCGGCGGGCGTCCTCCAGGTGGGCCATGCCCACGTTGTACGCCGCCAGTGCCAGCCAAGTCCGATCCGGCTCGGCAATCCGCACCGGCAGGCCCTCTTTGAGCGTCAGCACATATTTGGCGCCACCTAGAATGCTCTCCAAAGGGTCCAGGCGGTTCTTCACGCCTAGGCGGTCGGCCGTCTCGGCGGTGAGCATCATCATGCCGCGCACGCCGGTAGGCGAGGTGGCATTCGGGTCCCAGTGCGATTCCTGATAGGCCAGTGCCGCGAGAAAGCGCCAGTCGATGCCGGTAGCGATCTGGGCCCGATAGAAGTGCGGCTTGTAGCGGCTGAGCAGACTGGTGCGGCGTTCCAGGATGCCGCGGACATCGGCCTCCTCCAAACGCGCGATATGGCCGAAATAGCGCTCCTGCAACTGCTTGAGATCACCGCTCTTTTTCACCGCGGCAAAAAAATCGGCCAGCTTTTCCGCGAACGCCTGCGGCGTGTTTTTCGGCATCATCCAGACCAGCGAGCGCGGTTTGCCCAACTCCAGCGCCACACCGATATCCGGGTAGAAGTGACGGGCGATGCTGAAGGCCGTCGAGTCGGCCACCGTGCAGTCGGACAAGCCGCTCTGCACCCGTTCGAGCAATTCATCCTCGCCGGCCGCCTCGATTTCCGACCATTTGATGGTGGGATGGCGCAGCCGCAGCCACCACAAGGCATCGACGTGGCTGCTGTTGGCCACCACCTCAATCCGCTTGCCGGCCAGATCCTTGGGCCGCTTGGGTAGGTCCTTTTCGCTGCGACAGATGAGCTGTTCGGTGACCTCCGCATATTTCGGACCCAATGTGTACTTGAGGTCGCGGGCGGGTGTGGCGGACAGGCCGGCGGCGGCGATGTGGGCGGTGCCGTTGTCGATGCGCTCGAACAACTCATCCAGGCTGTTGACCGGCTCGACCCGGAGCTGCCAGCCATTGGCCTCGGCGAAGCGACTGAGCAGATCGTACTCGAAACCGGTGGGCTGGCCGGAAGGGCTGATGTAATAGGTGGCGGGGCTGCCCCGGGTGACCACCACCAGGGTGCCGCTCTGCTCGGGGCTCTCGATAGGCTTGGGCCCGCAGGCCGCCAACTGCAATACCAGCAGCGCCGCACCGATGCTGCGCAGCAGGCTCGAGATGCCGGGCTTCTGGCTTCCTGATTGATTCATCACAGTCAGAACACCGCCTTTCGGATTTGCACCGAGCGGCCAAGGTCAAACAAAGGCGGCCGGTGCAAGATTATAGGCGGGAACCCCGCACCCGAAAACCTGGCCCGCAGGCCGTGTCAGTGCGGCTTGAGATAAGGACCGGGCTGCATCGGCAAGCGGCCGAAACAGGCCTGGTACTCCGGTGTCGCCCGCAATTTCGGGCCGACATCGATCGATTCCAACTGCATTTTTATTTTCTGGCCGTTCAGCCTGCCGACACAGGACTCGTAGTCGATCTCACCCGAGCCATCGAACTGTCTGAATGCGTGCAGTTCTCCCGGATAATCGTGCAGATTGATGTAGGTGCGCACCGGACGCTCCAACTGCCAAGGCAAGGTCAGCGCCGCATAATCACGAATCACCCGGCCGGCCGCATCATGGATATAGACCTCGACTTCGTAATGCCGATATGGCCAGCCGGGCGACCGGCGGATATGGCTGATCAGGCGGCCGCTGGCCGGGTCGTAATAATCGAGATCCTGATACGAGAAGCCCTTGGCCGCCTCGCCCTTGAACGACAACACCTCGCCCTGCTCGACGCGAAGCGGTTTGCCCTCGGTCAACTTTTCATGCAGCGCGATCAAGTCGCTGCGGAAATCCGCCCAGGCATCCCCCGCCCGGGCTGCCGACACTCCGAACCCGCACAAGGCTACCAACACCACATGAACCAATCCACTCGCGCAAGCCTGCATTTTTCCTCCCTCTGTCTTCATTTCGGCAATCCCATTAGTTGACTTCCAGTCGTTCCGACCAATTCCCCTCCGGCAGAAACTCGGCCTGCTGCCGCAGGGCAGCCGCCGCCTCACCCGCTCCCATCGCCTCCAGGATCGAGGCCTTCAGCATCAGCGACCCCTTGTGCTCCGACCTCAAGGCCAGACCCGCATCCACGGCCGCCAAGGCACGCGGATTGTCGCCCATCAGGTAATGGGCCATCGCCAGGTTGTGATAGGCCTTCTGATAGGTCGGATCGATCCGGATACAGGTACTGAAATGATGGGCCGCACGCCGCACCTCACCGCGCCTGGCCAACACCACGCCCAAATCGTCATGGGCCTCGGCGTTGGCCGGGTCCAGCGCCACCGCCTGCTTCAAATCCTGCTCCGCCGCCGTGAAATCGCGCCGCCAGATATGGCGCACCCCGCGCTTGGTAAACGCCACCGAACTATCGGGTCGGCGCCGGATGAACTCGGTCAGATCGGCAATGCCCTCTTCGATCCGGCCGGCACGACCCAGCGCCAAGCCACGTTCGAAATAGGCCTCGTCGAGTTTGGGATTGAGCTTGAGCGCCCGGTTGAAATCTTCGACCGCCCGGCTGAAGTCGTGCACCGCGAAATACAGCTTGCCGCGCTGGAGATAGAGAACAGGAGATTTAGGTTCCAGACGAATCCGGCGGTCGTATTGCTTGATCTCCACCAGTGCCTGATCGCGGGTGTGCAGGCCCTCGCCCGCGTAAACCGAAACGGCAAGCCCGCTGCTCACCAACAGCACACCGATCCGGTGCCAAACCAGGATACCTTTCATGGGAATCGCCTCCGCTGATTGGCTCCTCCAGCACTGCATAAAGCGAGGCACCGCCTCCCGCCTGCCCCTTGTTGCCTGGGCTCGACCGAGAGCGCGGCTTGAACAAGCCGCCCGTCGCCACTATACTGCCGGACTTTTCGCGCTCGGGCCAGCCCCGATTCGAAAACCGACCGTCGGGCTCAGCCCGGTGCAGTGAACAAGTCATCTGGAGAGGTGGCTGAGTGGTCGAAAATGGGCTGTGCAGCAACGCGGAACAGCCCATTTCAGTGAAGGCTAACCTGCGAAACAGGTTAAGCGTGCTTTGCGCGCGGCCGGAACTAAAGCGCCGGCAACGGCGTTGCTTGCATGGTAGTGATAGGTCATCTGGAGAGGTGGCTGAGTGGTCGAAAGCGCCGGACTCGAAATCCGGTGTACGGTTCTCCGTACCGTGGGTTCGAATCCCACCCTCTCCGCCAAATAAAAAAACCGGTCCTTGTGGCCGGTTTTTTTATTTGTGGTGTGCGGTGGTATGAGAACCCACTCGGGTTCGACTAGCCGAGCACCGCTCGGCTGGACGCGCGCAGCGCGGTCCAGGAGCGTAGCGCAGGGATGACGGGATCGCCCCAAGGCGAGACCGGCACAATCCCACCCCCACCCCTTAGCCGGCCGCCGTGGCCGGTTTTTTTATTTTTGGTGTGAGGTGGCATGGGAACCCACTCGGGTTCGAATGACCGGGTGCGGCTCCATCTCATTACGCGATCAGCGCCACGGCCTTGATTTGGGCATAAACCTTGCAGCCAGGGGCCAGGCCGAGCGATTCCACCGACCGCCTGGTCACCCGTGCCAACACGGGCGATGCACCGAGCTTCAGTTTGACCAGCGCTTGCGCCGGATGGGTCTCGTCTCGAATCTCCATCACCTCGGCTGGCAGGATGTTGAGGATGCTGGAGTCGGTCATCCGGCTGCGGGCGATGCTGACATCCCGGGCGAGGATGCGAATCCGCACCGCATGGCCAACCGGATGGCCGCCGTCTCGCGTCCAGAAATCGGTGTCGGAACAATTCACCCGTGCCAGCTGCCACTTCTGGTCGCGCTCGGCAATCGTTCCCTCAAGGACGACGCCGGCATCCTCGCCGAGCCGGATCGGCAGATCGAGCCGCGCCAGCGTCTCCGCCATCGGTCCGGCCGCCACCGCCCGGCCCGCCTCCATCACCACCAGGTGATCGGCCAAGCGGCCCACTTCATCGGGTGCATGGCTGACATAGAGCACGGGGATTTCCAGCTCGTCGTGCAGCCTTTCCAGATAGGGCAGGATTTCCTGCTTGCGCGCCAGATCCAGCGCCGCCAGCGGTTCATCCATCAGGAGCAGGCGCGGGCTGGTCAGCAAGGCGCGGGCAATGGCCACCCGCTGGCGCTCGCCGCCGGAAAGGCCTTCCGGCTTGCGCTCCAGCAAATCGGCGATGCCCAACAGCTCGAGCGCCTGATCCAGCGACACCTTGCGTGCCCCTGCCGGAACCCGGTTCATGCCGTAATCCAGGTTGCCCCGCACTGTCAGATGGGGGAACAGGCTCGCTTCCTGGAATACGTAGCCGAGGGGGCGCCGGTGCGGAGCCAAAAAATGCGTTTCATCCTGCCAGGTGTCGCCGTTCACCATCAGCCGGCCTGTGGCTACCCGTTGCAGGCCGGCGATGCAGCGCAGCAGCGTGGTCTTGCCCGAGCCCGAAGGGCCGAAGATGGCGGTGATGCCGCGCCCCGGCAGAGCGAGGTCGACATCGAGGGCAAAGCCGGCGTAATCCAGCTGGAAACGGGCACGGATGCCTTCTGGCTGGCTCATCTCTGGCCCCGCCATGTCGGGTTGAGGATGTAGAGCGCAAGCAGGGTCAGGAACGAGAACAGCACCATCGAGCCGGCCAGCCAGTGAGCCTCGAGGTACTCCAGCGCCTCGACGTGGTCATAGATCTGCACCGACACGACGCGGGTGA
Source organism: Hydrogenophilaceae bacterium (assembly GCA_013389055.1). Lineage (GTDB taxonomy): Bacteria > Pseudomonadota > Gammaproteobacteria > Burkholderiales > Thiobacillaceae > Sulfuritortus. Next base: position 49,878 of record JACAEC010000155.1, read on the forward strand.
CCTCGGGAATATTGCCGCCGATCATCAGCACCAGGCCGAATTCGCCAACGGTGTGGGCGAAGCCGAGAATGGCCGCGGTGATGAATCCTGGCCGTGCCAGAGGCACCACGACCGTCCAGAACCTATCCCACGGGCCGGCACGCAAGGTGGCCGCCACTTCCAGCGGGCGCGCCCCGACCGATTCGATGGCATTCTGGATCGGCTGCACCACGAAGGGCATGGAATAGATCACCGATCCCACGACCAGCCCCCAGAAAGTGAACGGCAGCGTCCCCAGGCCCAGGCTCTGGGTCAACTGGCCGATCGGACCGTGCGGCCCCATCGCCAGCAGCAGATAGAAGCCCAGCACCGTCGGCGGCAGCACCAGGGGCATGGCCACCACGGCACTGACCGGCGCCTTCCACCATGAGCGCGTGTTCGCCAGCCACCGGGCGATGGGTGTGCCGATGATGAGCAGCAGTACCGTGGTAACGCCGGCCAAGCGCAGCGTCAGCCAGATTGCAGCGAAGTCCGCAGCCGAGAATCCCATGTCCGTCAGAAACGATAGCCGTAGGACTTGATGATCGCCCGCGCCTTGTCGCCTTTCAGGTATTTCAGCAAGGCTTGGGCAGCCGGGCTGTCCTTGCCGGACGACAGCAATACCGCGTCCTGTCGGATCGGCGAGTGCATGGAGTCCGGGATGATCCAGCCCGATCCCCCTGTCAGATGGCCGTCCTTAGTGACTTGCGACAGCGCGATGAAGCCGAGCCCGGCATTGCCGCTGGTGACGAACTGGTGGGTCTGGGCGATGTTCTCGCCCTGGACGAATTTACTGCTGACGGCATCGAGCACGCCCATGCCGGTCAGCACTTCGATGGCAGCCTTGCCGTAAGGTGCCAGCTTCGGATTGGCAATGGCCACCTTGTTGAAGCCGCCCCGCCGCAAGATTTCGCCCTTGGCATCGACAAGATTCGGATCGCGCGACCACAGCACCAGGGTGCCGACGGCGTAGGTAAAACGCGAGCCCGGGACCGTCGCCCCTTCCTGCTCCAGCTTGGCCGGCGTCTCGTCATCGGCCGACAGGAACACCTGGAAAGGCGCGCCGTTCTTGATCTGGGCATAGAACTTGCCGGAGGAACCGAAGGAAAGCTGGGCCTGGTGGCCGGTGTCCTTGGCGAATTCCGCCGCGATGGCCTTCATCGGCGCCGTGAAGTTGGCGGCGACGGCAACGCTGACGTCCTCTGCATGAGCGGTAAAGGTGCTTAGCAAGCCAGCCACAAGGTATGCCAAGCGAGTTCTTGCATGGAGCAGTTTCATCGGCGTCTCCACAGATCATGCGAAATGCACGCTATTTTTCGAATGCTATAACGTGGAGCACGTTATGACAATAATGTCCTATCGCGATTCGATTACCCGATCAGGCTCTCCAACGCCATGAGTTCCTTGCCGGCAGCTTTATTGATGCGGGCCTCGAGTGCGTCATAGCGCTGCACCAGCTGAACGCCAAGGTCCGTCAGGCAAGCCCCGCCGCCACCCTTTCCGCCCTTGGCTGTTTCGACCACTGGGCGCCCGAGGCCTTGATTGAGGGTGTCCACCAGTAGCCAAGCACGCTTGTAGGTGAGCCCCAGCGACTTGGCGGCTGCGCTGATCGACTGAAGCTCGCCGATGGCGCGCAACAGTTCGATCTTGCCAGGGCCGATGGCGGCCGCCTCGCCGAGTTGAATCCGGGGACGAACGATGACAACGGGACCGGCAGATTTCCGTGGGGGTTTCATGTCGCCAATTTACCGGAACAGCCAGCCCGCCGCACCTGACTGCTTCAGCCGTGACCCAGCGCCGCGGACAACAAGTCTTCCAACTGCTTCTTGTGCACACTGTGATAGCCGGTGGCCGGCGAGGCCGATTCCGGCCGGCCGGCGTAGTGGATGGTCTTGCCGCTCAACCGTTTCAGGTGATGGGCCATGAAGCGCCAGGCCCCCTGGTTGCGCGGCTCGTCCTGGGCCCAGACGATTTCCGCTGCGTTGGGGTAACGCGCCAGTTCCGCCTGAAGCTCCGCATCCGGCAGCGGATAGAACTGCTCGACGCGCAGCAGGGCGACCTGATCGAGGCCGCGTGCCTTGCGGGCGTTCGCCAGATCGAAATAGAGCCGGCCGCTGCAGAAGACCAGGCGACTCACCTTGGCCGGATCGATGCCGGCATCGGCCTCGCCGAGCACCGGCCGGAAACCGCCGCTGGCGAGATCGGCCAGCGCGGAGGCGGAATCGGGATGCCGCAGCAGGCTCTTCGGCGTGAAGCAAATCAGCGGCTTGCGATAGGGCCGGCGGATCTGCCGGCGCAGCAAATGGAACAGTTGCCCCGGCAGGCTGGGCTGCACGATCTGGATGTTCTCTTCGGCGGCGAGTTTCAAATAGCGCTCGATGCGGGCGGAGGAATGCTCCGGCCCCTGGCCCTCGTAGCCGTGCGGCAGATAGAGCACCAGGCCGTTCAGCCGGCCCCACTTGGCCTCGCCCGCCGCGATGAACTGGTCGATCACCACCTGGGCGCCGTTGGCGAAATCGCCGAACTGGGCCTCCCAGATCGCCAGTTCGTTCGGCGCCGCACTGGCATAGCCGTATTCGAAACTGAGCACGGCCTCTTCCGACAGCAGCGAATCGACCACTAAAAAGCGCGCCTGCTCGGGCGCGATGTTTTGCAGCGGCACATAGACGCCGGCATCCCAACGCTCGCGGTTCTGGTCGTGCAGCACGGCGTGGCGATGGAAGAAGGTGCCGCGGCCGGAATCCTGGCCGGTCAGCCGGATGCCATGGCCTTCGGTGAGCAGGCTGGCGAAGGCCAGGGCCTCGGCCATGCCCCAATCCAGCGGCAGGCCGCCCTCGGCCATCTGCCGCCGGCTTTCCATGACCATGATCACCCGCGGGTGCAGGCTGAACTCCGGCGGCTCGAAGGCCAGGCGCAGGCCCAGTTCGCGCAGGCGCGCCGGCGCCACGGCGGTCTCGGCCGGCGCGCGCCAGCCGTTGCCGCGATAGGGCCGCCAGTCGGCAACGAAAGGGGTATAGGGCCGATCGGGCGAGGCCGGCAGGGCCTCGATCTCCGCTTTGCAGGTCTCGACCAGGGCGTCCGCCTCGCCCTCATTCACCAGCCCCCGGTCTTGCAGGCGCTGGGCATAGAGGGCACGGGTGCCGGCCAGATTGCGAATCTTCCGGTACATCAAGGGCTGGGTCACCATGGGCTCGTCCTGCTCGTTGTGGCCCAGGCGGCGGTAGCAGATCAGGTCGATGGCGATGTCGTGGTGGAAGGCCATGCGGTAATCGAGGGCGATGTGCACCGCCTTGAGCACCGCCTCGGGGTCGTCGCCGTTCACGTGCAGCACCGGCGCCTCGACCATCTTCATCACGTCGGTGCAATAGAGACTGGAGCGGGTGTCGCGCGGGTCCGAGGTGGTGAAGCCGATCTGGTTGTTGACGATGATGTGCAGGGTGCCGCCGCTGGTGAAGCCGCGGGTGGCCGACATGGCCAGGCCTTCCATCACCACGACCTGGGCCGCGAAGGCGGCGTCGCCGTGGATCAGCACCGGCATCACCTGGCTGCCGTCCCGGTCGCCGCGCTTCTGCTGCTGCGCCCGCACCCAACCCTGCACCGCCGGGTTGACGATCTCCAGGTGCGAGGGATTGAAGGCCAGGGCCAGGCGGATGACGCCGGCCGCGGTCTCCACCTCGCGGGCGTAGCCCAGGTGGTATTTCACGTCGCCGGTCGAGGCCCCTTCCGAAGCCAGGTTGGATTCCTGCTCGAACAGGGCCAGGGCCGAGCGGCCAAGCACGTTGTGCAGCACGTTGAGCCGGCCGCGATGGGCCATGCCCAGGCCGATCTCCTTGACGCCACTGCCGGCGGCCCGCTCGGCCAGGAAGTTGAGCAAGGGAATCAGCGACTCGCCGCCTTCCAGGGAAAAACGCTTCTGCCCGACGAAGCGGGTGTGGATCAACTTCTCCAGGGTCTCGGCCAGGGTGAGCTGCTTGAGCAGCCAGCGCCGGCGCTCGGCTGAAAACTCCCGCTCCAGTTCCTCCGACGCCTCCAAGCGGGCCTGCAACCAGCGCTTTTGCGGGGTATCGCGGATGTGCATGTACTCGGCCGACAGGGTGCCGCAATAGGCCTGGCGCAGCCGGGCCAGGATGCCGCGCAAGGTGTCGCGCGGCGGCCCGGCCAGCGAGCCGGTGTCGAATTCGAGATCGAGGGCGGCCGGGGTCAGGCCGTAGTTGGCCGGGTCCAGTTCCGGCACCGGCTCCTGGCCGAGGCGCTTGAGCGGGTCGAGGTCGGCGCCGCGAAAGCCGTGGAAGCGGAAGGCGTTGATGAGTTGCAGCACGCCGACCTGGCCGGTGTTGCATTGCAGCAGGGCCCAGTCGGTGACCGCCGGTCCGGCGGCTTTGGCTGCGGCGGGCGGCGGCGCCTGCTCACGCGCCTCCAGCGCCGCCAGGTATTCGGCGCTGCCGGCGTAATAAGCGGCGTCGCTCATCCGCCCCGCTTATCGACCGGCAGGTAGTCGCGCCGCTCCGGGCCGACATAGAGCTGCCGGGGCCGGGCGATCTTGTGCTCTTTGCCGGAGACCATCTCCATCCACTGGGCGGTCCAGCCGGCGGTGCGAGCCAGGGCGAAGATGGCGGTGAACATGGAGTTGGGAATGCCCATGGCGCGCATGACGATGCCGGAATAGAAATCGACGTTGGGATAGAGCTTCTTCTTGACGAAGTATTCGTCCTCCAGCGCGATCTTCTCCAATTTCAGCGCCAGCTTGAACAGCGGGTCGTCGTGCAGGCCCAGCTCGTTCAGCACCTCGTGGCAGGTCTCGCGCATGATCGCCGCGCGCGGGTCCATGTTCTTGTACACCCGGTGGCCGAAGCCCATCAGGCGGAAGGTATCGGTATTGTCCTTGGCCCGATTGATGTATTCGCCGATGCGGGAGACATCGCCGATCTCTTCCAGCATCGTGAGCGTCGCCTCGTTGGCGCCGCCGTGCAGCGGCCCCCAGAGCGAGGCGATGCCGGCCGCGATGCAGGCGAAGGGATTGGCGCCGCTTGACCCGGCCACCCGCACCGTGGACGACGAGGCGTTCTGCTCGTGGTCGGCATGCAGGATGAAGATGCGCTCCAGGGCACGCGCCAGCACCGGGTTGGGCTGGTATTCCTCGCAGGGCGTGGCGAACATCATGTAGAGGAAGTTCTCCGCATAGCTGAAGCGGTTGAGCGGATACATGAAGGGCTGGCCGATGTTGTACTTGTAGCTCCAGGCCGCGATGGTCGGCACCTTGGCCAGCAGCCGGTAGGCCGCTATGTCGCGCTGGGCCGGGTCGAAGGCGTCCGACGAGTCGCGGTAGAAGGCCGACATGGCGCCGACCACGCCGACCATCACCGCCATCGGGTGGGCGTCGCGCCGAAAGCCCCGATAGAAGTTGGACATCAGGTCGTGCAGCAAGGTGTGTTGCTGCACCGTGCCGACGAACCTGGCCTTCTGCTCGGCCGTCGGCAGCTCGCCGTAGATCAGCAGATAGGCCACCTCCAGAAAATCGGAATGCTCGGCCAGTTGCTCGATGGGATAGCCGCGGTAATAGAGCAGGCCCTTGTCGCCGTCGATGTAGGTGATGCTGGAGGCGCAGCTCGCGGTCGAGAGGAAGCCGGGGTCATAGCTGAACACGCCGTGCTGGCCCAGGCCGCGGCTGTCGATGACGGCAGGCCCCATGGTGCCCTCGAGCACGGGCAGCTCGATGGTCTTGTCCTTGTCGCCGAAACTGATGGTGGCGGTGCGTTTGCTCATCTCGACGTCACTTTTCTAATCATTTCAATCACGGACCGAAATTCGGCCGGTGGCGGCAATTGACCCGACAGCCAGGCATACAGGTCCATGTCTTCCTGCTCGAGCAAACGGCCGAATTCGGCCTGCTCGTCCCGGTCGAGATCGCCGAACGCAGTGTCCAGAAAGGCGCCCAGCCAGGCGTCCAGCTCCAACATGCCGCGCCGGCAGCGCCAGCGCAGCCGGTTCAGCTCGGCGGTCAAAGCGCGCGTTTCACCAGCAAGGTCTTGATTTTGCCGGCCGCGGCCGTGGGGTTCAAGCCTTTCGGGCAAACTTCCACGCAATTCATGATGCCGTGGCAGCGGAACAGGCGATACGGGTCTTCCAGAAAATCCAGCCGCTCGGCCGTGGCCTGGTCGCGCGAATCGGCGACAAAGCGGTAGGCCTGCAGCAAGGCGGCCGGGCCGAGAAACTTGTCCGGGTTCCACCAGAACGAGGGGCAGGCCGTGGTGCAGCAGCCGCACAGGATGCACTCGTACAGGCCGTCCAGTTCGGCCCGCTCGGCCGGGCTTTGCAGGCGCTCGTTCTCCGGCTCCGGCTCCAGGTTGATCAGATAGGGCTTCACCGCCCGGTAATGGCGGAAGAACTCATCCATGTCCACGATCAGGTCGCGCACCACCGGCAGCCGCGGCAGCGGCCGAATCTCGATCGGCTGCTTCAGCCCCGCCAAGGGCGTGATGCAGGCCAGCACGTTGGTACCGTTGACGTTCACCCCGTCCGAGCCGCACACCCCCTCGCGGCAGGAACGGCGAAAGCCCAGGCTGTCGTCCTGCTCCTTCAGCGCCAGCAAGGCGTCGAGCACCATCTGGCCCTTGAAGCCGGCATCCAGCTCATAGTGCTGCATGCGCGGCGCGGCGTTGGATTCGGGGTCGTAGCGGTAAATTGCGAAGCGCATAAAGAATCCTAACGATCAAGCGGGCTGACCACGCCTCGGCCGCCCTTATTCAGGACATGAGTGTAAATCATGGTCGTGGAAACATCCGAATGGCCGAGCAACTCCTGCACGGTGCGGATATCGTAGCCGCCCTCCAGCAAATGCGTGGCAAAGGAGTGGCGCAAGGTGTGCGGGCTGACGGGCTTGGCCAGCTCGGCCCGCTCGGCGGCTCGGCGCACCGCGCGCTGAACCCGCTTTTCGTCGATGTGATGGCGGCGCACCGCGCCCGAGCGCGAGTCGGTCGAAAACCCCGCAGCGGGAAAGACATACTGCCAGGCCCAGGTCTTGCCGGCATTGGGGTATTTGGCCCCCAGCGCATCGGGCAGCCAGACCTCACCCTTGCCCGCCGCCAGGTCGGCCCCATGCTGCGCCTTCACCTGAACCAGATGCGCCTTGAGCCGCTCGGCCAAGCTGGCCGGCAACATGGTCACCCGATCCTTGGCGCCCTTGCCCTCGCGCACCACGATCTCGTGCCGGGCAAAGTCCACATCCTTCACCCGCAGGCGCAGGCACTCCAACAAACGCATGCCCGTGCCATAGAGCAGCCGCACCACCAAATCCATCAGGGGATCATCCAGATATTTCAAAAGCCGCCCCACCTCATCCCGAGACAGCACCGTGGGCAGGCGCGCCGGCTTCTTCGCCCGCGTCACCTCGTCGAGCCAGGGCAAGGGCTGGCCCAACACCTCTTTATATAGAAACAGAATGGCCGACAAGGCCTGCGACTGGGTGGACGCGCTGACATTGCGCTCCACCGCCAGCGATGTCAGAAAAGCTTCAACCTCGGCCTTGCCCAACTCCAGGGGGTGGCGCTTATCGTGAAAAAAGATGTATCGTTTTATCCAATGCACATAGGCCGCCTCGGTGCGCTTGCTGTAATGCTTTAAACGCAGGCGATCGCGCACTTGGTCCAGCAACTTGGGCGGAGAAGGCGAAGACGGTTCTCGAATTGACATGTCTTGGCTCATGGGCAGAATATAAGACACACCATAGTATAAGAATCAGGAGGTTACAAAGTGCCCCGAGATTATCTGCCACGTCCAATAAAACTTTTATCTGGACATTTGGTGTCTACATTACGTTAGGCATTTGGCATGGTCGATTTGCTGTACACCGCGAGTGAGTTTCTACGACCAATACTGTTCTTGGCCTTATTTTTCTACTTGCCAATGAAGTTTGGCTTTAGCTTTGATATCGTGGCCAAACCAACAACCTCAGAAGAAGTTAGGGATACCCAGCAACAGCTAATAAGCAATCTCGGTGACACGAGCCTTCGCGGCCTTGTTCGCGGGCCTTTCCGTCTTCTGGGCATTGCGTATTTCACGCTATGGTTGGCAATAGACAAATGCCCTAAGCTAATAGCAGCGTTGTTCTTCCTTACCTTGTTACCCGTCTATCTAAATTAGTCACCATGCCTAACCCGGCGGTCGACCCCGCTCCTTTCAGTCGCTGGACGCTGCGCGATAAAGCCGCGCAGCGCCGGTCACCTCTACGTTAGGCGCCGGCTTGTGTAACTTCAATTAGGAGAATCACTCGCATGCGTACGATCCTGTTCCTCACCTCTGGCTTGCTA
>JACAEC010000168.1 GCA_013389055.1 Hydrogenophilaceae bacterium
CTGCGGCTGTTCCTGATCGGCTTCGGCATCCTGCTGGTGGCCCTGTTGCTGGGCTATGCCGTCAGCCGCGACCGTCGTTGGCTGCGCTATGCCGGGCTGACGGCCAAACTGGCGCTGGCACTGTTCCTCATCCTGGGCCTTTTGTATCTGGCCCGTCGTTTGATTCTGCTCTGACCCCATAAAACAAATACGGCGCCCGAGGGCGCCGCATTGTGTTGAACCGCTTTGTTACTACTGGATACCGGCCAGGCCCTCCGGCAAGACCCGCGGGGTGATGAAGATCATCAATTCTTTTTTATTGTCTATCTTGCTATTGTTTTTAAACAGGTGACCCACCACCGGGATGTCCCCGAGCAGGGGCACCTTGTTGGTATCGTCGCGCAGGGTCTGCTCGAAGATGCCGCCCAGGATGGCAGTTTCGCCATTCCGAACGCGAATCTGCGTCTTTACTCGCTGGGTGTCGATTTGTAGAGAGTTTCCAGTACCTGCTCCCGGGGCATCTTTGGTGATCTCGACATCGAGAATGATGTCGTCATTGTTCAGAATCTGCGGGTTGACTAGCAGGCAGAGCACGGCGTTTTGAAATACTGTCGTGGTAGTTGTGGTGGTCGTTTGTGTGTATGGGATTTGCTGGCCTTGCATGATCACAGCCGGCTTCTGGTTCTGTGTGATTACCCGCGGGCTGGAGATGACCTTGCCGCGCTTATCCTGTTCCATCGCTTGCAGTTCCAAATTGAGGATCAGGTTGCTGCCGGCATTGAGCAGGCTGATGCCGATTCCAGCGTTCGTGGTGACACCGGTAATGCCAGCGGCTGGTAGGTCAATGTTATTGGTAAATGTGCCAGAGGGGACGGTCCCGCCGATGAGTGACTGTCCGGCGCTGGAAGTATTGGCCAGGCCGAATTGGGTGGCGCCGATGTTACCGGCGGTCTGTACCCCTAGTTTTGCGCCGAGGGCGCGACTAAAAGCATCTTCGGCAACTACAACACGTCCTTCGATTAAGATTTGCTTGGCCGGGATATCGACCTTGGCCAACAGGTCGCGCGCCTCCTTGAGCTTGCTTGGAACGTCCTGAATGAACAGGGAATTGGTCTTGAGATCGAAGGAGGTAGTGCCGCGCTTGGACAGGATACGCTGGCCGGTGCCAGCAGCTGCGGGTGCTGCGGCAGCAGCAGTGGTACCACCCACTCCAGCAGCGCCAGCACCGCAACTGACCGCCTGCCCGCCTGCCGCGGCTCCGAGCGACTGGCCATTGAGGATGGCCTGGGCCTCGTCGGCGCGCAGGTAGTTGAGGCGGATGACATCGGACTGCAACTCTTCCAGGTCGTAGATCTGCTGCTTGGCCTCGAGGTCGCGTTTCTCCAGTTGGGCGATCTCGTCCGAGGGCGCTACCCAGAGCACGTTGTTGCTGATGACCTTGCGGCTCAGGCCGCGGGTGGCGAGGATGATGTCCAGGGCCTGGTCCCAGGGCACCTCTTTCAGGCGCAAGGAGGTGGTGCCGGTGACCCGGTCGCTGGTGACGATGTTCTGGCCGGTGAAGTCGGCGATGACTTTGAGCAGGTCTTTGATCTCGACATTCTGGAAATCGAGCGAGATGCGCTCGCCGGTGTATTGGCCGGCCTTGCCGCTGCCGGAGAAGTCGGTCTGCTGCTGGCTGACCTCGATGACGAACTGGTTGCCGGTCTGGTAGGCGGAATGGCTGACCTTGGTCGAGGGCGTCAGCACCAGGCGGGTGCGGTTGTCCATGGGATAGGCCTCGATGGTCTGCACGGCGGTGGCGAAGTCGGTGACGTCGAGCCGGCGTTTGAGCGAGGCAGGCAGTTCGGTGTTGAGGAAGTCGACCTGGATGGCTCGGCCCTGCTGCTTGATGTCGATGCCGATGCCCGGGCTGGACAGGGTGACGGTGAGCTTGCCTTCGCCGGCCTTGCCGCGGCGGAAGTCGATGTCGCGCACGCTGTGGCTGGGGGCCGGGCTGGTGGCGGCAAAGCGGGTGGCGGGGTCGGCACTTGCGCCGCTGCGCAGGGCGATCAGCAGATAGTTGCGGTCGGTCTTGAGCTCGTATTCGGCGGGCGACTTGAGGTTGACCACCAGGCGGGTGCGCTCGCCCGATTGCAGCACTTGCACGCTCTGGACATTGCCCTTGTCGACGGCCTCGCTATAGCGGCCGAGGGCGTTGGCCGTGTCAGGCAGGTCGATGATCAGCCGGTTGGGGTTGCTGGTGGTGAAGGCGGCCGGCGTGGCGGTGAGGCTGTCCTTGAAGACGACCTTGAGCACTTGGCTGTCGTCCTGGCCGGCGCTGATCTTGACGCTCTCCAGGGTGTTGCCGGGCCCGGCCCAGGCCGGTACGGCTAGCCACATTAGGCAGGCGGTCAGCCATCCAATCCGTTTGTTCCGCATGCTGTTGTTCATGGTGTGCCTCTCTTCGTTGCTGGATACGCCTCTGGGCATATGTGTCGCACTCGGTCGATGTGTCATTGGGTTTCGCTCACTTGCCGGCGGGCTTGAGTTCACGGATTGTCGTCTCTTCCGGCTTGGCCAGTTCGGTCGTGACCTCGGTCCATTTGCCTGCCGCGGACATGATGCGCTCCTTCACCTTCATGCCCTTGTAGGAAATGGCGGTGATGACGCCGCCATTCTGGCCGATGCGGTCGCCGACCTTGGCAGCGAACAGGCGGTTGTCCGGACTGACCACCAGGGCCTGGAAGGCCCCGTTGCGCTCGATGACGCCGGTGATCCGCAAGCCCTCCAGCGGGAACTCTTCCAGGCTGCTGCGGGGGCGGCCGGCGTCGGCCTCGCCGGCTGCGGCCTGGCCGCCCTTCAGGGAGCGCGGGCTGAAAGGATCGGGCACCTGGTCGGCCTGGTAGACGAAGGTGTCGTGCGGCCTGGGCGGTGGCAAGGGTTTGACCTTGGGGGCATTTTTCTTGCCGGCCTCGTCCATGAACTGGCGCAGATCGTCGAAGCCATCCTGGCTGCCGCAGCCGGACAGCAGCCCAAGGAGCAGGAGCGTCAGGGCGCCTCTCATTTCTTGGCCCCCTGTTTGCTGGCGGCACTCTCCGCCTCGTCCAGATAACGGTAGGTCCTCAAGGTGGCTTCCATGTTCAACATGGGTGGTTTCGCGCCGGGGAGGATGTTGACGTCATGCACGGTGACGATGCGCGGCAGGGCGGCGACATCGCTGATGAAGCTGGCGATTTCATGGTAATTGCCGTTGACCTTGATGGCGACCGGCAAAGTCGCGTAGAAGTCGGCGAAGGCGGTTTGGCCGGGCCGGAACAGCTCGAAACTCAGGCCGCGGCCGAGGCCGGCCTGGTTGATGTCGGTCAGCAGGGCGTCGACCTCGGCCTTGCTGGGCAACTGCTTGATCATCGTGGCCAGGGCCTGCTCGGTCTCTTTCAGTTGTTGGCGATAGGCCTCCAGGTTGTGGGCCTCGCCGACCTTCTCGCTGTAGGTCTTCCGCAAGGTCTCCTCTTCCTGCTTCAGGGTGGTGAGGACATTGAGCTGGTCCGACAGGTCGAAGTAATAGCCGGCGCCGACCACGGCCACGAAGATCAGGCCCATGACAATCCCCTTGGCCGCTGCCGGCGCGTTGGCGAGGTCCTTGAGGTTCAGGTCCTTGAGGTCGAGGTTGTTGAGGTCGGAGAGTGCCATGTTCAGGGGGCGCCTTTGCCGGGTTTCGCATTCGGGTCGCTGATCGTGAGCGTCAGCGAAAAGTCGTTGCTGCGGACGTTATTGACGGTCGCCGCGCGGACCTCGATCAGGACGGGGTTCTCGAACCAGTCGGAATCCTCGAGGTTGCGCATGTAGCTGGAGACCAAGGCGCTGGATTGCGCGTAGCCCTGGATCGACAGGGTCTTGTCGGTCAGTTTGAAGGTGCGCAAGTGGACCCCTTCGGGCAGGCGACGGGCCAGCTCATCCATGATGTGGACCGGAACGGCGCGGTTGGCCTGCAGGGATTCGACCGCCTGTTTGCGTGCGAGCAGGGCCTGGGTTTTTTCCTTGAGCGTCTTGATCTCTTTCAGCTTTTGCTCGAGCTGGCTGATTTCCTGGCGCAGGAATTCGTTGCGCTGCGTCTGTTGGTCTTGCGCGCCGGTGATGAGCATGTGCGCGGCCAATACCGCAGCGACCGCCAAGGCGACGACCCCGCCGGCCAGGATGTTGAATTGCTTGGCCTGACGTTCGCGCTTGAGCTGCCTGTGCGGCAGCAGATTGATGCGGATGGTGGTCATACCGAGTCGAACCTCCGCAAGGCCAGGCCGCAGGCCACGATCATCATCGGGGCGTCATTGCCCAAGCGCTGGGCATTGACCTTGCCGGACAGGGCCATCTTGGCAAAGGGATTGGCAATGATCACGTTGGCCTGGGTCGTGTTGCGGATGGCGGCGTCCAGACCCGGCAGCAGGGCGCAGCCGCCGCAGAGCAGGACGTGGTCGACGCTTTGATAGGCGGTCGAGGCATAACACATCTGCAGGGAACGCATGACCTCCTGGGACGCAGTCTCCAGAAAGGCGGGCAGGACCTCGGTCTTGTAGCGGTCGGGCAGCTGCCCCTTGCGCTTGGCGTCTTCCGCCTCTTCCAGGGAGACGTCGAAACGGCGGGCGATGTCCTGCGTCAGAATCTGGCCGCCGAAGGCATGGGTGCGCTGAAAGACCAACTGGTTGCTGTGCAGGATGTTGATATGGGTGAAATTGGCGCCCATGTCGACGATGGCGACGGTCTGCTTCTTGCCGTTGCCCAGCAACTGGTAGGCCATTTTGGTATAGGCGCCGAGGGTGGAAAAATTGTCGACATCCATGATGACGGTTTGCAGGCCGACCGCCTCGGCGATGGCGACGCGTTCGTCGACCCGGTCCCGGCGGGTGATCACGACCAAGGCTTCGTTGTCGCTGGGGCTCTTGGGCGAGGGTCCCAGGATCTGGTAGTCGAGGCTGACCTCGTCAACCGGGAAGGAGGCCATCTGGTTGGCCTCGGCGGTAATCTGGGCTTCGACCTCGTTGTCGCTTGCCTGGATCGGGACGAGCACTTTTTTTGAGATCACGGCCGAGACAGGCACTGCCAATGCGATGGTTTTGGTCCGGCTGTCGAGCGAGCGCCAAGCTTGGCTCATGGCGGCTTCGACCGCCTCGGGTTTGTTGATCTTGCCGTCGGCGATGGCGTCTTTGGGGAGTGGCGCGATGGCATAGCGTTCGACACGGTGAGCGTCTTTGCCTGTTGCGGCCAGTTCAAGCATTTTTACGGCCGATGAGCTAATATCGACCCCGATCAGGGGCCGCTCCCCTCCGCTAAGCCAAGCGAATCGCAATGACTGTCCTTTCGCTTTTCAATCTCATGAAATGGATTCTTAACAATCCACCTTAAATACAAGCAACAACATATACTCGATACGATGATTTTTCTAGCCCCGCACCAGTTGCCCCCTGCAACTGAATGGCCAGCGGTGCACGGATGCAACAGAAGATTAAACCCTCGTGGAAAATCCTGCTGGCGGGCTTGGTGGGTGCACTTGCCGGGCTTGCCGCCCTGGTGGTCCTGACCGTGGCGCTGATCTACCCCACCTTGCCGGGTCTGGAGACATTGACCGATTATCGGCCGAAGATGCCGCTGCGCATCTATACCGAGGATGGCACGCTGATCGGCGAGTTCGGCGAAGAGCGCCGTGCCATGGTGCGGATCGATAACGTGCCGCAAGCGCTGCGCCAGGCCGTGTTGGCGGCCGAGGACGAGCGGTTCTACAGCCATGGCGGCATCGATACCCTCGGCATCTTGCGTGCCGCGGTCACCAACCTGATCTCGGGCGAGGTGCGGGAGGGTGCCTCCACCATCACCATGCAGGTCGCCCGCAATTTCTTCCTGAGTTCGGAGCGCACCTTCCGGCGCAAGATCAACGAGGCCCTGCTGGCGATCAAGATCGAGCACCAGCTGTCCAAGGACGAAATCCTCGAACTTTATTTGAACCATATCTATCTGGGGCAACGGGCCTATGGCTTCGCGGCCGCCTCCCAGATTTATTTCGGCAAGCCGATTTCGAAGATCACCGTCGCCGAGGCGGCCATGCTGGCGGGCTTGCCCAAAGCCCCCTCGGCCTACAATCCGGTGGTCAACCCGGCTCGGGCCAGGGCTCGGCAACTCTATGTCTTGGGCCGCATGGAACAGTTGGGCTTCATCACCGAAGAAGAAATGATCGCGGCCAAGGAGGAAAGGCTTGGGGTGCGCTATTCCCCGCAGAGCTTCGAAGCGGTCTCCGACCACTTGGCCGAGATGGTCCGCCAATACATGCATCGCCGCTATGGCGACCAGATCTATATCAGCGGCATGAAGGTCTACACGACCTTGCGGGCCAGGGAACAACGTGCCGCGGTCGAAGCGGTCCGGCTCGGTCTGGTCGACTTCAATCGTCGGCGCGGTTATGCCGGGCCCGAAGGGCAAGTCAAATTGCCGAAGGGAACCGAGGCGCAGGACAAGGCCATCTTCGATGCGCTGTCCGACCGGCCGGAGGCGAACGGTCTGCTGCCGGCCGTTGTGACCGCAGTGGAGAAAGACAAGATGCGAGCCCGGCTGCGTAGTGGCGATGATATCGAGCTGGGGCCGAGCGAGATCAAGTTTGCCCAAGCCTATCTTTCGGCGCAGACGGCCAAAGCCAAGCGCTTGGGCCCGGGCTCGATCATTCGGGTAGTGCGCCTGGCAGCCAAACAGCCCTGGCAATTGACCTATCTGCCGCAGGCCGAGGCGGCTCTGGTCGCGTTGTCGCCGGAAGACGGGGCAATCCGGGCCTTGGTCGGCGGCTTCAATTTCGCCCACAACCAGTACAACCACGTGGTCCAGGCCTGGCGTCAGCCGGGTTCCGGCTTCAAGCCCTTCGTCTATTCGGCGGCCTTGGAGAAGGGGGTGACGCCGGCCACCATCTTCGATGACGCTCCCATCACCGTAGACCCCGCGCTCACCGGGGGCGAGCAATGGGACCCGAAGAACTACGACGGCACCATGGATGGCCCCATCACCCTGCGCACCGCCCTGTATAAATCGAAAAACCTGGTCTCGATCCGGGTTCTGCAGGCGGCGGGCATCGAGTTCGCCCGTGAGCATGCCGCGAAATTTGGCTTCGACCCGGAACGCCTGCCGCCCTACCTCACCATGGCCTTGGGTGCGAGCGAGGTGACTCCCCTGCAAATGGTTTCCGCCTATGCGGTTTTCGCCAATGGCGGCCATGCGGTGCGGCCCTATTTCCTGCGCCGGGTGACCGACAAGGACGGCCGGGTGCTGGAGGACTACCAAGGGGTGAAGGCTGGCGAGACGCCTTTTGCGATCGACCCGCGCAATGCCTTCATCATGACCACGCTGATGCAGGATGTGGTGCGCCGGGGGACGGCGACCGCCGCGCTGAGCCTGGGGCGCTCCGACCTGGCGGGCAAGACCGGCACGACCAACGACTATCGGGATGCCTGGTTCTCCGGCTTCAATCCCAGCCGCGTGGCGGTGGCCTGGATCGGCTACGATCAGCCGCGGCCTTTGGGCCGGGGTGAGACCGGTTCGGTCGCCGCCTTGCCGATGTGGATGCACTATATGGCGGAGGCCTTGCGCGGCCAGCCGGATTCGGGCTATGCCATGCCGGAGGGCGTGGTCCCCCTAAAGGTCGACCCCAAGACCGGGGCGCGCGACGAGGCGGGGGTGGTCGAGTACTTCCTGCAAGAGTTTGCGCCGGGGCAAGCGGGGCCTGAGCGAGTCTCCGCCTGGGGCAAGCCATTCGATTCCTGAACCATGCCAGCCAAATCCGCTTCTTCCCGCAATAGCCACCTGCGCCTGCGCATTGCGCAGGTCGCCGCGCAACTGATGGCCGAACACGGCATCCGCGACTATGCCTTCGCCAAGCGCAAGGCGGCCAGGCAATTGGGGGTGACCGACACCCATGCCCTGCCCGGCAATGAAGAGATCGACGAGGCCCTGCGCAGTTATCACGCCTTGTATAGCCCGGACGAACACGCCGAAACGCTGCGCGCCCAAAGAGAGCAGGCCTTGGCGGTCCTGGAGGCCTTCGGCCAATTCAGTCCGATGCTGACCGGGGCGGTCCTGAGCGGCACGGCTTCCGACCATACCCATATCGAGATCGAACTGTATGCCGACGCCAGCAAGGAATTCGAACAGTTCCTGATCAACGAGGGGGCCTCGTTCAAGGTGGCGGATCGCCATGGCCGCTACGGCTATCTGATTTACTCGGACCCGGCCGATATCATGGTCACCGTGCTGCCCTTGAACAGTCAGCACGCGAACAGTCGTGGCCGGGCCGATGGGGTCAGGCGGATGAACGCCGAGCAATTGACCCGGTTGTTGCAGGAGCAGGACTGAGTAAAAAAGCAGTTTCTGCATTATCCTTCGAGTTATCGTTTGCCTTGGTGATACCGTTTGGCATGGACATCCACAACTACCGATCGCCGCCCGGGGGGGACCTGAGTCGCTACGTGGTCGATAATCCGCTCGAGATCGAGCGGATATTGCGTGGGATGATGGAGCGCAAGGTCTTGCTCGCCGGGGCCGGCAAAACCAGCGAGAGCAGTTTCATCACCACGATTCTGGCCGTCGACGGCCCTGCCCGGCAGTTTCACCTTGAATGTCCGGTAGACCTCCAAATGGACAGCGATATGGTGGCGAAGGATGGTGCCGCCTTCTCGGCGCGCCATGAGAGCGTCCAGATCCAGTTCGCCGCAGGATCGGCTAAGCGCGTGGAGATCGGGGGGCGCTCCGCCTATCTGTTGCCGTTCCCCGCCGCCTTGCTGCGTTTTCAGCGGCGTGACTTTTATCGGGTCGAGGCGCCGGATGCCAATCCGGCGAAATGCCGCATGCCCTTGTCCGACCACAAGGTGCTGGAGGGGATCGTGGTTGACGTCAGCGTTGGCGGCATCGGTTTGACCTACAAGCCGGGCGAGGCCGACATTGCCCTGGGCCAGGTCATTCATGGTTGTCGTCTGCTGATCCCCGCGGTCGGCGAGTTTCTCGTCAGCCTCAAGGTGCGCAATCAGGTTGAGCGGATCCTGCGCAACGGTGAGCAGGCTTGGCGGATAGGTTGTGAATTCATCGACTTGCCCTCGATCATCGAGCGCGAGTTGCAGCGATATATCTTCAAGATCGAACGCGACCGCCACGCGCGGGAAAAATAGGGCCCAGGTGGGCTGGAGCTACCGGTAGAACATGCAATTCGATTACGACTCGAACGAAGACCTGAGCCGTTTTACGGTCCGCGATGCCGCAGAGATCGAACGCATCCTGCGCAAGATGGTGGCAGACAAGACCATCATCACCATCCATAGCGACAATGGCCAGGATTTTTTGCTGACCACCCTGATCGGCATCAACCCGAGCACGGGGTTCATCTATTTCGACCGCGGACCGGACGAGCGGTTGAACGAGGCCCTGCTTGCCAGCGAAAAGTCGACCATTACGGCCAAGCTGAGTCAGGTGCGGATTCAGTTCGCGACCGGCCAATTCGAGCGGGCCAAGTACAACGGCGAAATCGTGCTCAAAACCAAGGTGCCGCCCGCACTGCTGCGTGTGCAGCGACGCGAATACTACCGCATGGCAACGCCGCTGACCGATCCGGTCAAATGCTGGTTCAGCCTGCCCAGCGGGACACTGAAGGTGGTGGTCACCGATATCAGCGTGGGCGGCGTCGGGGTGCTCTACCCGCCCGGCGGGCTGCGCTTGGTTGTCGGGGAGACTCACAATGGCTGCCGTCTGGCCCTGCCCGATGCGCCCGAAGTAACCCTCAGCCTGAAGGTGTGCAGCACTTACAAGGAAACCATGAAGAACGGCCTGATCACCCTGCGTGCCGGCTGCCAATTCATCAAGCTGCCGCCCCCTGCCGAGACGGCCATTCAACGCTATATCTTGAAGGTCGAACGGGAACGCAAGGCGCGGGCGTAAGGCCTAGGAGCCTGTCGGACTTGAGACTGATCTACTGCGCCGGTGGGATAGCGGTCCATATTTCCACGCTTTTTCGTTGGATAGGTCCACTATCCGCCTCAAAATCGTGAAAATCTGTCCTCGCTCTC
>JACAEC010000043.1 GCA_013389055.1 Hydrogenophilaceae bacterium
GCCTGGAGTTTGGGCCAGTGGGCCTCGGCCTCCTGGGCGTAGATGTTCCAGACGAAGGGTCGGGCGGCCCATTGGCCGCGCACGAAGGAATCCTCGCCGCGCACGAAGTTGAGGTCGCAGGACCAAAGCAGCCGGTCATAGCCGTCCTGGTCGAAGAAGGGCAGGGCGCATACCTCCAGGGCCCCGCTCGACAAGCTCTGCCCCGGCAACAGCCTTGCCTCGAAAAAGCGGGAGACCGCATCGAGGGCAACACCCTCGGGCACCAGGCAGCGCACCCTTTGCCGGCCGTCGACCCAGGCCGCCAGCAAGCCGGCAATGGCTGGGTTGTCATAGGCGAACAGAGAAACGGCAAGGCTGTCGGCAGCCGGCGGCGCCAGGTGCAAGGACTGCCAGAACTGCGTCCGTGCGGCCGGATCAGCCTGATAGGCCTGGCGTTCGGCCAATAGACCGCGCTCCCGAATCAGACCGCCGGTTTCCGGTTCGAAACCCGGGTAGAAGAAATAGCCGGTCAAGGGCAGGCGCGGATGCGGCGATGGCAGGCGATGGCAGCCTTTGACCCAGGATTCGGCGCTCAGATGGTCGAGGTTGAGCCAAAGCGGTCGGGGCTCGCGAGCGGCCATGGCGGCCAGGTAGTTGTCCGGCAAGGCGCAGCCGAAGGTCTCGATGACCAGCGGCGCCGGCAGCACCTCGGGGAAGTCGGCCTGCCAATGGCGCAGCTCGATGCCTTGCACCGTTTGGACGGGCAGATCGGCTTTGGCCAGGGGCCAGATGCGGCTCAGCGTGGCCAGGTCATCCAGCCACAAGCGTACCTGCAGACCGTGCTCGGCCGCCAATTGCCGTGACAGGCGCCAAGCCACGCCGACGTCGCCGTAATTGTCGACCACGCTGCAAAAGATGTCGCAGGCCAAGCCACGCATCGCGTATTGGTGTCCCGCTATTCGCGGCGCTCAGCGGGCGGGGGCGACGCCTGCTCGGTATCCTCGCCGAGGTAGGGCAGGTCCAGCCAGAAGGTGCTGCCTTCGCCCGGGGTGCTGGAGAACCCCAGTTCGCCATGCATCAACTCGACGATCTGTTTGGTCAGGGCCAAACCGATGCCCGAGCCTTCGATATTGGAAAATTCCTGGCCCAAGCGGCTGAAGGGGGTAAACAGGTCACGCTGCTTCTCTGGGCTGATGCCCAGCCCGGTGTCCTGCACGTACACACGCAAGCGGTCCGACGGGCCGCGCTCACAGGACATGGTCACGGAGCCTCCCTCGCGGTTGTATTTGATGGCATTCGAGACGAGGTTGAGCAGGGCTTGCAGCAGCCGGGTGCGGTCTGCCAAGACCAGGGAGTTTTGACATGGGGCCATGCGAAAAGCCAGGGCGATTCCCCGTTTGCGGGCCATCGGCTCGATCATGTTTTGGCAAAGATCGGCGATACCCTGCAAACGCACCCGCTCGATGAAAAGCTGCATGCGGCCGGCCTCGATCTTGGATAGATCCAGGACATCGTCGATCAGCTTCAGCAGGTGCTCGCCCGAGCCGAAGATCTCCCGGATGCTGTCCTGCTGCTCCGCCGTCAGATTTTGCTCGTCGAGCATCAGTTCGGAAAAACCGAGGATGGCGTTGAGTGGGGTGCGCAGTTCGTGGCTCATGCTCGACAGGAAGGTCGATTTGGCCTGGTTGGCGGCCTCGGCCGCCACCTTGGCCTGGCGCAGGGATTCCTCGACCTGCCAGCGCTCGGTGACATCGCGTACGGCCAGGCAGATGCGGCTGCCCTCCGGGAACGGAATAGTGCTGAGGGTGAGGTCGCTGGGAAACCGGCGGCCGTCCTTGGCGTAGGCGAAGAGATTGCGCTGCGTGCCTTTCGGCGGCTCGCGGTCGCTGATGCGATCGAGCTTGGGAAACAGCCGGGTCAGCGGCGCATGCAGCAACTCCTCGGCCGGGTAGCCGAACAACTGCTGGGCACGCTGATTGGCATATTCGATCCGGTTGTCGGGATCCACGATCAGCAAGGCATCGGGCGCTGCCTGCAGCAGATGCCGGAACCGGACCTCAGAGGCCTTGGCATCGGCTGCCATGGCCGCGGCGGATTCGCGCAAATGCAGGTTGGTCTGGTTGGTATTGTAGATGCGGCGGGCGCTGACCAGCAGGGCAATCAGGAACAGGCTGGCCATGATGGCCACGGCCAGGGAAAGGTCATCGCCGCTCAGGAGAAAGCGCACAATCACCGGCAGCAAAGCGATCACCAAAAATAGGGCAACCGCCCGCCATTGATAGGTCAGCGTGCTGACCGCACCGGCGCATATCCCGGCGATGACCAGGGCAAGCAGAATCTGGTGCGGCAAGCTCGTCTGCGGGAAGATGACCAGCACGCTGCCGCCCCAAGCAAGGGCCGCGGCGATCACACCGAGATTGAAGCGGGTCTGCCAGACGGCCGCAGACGACGGATAGGGCTCGTTCACCCGATAGGCGCGAGCCAGGGCGTAGCGGCCGGCGGAAATCGCGCTGACTGCCGCCAGCCAGCCGAGCAGTTGCACGGCCGGCACCAGACCCCACAATACGGCGGTGATCACCAAGGCATTGAGCAGAGTGGCGAGCAAGGCGATCGGGATGGCTTCGTACAGCAGCCGGACCTGCTCGGTCTGGGCGGAATCGAGGAAGGCTTGTCGCATCGGCCTGGAGTCTACTTCGATATCAGGAGCTTGCCGAGCAAGGCATAGAAGCTCGGAATATCCAGGGGCTTGGTCAGGTAGTCCAGAAAGCCGGCGGCCTTGCCGCGCTCGATATCCTTGGGCATGGCATTGGCAGTCAAGGCCACTACCGGCACACCCTGGGTTTCGGCGGCGCTTCTCAATTCACGCAGTACCGCATAGCCATCCAATTCCGGCAGGTTGATGTCGAGCAGGATCAAATCCGGCCGGTAGCTCTTGGCCATCTCGATGCCGAGCCGACCATTGTGGGCGGTGAGCAGGCGCACCGTGGGCCATTTGGCCAACAGATTGACCATCAGCTTGAGGTTGGCCGGGTTGTCCTCGACATAGAGCACGGTGTGGCTGCCGGTTTGCGGCACTGCGCTCCGGTGTACCTGCTCGGCGGCATTGTTCGGCGCGGACAAATCGATCGCCGCAACCGGCACCTCGATCCAGAAGGTGCTGCCTACGCCTTCCTGACTGTCGACGCCGATACGGCCATGCATGGCTTCCATCAAGCGCTTGCTGATGACCAGGCCGATGCCCGTGCCTTCGACCCCGCTATTCTCGGCACCCAGCCGGTTGAAGGGCTGGAACATATCCTGCAGACGCGCTGCCGGGATGCCCGGGCCGGTATCGCGCACCGAAATGCGAAACAGGCTGTTGCCAGCGCTCGCCCAGGTCACTTCGATCTGACCGCCATCGCGGTTGTATTTGATGGCGTTGCTGAGCAGGTTCATCAGCACCTGCTTGAGCCGGGTATGGTCGGCGAGCACCGCGGGGAAGTTGTCTCGGTCGAAATCGGCCTGAATGGCGATGCCACGCTTCCAGGCCATGGGCTGGATGATCGAAAGGCAGGACTGCAGCAACTCGTCGATATCGATGGCCTCGATCGACAGCGTGATTCGGCCGGACTCGATCTTGGCCAGATCGAGCACCTCGCCAATCAGGCTGAGCAGATGCTTGCCGGCATTGACGATCTCATGGACGCTGTCCCGCTGCCCGGCGCTCAGGGTTTCGTCGATCTCCAGCAATTGGGTGAAACCCAGGATGGCATTCATCGGCGTGCGCAATTCGTGGCTCATGCTGGAAAGGAACTCGGACTTGGCCAGGTTGGCCCGATCCGCCTCCTGTTTCGCCAGTTGCAGCTCGGCCTCCACCTCCTTGCGGGCAGTGATGTCCTGGACCGTGCCGCTCAGTTGAATAGGCCGACCATCCGGCCCGAAGGTGGCCTGGGCCTCCTCATGGACCCAGCGCACGCAGCCATTGGGCAGCACGATGCGATGATCGATGCTGTGGCCGCCTTCATGCTTGAGGGCCTTGGCCTCCGAGGCCTTGACCAGAGGCACATCGTCCGGATGCAGGGTCTCGAAGAAGCGGGCATAGCTGGGTTCGAACTCGCCCGGTTCGCGGCCGAAGATTCGGAATATCTCATCCGACCAATGCAAGCGACCGCTTGCAACATCCAGGGTCCAGTGCCCGATTTGCGCGATATGCTGGGCCTCGCGCAGCCGCTGCTCGCTCTCCTGCAGGGCGATCTCTGCCTGCTTGCGGGCGGTGATGTCCTGCACCACGCCCAGCATATGCTGGGGCCTGCCGTCCGGATCGCGCCTGACCGCACCGCGCTCGAGCAGCCAACGGACCTGCCCGTCCGGCCAGACCACCCGATGTTCGATGTCGTAGGGCGCATCGTGCTCGATACAGGCGTTCACCGCATCGATGACGCCTTGCCTATCGTCCGGGTGAACCGCGCTGAGGAAGTTTTCATAAGTGGTCTCGACCCTGTCGTCATAGCCGAACAGCGGGGCGATGCGGTCGGACCAATGGAGTTCGTTGGTTTGGATGTTCCAGTCCCAGGTGCCGATATTGGCGTAGGTCAGGCTCACGCGCAGGCGGTCTTCGCTCTCGCGCAGGGCCTCTTCGATCGCCATGCGCTCGGTGATATCGGTGCGGATGGAGACATAGCGGTAGGGCAGGCCGTCTTCCCCCATGAGGGGCACGATGGTACTGGCCACCCAGTAGATCGAGCCGTCCTGGCGCCGGTTGGCCAGCACCCCGCGCCAGGTCTTGCCCTGGACGATGGTGGCCCACATCTCGTCATACAGGGCCTGGGGGTGCAGGCCGGACTTGAGTAGCCGGTGGTTCTTGCCGATCAGCTCGTCATGGCGATAGCCGCTGATTTCGCAGAATTTGTCGTTGGCGTAGATGATTTTGCCGTGATGGTCGGTGATGCTGACGATGGCATGCTGGTCGAGGGCGCGTTGACGGGCATCCACCTCGCGCATGGCGCTGTCCAGTTCCTTGGCGATCATCCTCAAGCGACAGGCATGCTGGATGCGCTGATTGATCAGGGCGACCAATTGCTCGGAGTCGACCGGCTTGGCCAGGAAGGCATCGCCGCCGGTAACCAGAGCTTGCAGTTGCTTGGCCGGCTCGTCTTCGCTGGACAGGAAGATGATCGGCACGTCGTTGAAGCGGTCGCAGTCGCGCAAGATGGCGGCCAGTTCGGTGCCGGAACAACCGAACATATAGATGTCGAGAATAATCAGTTCCGGATTGAAGGCATGGGCCGCCGCCAATGCCTGGGCGGGGTCGCTGATGGCATGGGTGACCATGCCGGCCTCTTCCAGGAGCAGGGTATGCAGGCGCAGCAACACGGGGTCGTCGTCGACCAGCAGGACCCGGTAAGGGTCGCGCGCCCTCAGGCTGCCATAGTGCTCCAGCAGGCGAAGCAGGCGGCCGAAATCGAGCGGCTGCCCCATGAAGTGGCCGATGCCCTTGCGCAAGGCCCAGAGCCGCGCCTCGAAATCGGTCTTGGCCGACAAATAAAAGGTGGGGACTGGCGGGGTTTGCCCGTTGGCCGCCTGCAGCAGCGCCTCTAGCAGATCGTCCGGACATCCATCCAGGCCGCTGTCCGAAAGCAACAGGGCAGAGGCCTCGTTGGCCCGAACGGATTCCAGCATCTCGGCCACCCCCTCCACGCGAGCGACCCGGTACCCGCGTTCGCCGAGGATCGCCTGGAGCTTTTGGGCACTGCCTGCGTCATGCTCCAGAAGCAGGACCGTTTTATTCGGGGCAAGTTGCCTGGTGATCGTTTCTGTCATCGAGTCGGATAGCCCGTCATTCCACGGATGCCTGATATTATCCGTTCGGGTGGGTGAGCTGAAGATTTTGCGGAGTCTTGGCCGACACCTTGCACGCATTCAGAACGAATTCCAACACTTAAGCACACTCATGTCGAAGACCAGCACCGTATACGTCTGCAGCCAATGCGGCGGCCAGACCAGCAAATGGCAGGGCCAATGTCCGAGTTGCCTGGCCTGGAACACGCTCTCGGAAACGGCGGTCGAGGCCAAGTCGCGCCGCTTCCAGTCGCTGGCGGCGGCGAATGAAAGCGTGGTCCGATTGGCCCAGGTACGGACCGAGGAGACGCCGCGGCTCGGCACCAGCTTGTCCGAGTTCGACCGCGTCCTCGGCGGCGGCCTGGTGCCCGGCGGCGTGGTGCTGATCGGTGGCGATCCGGGCATCGGCAAGTCCACCCTGTTGTTGCAGGCATTGGCTGCACTGTCCGGGCAACGCAAAACCCTCTATGTCAGCGGCGAGGAATCGGCCGGGCAAATTGCCCTGCGGGCCAAGCGGCTGGAACTGGCCGAGGCCGATTTTCCCTTGCTCACCGAGATTCGCCTGGAAGCCATCCTCGGCACGCTCAAGGCCGAGCGGCCGGATGTGGCGGTGATCGATTCCATCCAGACCGTCTATACCGAGTCCTTGCAATCGGCGCCCGGCAGCGTCGCCCAAGTGCGCGAGTGCGCCCAGGAGCTGACCCGCCATGCCAAGACCAGCGGCGCCTGCGTCATCCTGGTCGGCCATGTCACCAAGGAAGGCGCGCTGGCCGGGCCGCGGGTGCTCGAGCACATCGTCGACACCGTGCTCTATTTCGAAGGCGACACCGGTTCCAGCTATCGCCTGATCCGCGCCTTCAAGAACCGCTTCGGCGCGGTGAACGAGCTGGGCGTGTTCGCCATGACCGAGAAGGGCCTCAAGGGCGTGAACAACCCCTCGGCCCTGTTCCTCAACCGCAGCGAGCGGGAAGCGCCCGGCTCCTGCGTGGTGGTGACCCAGGAAGGCACCCGGCCGCTCTTGGTCGAGATCCAGGCCCTGGTCGACACTGCGCACACGCCGACCCCGCGCCGACTGACCGTGGGCCTCGACCCCAATCGCCTGGCCATGCTGCTCGCCGTGCTGCATCGGCATGGCGGTGTCGCCTGCTTCGATCAGGATGTCTTCGTCAATGCGGTGGGCGGGGTGCGCATCAACGAGCCGGCGGCCGATCTGGCGGTGTTGCTGGCCGTGCTTTCTTCCATCCGCAACAAGCCCCTGCCGCACAAATTGGCGGTGTTCGGCGAGATCGGCCTGGCCGGCGAGATCCGCCCGGTGCAACGAGGTCAGGAACGGATCCGCGAGGCGATCAAGCTGGGCTTCGACACCCTGCTGGTGCCCAAGGCCAACCTGCCCAAGCAGAAGACCGGCGGCGTACGCATCGTCGGCCTGGAGAGCCTGACCGAGGCGATTGATTACGTGCGCGGCCTTTGATTGTCCAGTTTGGCGGCCAGCCAGGTCAGGCCCACTGCAACGAGTAGAAGCAGCACGGCGGTGAGGGGGTTGTCCAACCAGGCCGGGGCCAACAGGAGCAGGCCGCCCAATTCCAGCATCATCAAGCCCGAGAGCAGTTTCAGCAGCCGGCCCTGGCGCTCGCTCAACTTGCGGCCGCCCAAGGTATAGGCGAAGCCCAGGACGATCAGCGCCAGCGGGATCACGTAGACCAGGTTGTACAGGCCCAGATAGGCATAACGGGTGGCCGGCGCCAACTCGTGCAGGGTCAGGAGCCGGGTATAAACCATGGGAAAGCCAGCGGTGCACAGCAGTTCATAGAAATTGGCGGTGACGGCCAGGCCGACCGTGGCGGCCAGCATCAACACCCAGTTGTCCGCCTGCAGGATGGCCCGCGCGTGCTCATAGATCCGCGGCTTGCGCGACTCCGGGATGGACAGGCTGACGCCCCGCTTGAAGGCGAAGAAATCCTTGATGTTGATCAGGGCGATCATGATCGCCAGGCCGCCGGCCGCCGCCGTGACCCAGGCCACTTGTGCCAAGAGCTGGAACAGATTCAGCCAGGCGGCCATGAACATGAAATACATCAGGCCGGAGAACAGCACGAAAACCCCGCCGATCACCAGCATGCGGCTGCGGCTGCGCTGGTGGACCAAGAGGCTGAGCAGAAACAGCAGGACGAAAAAGGCGCAGGGATTGAAGGCATCCAGACCGGCGATCAGCGCCGTGAACACCGGCAGGGAGAACTGCTCGGTCGTGATCTCGCCCAGCAAAGGCAACCACATTGGGATGCCGGCGGCCGGCTTGGCCTGGTCGCCATGGCAGTGCTCCAGCCGATCGAGCAAGAAGGCCCCGGTGGTCGCGGGCGATTGCCAGCCCACGACCATTTCGCCGCAGAACAGGAAGGCGGGGACGGCTCTGGCCTCCTGACCGAGTTGGCGGGCCATGGACACATAAAGCCGCGCGTGCTCGGGGTGGTGGCTGAGTTCCAGGGAATGCAGCTTGAGCCAGGGCAACCGCGCCGGCAAGGCCTCGACGAAGGGCCGGGCTTCCAGGCAATGCGGACAGCGCACCGACCAGAAGAAGTAGAGTTCGACCGGCTGCTCGACTGTCGCCGTCGCATCGCTATCAAGGGCCGGCGCCGTGGCGCTTACGCCCAGGATCAGCCAGGTCAGCAGAAAGATGACGACGCGCTTCAGTAGTCCTGCTCCCCGGAACCCTTGCGGCAGTTGATCACCTGGCCCCGGCTGCCGCGGCCATCCGGCCCTAGGAGATAGAGGAAATAGGGCGCCAGGTCTTCCGGCTTGGTCAGGTTTTCCTTGAACTCGCCCGGATGGGTGCGCGAGCGCTGGGGCGAATGGATCGGGCCGGGGATGACCATATTGATGCGCGGGTTCGCCTGGTCTTCCCACTCCTGCGCCTGAATCTTCAGATAGGCCTCCATCGCCGCCTTGGATACGGCGAAGACGCCCCAGTAGGCGGCCGGGTTGTGGCCGTGGCTCTCGCCGACCAGCACGACCGAGGCATCGGGCGAGCGCTTGAGCAACGCCTCGCAGGCGCGGGTCAAGGCGAACGGCGCCAGGGTGTTGACCCGGAACAGATCCAGCCATTGCTGGCTGGTCTGGATGGACAGCGGTGACAAGTTGTAGAACAGCGAGGCGCTGTGGACGATGCCGTCCAGCCGTTTCAACTGCCAGTCGATGGAACTGGCGATCGACTCGTAATCCTTGTCCTGGGCGGTGGCCAGGTCGGTCGAGAAGATCACCGGTTCGGGTCCGCCCGCCGCGATGATCTCGTCGTAGACGGCTTCCAGCTTGACGACCTGGCGGCCGCTCAAAATCACCGTGGCGCCATGGGCCGCGCAGGCATGGCTCATGGCCCGGCCGAGGCCTTGGCCAGCGCCGGTGATCAGGATGACACGGTCTTTGAGCAGATCGGGAGCAGCTTGGTAGTCTTTTATATTGGTTTTGACTGACTGCATGATGCGCCTCGGTCAAGAGCCTATTTCAGTAGGAATCATATCCCGCGCCGGTCAGAGGCGGGATGCAGTGCAAGGCGCGGGTTGCGCCGTGCAGTAATCTGCACAAGCAGACCGCAACGC
>JACAEC010000165.1 GCA_013389055.1 Hydrogenophilaceae bacterium
CGCCAAGGATGGGGTACCGGTGTTCGCCTACAAGGGCGAGAGCCTGGAGGAGTATTGGAACTTCACCCACCGCATCTTCGAATGGCCGGACGGCGGTTACTCCAACATGATCCTCGACGACGGCGGCGACGCCACCCTGCTGCTGCACCTGGGCACCAAGGCGGAGAAGGATCCCTCGGTGCTGGCCAAGCCGACCAGCGAGGAGGAGACCATCCTGTTCGCCGCCATCCGGGAGCGGCTGAAGACCGATCCGACCTGGTACTCCACCCGGATTGCCCACATCAAGGGCGTGACCGAGGAGACCACCACCGGCGTGCACCGCCTGTATCAGATGCACGAGAAAGGCGAGCTCAGGTTCCCCGCCATCAACGTCAACGACTCGGTGACCAAATCCAAGTTCGACAACCTCTATGGCTGCCGCGAGTCGCTGGTCGACGGCATCAAGCGCGCCACCGACGTGATGATCGCCGGCAAGATCGCCGTGGTCTGCGGCTACGGCGACGTCGGCAAGGGCTCGGCGCAGGCCCTGCGCGCGCTCTCCGCTCAGGTCTGGGTCACCGAAGTGGACCCGATTTGTGCCCTGCAGGCGGCCATGGAGGGCTACCGTGTGGTGACCATGGACTACGCCGCCGACAAGGCCGACATCTTCGTCACCGCCACCGGCAACAAGCGCGTGCTGACGCACGAGCACATGGCGAAGATGAAGGACCAGGCCATCGTCTGCAACATCGGCCACTTCGACAACGAAATCGATGTCGCCTCGGTCGAGAAGTACCAGTGGGAAGAAATCAAACCGCAGGTCGATCACATCATCTTCCCGGCAGTTGATGGCAAACCCGGCCACCGCATCATCCTGCTGGCCAAGGGCCGCCTGGTGAACCTGGGCTGCGCCACCGGCCATCCGTCTTATGTGATGAGTTCCAGCTTCGCCAACCAGACCATCGCCCAGATCGAGCTGTTCCAGCACACCGACAAGTACCCGGTCGGCGTCTACACGCTCCCGAAGCACCTGGACGAGAAGGTGGCGCGCTTGCAGCTGAAGAAGCTGAACGCCCAACTGACCGTGCTGACCAAGGAACAGGCCGACTACATCGGCGTCCCGGTGCAGGGGCCGTACAAGGCCGAGCACTACCGCTACTAAGCAAGGCGCTGTTCAAAACAAGGGCCGCCATTTGGCGGCCCTTGTTTTTGCGGTGAAGAAAAATAGCTATACAAATTCGCTGGTTAGCGTATCATGCGCGGCAGTTGTGCATTGCAGTTATGGCTTTTCGTCGCAGAACAGCGACGTCTCTGACCTACGGGACTGTCATCACAGCCCCATCAGCCCCAACCCCCTACGTTGCCTTTCCTTGGCTTCGTGACATCCGGTTGGCGCCGATGTTACGCAGCCGAGCGCCCTGATTTCGGGTGCCGCGGTAATTTTGCCTGCCCTGACGGCAGGCGATGACGCTTTGCGGTTCGCCGCATGGAAAGGTATGTATGCAATTTTCTGAACTCGGTCTTCACGCCAACATCCTGAAGGCCGTCGAAGCCTCCGGTTATACCGAAGCCACTCCGGTGCAGGCCCAGGCCGTGCCCGCCGCACTGGCCGGCACCGATCTCCTGGTGTCTTCCCAGACCGGCAGCGGCAAGACCGCCGCCTTCCTGTTGCCCAGCCTGCAACGCTTGATCGAGCCCTCCGCCGTGCCGGGCAATGGCCCGCGCGTGCTGGTGCTCGCCCCCACCCGGGAGCTGGCCCAGCAGGTGGAAAAGGCCGCGCGCACCTACGGCCGCGAGCTGCGCCGTCTGCGCACCGCCATCCTGGTCGGCGGCGCGCCCTACGGCCCCCAGCTGAAGCAGTTGTCCCAGCCGGTCGATATCGTGGTCGCCACCCCCGGCCGCCTGATGGATCACCTGGAGCGCGGCCGGATGGATTTCTCCCGCCTGGAAGTGCTGGTGCTCGACGAGGCCGACCGCATGCTGGACATGGGCTTCATCGACGATATCGAGACCATCGTCGCCCGCACCCCGGAGAGCCGGCAGACCCTGCTGTTCTCCGCCACGCTGGATGGCGTGGTCGGCAAGCTGGCGCGCAAGCTCACCCGCGACGCGCAGCGCATCGAGGTGGCATCGGCCAAGGCCGACAAGCCGCAGATCGAGCAGCGCCTGCACTTTACCGACGATCATGAACACAAATCGCGTTTGCTCGACCACTGGTTGCGCGATGCCCAGGTGAACCAGGCCGTGGTGTTCACGGCGACCAAGCGCTCGGCCGAGGAGTTGAGCGACAGCCTGCGCGACCAGGGCCATTTGGTCGATGCCCTGCATGGCGACATGCCGCAGAACAAGCGCAACCGCACCATCCAGCGCATGCGCGAGGGCCGTACCCGGATTCTGGTGGCGACCGATGTGGCCGCCCGCGGCATCGATGTCGCCGGCGTGACCCACGTGATCAACTTCGACGCGCCGCGCCAGGCCGAGGACTATGTCCATCGCATCGGCCGCACCGGCCGGGCCGGTCGCAGCGGCATCGCCGTCACCCTGGTGCACCATCGCGAGAAGCATCTGGTGCGCGAGATCGAGCGCTACACCGGCCAGTCGCTGCAGGCCGAAATCATCCCCGGCCTGGAGCCCAAGGCCCGGCCGCCGCGGACGGAACAGCGCCCGAATCACGGCCAGGGCAAGTCCTGGGGTGCGCGCAAGGAAGGCTCGGGCAACTGGTCCGACCGGCCGGCGCGTTCGCAGGGCGGCTACAAGAAGGACGGCTATGCCAAGCCCTACGGCAGTCGCTCGGATGACGGCTTCAAGCGCGAAGCCCGTCCGGCCGGCGAGTGGCAGCCCAAGCCCCGCGCCGAGGGGGACAACAAGCCGCGTTCGGACTGGCGCGACAAGCCTTATGGCAAATCCGTCGAGCAGCCGCGCTCCTTCGACCGCGCCGCCCCTGCCGGCCAGCCCAAGCGCAACGCCGGCGATCCGGCCACGCGCGACGACAGCTGGAAGTCGCCCAGCGACTGGAACAGCCGCGGCCCGCGCAAACCCAACGCGAATGCGGGCGGCAAGCCGGCGGCCAAACGCAGCCCGCGTTGGAGCTAAACCGCCGCAAGCAAAAAAACGGCCGCTGATGCGGCCGTTTTTTTTGGGCAGAGGGTTTGATCAGCCCTGGTGATATTGCCGGCTCTCGGCATGCACCGTATCGACCAGCACCCGGACGTTGTCCGGCGGGGTGAACTGGGAGATGCCGTGGCCCAGGTTGAACACGTGGCCG
>JACAEC010000149.1 GCA_013389055.1 Hydrogenophilaceae bacterium
GGTCAGCAATCTCACCGACTACGGTGCGTTCGTCGAGATCGAGGCCGGCATCGAGGGTCTGGTGCACGTCTCGGAGATGGATTGGTCGAACAAGAATGTTCATCCCTCGAAAGTCGTGCAGCTCGGCGACGAGGTGGAGGTCATGGTGCTCGAGATCGACGAGGACCGCCGCCGCATCTCCCTGGGCATGAAGCAGTGCAAGCCCAACCCCTGGGAAGATTTCGCCATGAACCACAAGAAGGGCGACAAGGTCTCCGGCCAGATCAAGTCGATCACCGACTTCGGCGTCTTCATCGGCCTGCCCGGCGGTATCGATGGCCTGGTCCACCTGTCCGACCTGTCCTGGAACAAGACCGGCGAAGAGGCCCTGCGCGACTACAAGAAGGGCGAAGAGATCGAGGCTGTGGTCCTGGCCATCGATGTCGAGAAGGAGCGCATCTCCCTGGGCGTCAAGCAGCTCGAGGGCGACCCCTTCAACTCCTACATGTCGACCCATGACAAGGGCAACATCGTCAACGGTACCGTCAAGTCCATGGATGCCAAGGGCGCCGTGATCCAGTTGGCCGACGATGTCGAAGGCTATCTGCGCGCCTCCGAGGTCTCGCGGGACCGCGTGGAAGACATTCGCACCCATATGAAGGAAGGCGATACGGTCGAGGTGATGATCATCAACGTCGATCGCAAGAACCGTCAGATCAACCTTTCGATCAAGGCCAAGGACGCCGCCGACCAAGCCGATGCACTGTCGCGCATGGCGAGCGAGCAGACTGCCAGCACCGGCACCACCAATCTGGGTGCCCTGCTCAAGGCCAAGCTCGACAACAAGAACAGCGAGTCTTGATTCAAGGCGCCGATATGACCAAGTCGGAGTTGATCACCCGACTGGCGGAGCGCCATCCGCATCTGGTGGCGACTGACGCCGAGTTGGCGGTCAAGGCGATCATCGACGCGATGGTCGACAGCCTGGTGGCCGGTGAGCGTATCGAGATTCGTGGTTTCGGTAGCTTCAGCTTGAACTACCGGCCGCCCCGGGTCGGACGCAACCCCAAGACCGGCGACAAGGTGCACGTGGCAGGCAAGCACGTGCCCCATTTCAAGGCCGGCAAGGAGTTGCGCGATCGGGTCGACTACAAACCTTGATTTGTTGAAGTTCAGCCCTAAAGCGGCGCCGTTTATGCGGCGCCGCTTTTTTTTGTGCTGGTCAAACCGCTACAATGGGAGGCGATAAAGGGGAGCTCGATGCGTTACTTGGCCTTGGCTGTGAAAATTGTCTTGTTTTTGCTGCTCCTCAGCTTCGCCGCCTTGAACAGCGATACCGTCGCCCTGCGCTATTTTCTGGGCTTCGAGTGGCGCGCCCCTTTGGTGTTGGTGTTGTTTGTCTTCTTCGCGGTGGGCTTGCTGATCGGTCTGCTGATCGGCGTGAGTCAGCGCTGGCGCCAGGGCAGGGAACTGGCGGCGCTGCGCAGGACCCAGCAGGCAACGGATAATAAGGAATAGCCACGTTATGGAACTCGAGGCCTGGCACCTCCTGGTTCTGCCCCTGTTTTTCGCCCTCGGCTGGGCCGCCGCCCGGATCGACATTCGGCATTTGCTGCGGGAATCCCGCGCCGTGCCGGCTTCCTACTTTCAGGGCCTCAACTACCTGCTCAACGAGCAACCGGATCGCGCCATCGAGGCCTTCGTCGAAGTGGCCAAGGTCAACGCCGATACCCTGGAGCTGCATTACGCCTTGGGTGCCCTGTTCCGCAAGCGGGGCGAACTCGACCGCGCCATCCGCATGCATCAGAACCTGGTCGAGCGCGCTGACCTGAATCAGGAACAGAACCTGCGTGCCCTGTTCGAGTTGGGCCTGGACTACATGAAGGCCGGCCTGCTCGACCGGGCCGAGGACATCTTCAAGCGGCTGCAGGATAGCCCGCACGCCTTGGATGCTCGGCAGAATCTGCTGGAAATCTACGTCCTTGAGAAGGAGTGGCAGCAGGCCATCGCCATGGCCGAGGAATTGGAGCGTTCCGGCCTGCCCGCCCAGAATGCCGAGACCGCACACTACCACTGCGAGCTGGCCTTGAACGCTCTACAACGCCAAGATGCGGCAGCGGCGCGCGCCAGCCTGAACACGGCACTGGCCAAGCATCGCAAGTCGGTGCGGGCCAGTATCCAACTGGGTGAGCTGGAGGCGCAGGCCGGCAACAATGCCGCAGCCATCGAGGCCTGGCGCCAGGTCGAGAATCAGAACCCGGCCTATCTGCCCGTCGTCGCCGACCGCCTGTATCAGGCCTACCAGCGCCAGGGCCAGGCGGAGCAGGGCCTGCAATTGCTCAGGGCCTATCTGGAACGCTACCCGAGCGCGGATTTGTTCCACATCGTGTTCAATGTCTTGGTCGAGAATCGTGGCTGGAGCGAGGCACGCACGCTGGCGGCGGAGGCGCTGAAGCGCACCCCGAGTCTGCGTGTGCTCGACGACTACCTGCAGGCACGCAGCGCCGAAAGCGAGCCCGGTGACCTGGAAACGCGCATGGCCCAGGACCTGGTGCATCGGCAGGTGAGCCGCACCTCGCACTACCAGTGCGGCCGCTGCGGCTTCAAGGCGCGCCAGTTCTTCTGGCAGTGTCCGGCCTGCGCCGGCTGGGACAGCATCCCACCCGAGAAGGTCGATCATGAACAGTGAGGGCAGTCGCATTCAGGCGGAGCCGCGGGTCATCGTCGCCCTCGACTATCCGCAGGCGGCACCGGCGCTCGAATTCGTCGCCCGCGTGCAGCCCGATCTGTGCAAGCTCAAGGTCGGCAAGGAACTGTTCGTGGCCGAGGGGCCGCGCCTGGTCGAGCAGCTGGTCGGCCGCGGCTTCGATGTCTTTCTTGACCTCAAGTTTCACGACATCCCCAACACCGTGGCCCAGGCCTGCAAGACGGCGGCCTCGCTCGGCGTGTGGCTCACCAATGTCCACGCCTCGGGCGGCCTGAAGATGATGGCTGCCGCGCGCGAGGCGCTGGAGGGTCTGGCCAAGCGACCCAAACTGATCGCGGTGACCGTGCTCACCAGCATGGATGCCGAGCAGTTGCATGGCATCGGCATCGACGCCGATCCGCAGCAGCAGGTCAGCCGCCTGGCGCGGCTGACCCAGCAGGCCGGGCTCGACGGCGTGGTCTGTTCGGCGCAGGAGGCGGCCATGCTGCGCCGCGAGCTGGGCAAGGCATTCATGCTGGTGACGCCGGGCATCCGGCCCGCCGGCAGCAGCAGCGACGATCAGACACGGATCATGACGCCAGCGACGGCCATCCAGGCCGGTGCCGACTATCTGGTGATCGGCCGGCCCATCACCCAGGCAACCGACCCGGTCGCGGTGCTGCAAACCATTGCCACTGAAATTTCCGGAGTGAACTGAAAATGAAGATCGCCATCGCCGGCACCGGCTACGTCGGCCTGTCCAACGCCATCCTGCTGGCCCAGCACAACGAAGTGGTCGCGCTCGACATCGTGCCCGAGAAGGTGGCGATGCTGAACCGCAAGCAGTCGCCCATCGTCGATGTCGAGATCGAGGACTACCTGCAGCACAAGCCGCTCAACTTGCGCGCCACCCTCGACAAGCACGATGCCTATGAAGGCGCCGACTTCGTCATCATCGCGACGCCGACCGACTATGACCCCGAGACCAACTACTTCAATACCCAATCGGTCGAGGCCGTCATTCAGGATGTCCTGGCGATCAATCCCCAAGCGGTGATGGTGATCAAATCGACCGTGCCGGTGGGCTACACGAATAAGGTGAAGGCCCATTACAACTGCGACAACATCCTGTTCTCGCCCGAATTCCTGCGCGAAGGCCGCGCCCTCTACGACAACCTGTATCCCTCGCGCATCATCGTCGGCGAGCGCTCCGCCCGGGCCGAGACCTTCGCCGATCTGCTCAAGCAGGGCGCCATCAAGCCGGACATCGCCGTGCTGTTCACCGACAGCACCGAGGCCGAGGCGATCAAACTGTTCGCCAACACCTACCTCGCCATGCGGGTGGCCTTCTTCAACGAGCTCGACACTTATGCCGCGACGCACGGCCTGGATACCCGGCAGATCATCGACGGGGTGTGCCTCGACCCGCGCATCGGCAGCCATTACAACAACCCGTCCTTCGGCTACGGCGGCTACTGCCTGCCCAAGGACACCAAGCAGTTGCTGGCCAACTATCGTGAAGTGCCGCAGAACCTGATCCACGCCATCGTCGAGGCCAACACCACGCGCAAGGACTTCATCGCCGACAGCATCATCCGGCGCAACCCCAAGGTAGTCGGTGTCTATCGCCTGATCATGAAGGCCGGTTCGGACAACTTCCGCGCCTCCAGCATTCAGGGCATCATGAAGCGGATCAAGGCCAAGGGCATCGAGGTCATCGTCTACGAGCCGGTGCTGCACGAAGCCGAGTTCTACCACTCGCGGGTGGTCAACGATCTGGCCGAGTTCAAGCGGCAGTCGGATGTCATCGTCGCCAACCGCATCACCGACGAGATTCGTGATGTGGTGGACAAGGTCTATAGTCGGGACTTGTTCGGGAATGACTAAATCAGCCAGTAGCCGGTGGCCTGTAGCTAGTAGCTATAGGGCTGTGCGTGAAGCGCGCAATATGGCTACAAGCTACAGGCTACGAGCTACAAGCTATGTATAAAACGATCGAGGACTTCGTCGGCAACACCCCGCTGGTGCGCTTGAAAAAGCTGCCAGGCGAGACCTCCAACGTCGTGCTGGTCAAGCTCGAGGGCAACAACCCGGCCGGCTCGGTGAAGGATAGGCCAGCCCTGTCCATGATCCTGCGCGCCGAGGCGCGCGGCGAGATCAAGCCGGGCGACACCCTGATCGAGGCCACCAGCGGCAACACCGGCATCGCCCTGGCCATGGCGGCCGCCATCCGCGGCTACAAGATGGTGCTGATCATGCCCGAGCACCTGTCCATCGAGCGGCGCCAGACCATGCGCGCCTACGGCGCCGAGATCGTGCTGACGCCGAAGGAGGGTGGCATGGAGGCGGCGCGCGATCTAGCCGACCGGATGGTGGCCGAGGGTCGCGGCGTCATGCTCGACCAGTTCTCCAACCCGGACAACCCCATCGCCCACTACGAGGGCACCGGCCCCGAGATTTGGCGCGACACCGAGGGCAGGGTCACCCACTTCGTCTCCAGCATGGGCACCACCGGCACCATCATGGGCTGCTCCATGTACCTGAAAGAGCAGAACCCCAAGATCCAGATCGTCGGCGTGCAGCCGGAAGAGGGCGCGCAGATCCCCGGCATCCGCAAATGGCCGGAGCAATACCTGCCGAGCATCTGCGACTTCTCGCGGGTGGACCGCATGATCTACGTCAGTCAGCAGGACGCCGAGGAAACCACGCGTCGCTTGGCCAGAGAAGAAGGCATCTTCGCCGGCATCTCCTCCGGCGGTGCGCTGTGGGCCGCCTTGCAGTTGAGCAAAGAGGTGGAGAACGCGGTCATCGTCACCATCGTCTGCGACCGCGGCGACCGCTATCTCTCGACCGGCGTGTTCCCGGCTTAAAACACCACCCGGCTGTCATTGCGAGCAGAGCGAAGCAATCCAGAATTTGAATTTATGTGTTTCTGGATCGCCACGGCGCTACGCGCCTCGCGATGACGGCTTGGCGCGTTAGTTCGTTACCGCTCCCGATAAAGCAGAAACACGCAGGGCCGGCGCTCGATCTCCGGCAGATCGCCGCGCCAGTCGGCCACGCGGCGGCTGACCACCAGTTCGCTGTCCAGCGTCAGGTCGCAGGCCACGCACAGCCAGGTATCGTCGCGGCAACTGCCGAGGATGGTCTCCAACATCGCGGTGTTGCGATAGGGCGTCTCGATGAAGGCCTGGGCCGCGTCGTCCTTTTCCGCCCGCTTTTCCAGTTCGCGCAGGGCCTTCTGCCGCTCTTCGGGTTTGGCCGGCAGATAGCCGTGGAAGCCGAAACGCTGGCCGACCAGGCCGGAGCCCATGAGCGCGAGCAGGATGGAGGAGGGGCCGGTGAGCGGTTTGACCCGGATGCCGTGTTGGTGGGCGAGGCGCACCAGATCGGCGCCGGGGTCGGCTACGGCCGGGCAGCCGGCCTCGGAGATCAGGCCGACATCCTGGCCGGCGAGCAAGGGCGCGAGCAGGGCCTTCAGTTCCGCCGGCTTGGTGTGTTCGTTCAGTTCCAGCAGGGTGAGTTGCTGGATCGGCAAGGCGGTGCCCACCTGCTTGAGGAAGGCGCGCGCGGTCTTGGGGTGTTCGACGACGAAGGTGCTGAGATTGGCCGCGATGCGGCGGGTTGCCTCGGGCAGCACCGCATCCAGCACGGTCGCGCCGAGCGGCGTCGGGATCAGGTAGAGGGTGCCTGCCACGTCAGCACATCCAAGCCCTCGTTGGCCAGCATCTCGGTCAGCCGAATCAGCGGCAGGCCGACCAGAGCGGTGGGGTCTTCGGTCTCGAACCGCGCGATCAGCGCGATGCCGAGCGACTCGCTCTTGGCGCTGCCGCAGCAGTTGTAAGGCTGGTCTTTCTTCAGATAGGCCTCGATCTGCGCGTCGGTGTAGTCGCGCATGACCAGGCGCACCGGCACATTGGCGGTTTGGCTGCTGCCGGTCCGGGCATTGAGTAAGGTCAGTGCAGTGTGGAATTCCAGGGCCTTGCCGCGCATGCGCTTGAGCTGCGCCACCGCCTTGTCGTGGCTGCCCGGCTTGCCCAGTTGCTCGCCTTCCAGCAGCGCGACCTGATCGGAACCGATGATCAGCGCATCGGGGAATTTCTCGGCGACGGCTTTCGCTTTCAGCAGCGACAGGCGCTGGGCGGTGTCGTCCGGCTTTTCATTAGGCAGCGGCGTTTCGTCGACCTCCGGTGCGGCCACCTCGAACGGCACACCGAGGCGGCCGAGCAGTTCGCGGCGGAAAGGCGAGGTGGAACCAAGAACCAGTTGCATGGCTGTGTCTTGCTGCGGGAGGTGTTTATTCCGGTTGGATTTCGATCAGCACCTGATCCGGCGTCACCGCCTCGCCCTTGGCGACATGGATGGCGACCACGGTGCCGGACACCGGCGCCTGGATCTCGTTTTCCATCTTCATCGCCTCGATCACCAGCACGCCGTCGCCGGCGTTGACCTTCTGGCCGGTTTTGACCAGCACGTCGACGATGGTGCCGGGCATGGCGGTGGTGACGTGGCCGGGGCGGGAGGGCTTGGGCCGGTCCTTGGCGGTGGCGGCCTGGGCCTTCTTGCTGCTCTTGCGCGTGGCGCCGCTGGCGGGGCCGACCTCGATCTCGTTCAGGGTCTCGATCAGCACCTCTTCCGGCACGCCGTCGACGTGGACGTAGAACGGGCGCTCGGCCTCGGCGCTCTGGCCGGTGCCGGTGATGCGGATATGGTAGGTCTCGCCGTGCAGGGTGACCTTGAACTCGTTGGGCGCGAACTGGGCGCCGCCGGCCGGGGCGTTCTTGGCCTCGATCGGCAGCAGGGGCTCCGGCGCCAGGCTGCCGGCGGCGCGCTCCTGCAGGAAGGTGCGGCCGAGGTCGGGGAACATGGCGTAGGTCAGCACGTCCTCGTCCGACTTGGCCAGGTCCTCGACCTCGGTGCGCAGCTTGTCCAGTTCGTCGCTGAGCAGGTCGGCCGGGCGGCAGCTGATAACGTCCTGGTTGCCGACGGCGTGCTTCTTGACCTCTTCGTTGACCGTGCCGGGCGCGGCGCCATAGCGGCCGAGCAGGTAGTTCTTGACCTCGTTGGTCACCGATTTGTAGCGCTCGCCGGTGAGCACGTTGAGCACGGCCTGGGTGCCGACGATCTGCGAGGTCGGCGTGACCAGCGGCGGGAAGCCCAAGTCCTCGCGCACGCGGGGAATCTCGGCGAACACGTCGTCCATGCGGTTGAGTGCGCCCTGTTCCTTAAGCTGGTTGGACAGGTTGGAGATCATGCCGCCCGGAATCTGCGAGGTGAGGATGCGGGTATCAACTTGGTGCGAGTCCATCTCGAACTGCCAATATTTTTTGCGCACCTCGCGGAAGTAGGCGGCGATCTCCTGCAGCAGGCCGAGGTCGAGCCCGGTGTCGTACTTGCTGCCTTGGAAGGCGGCGACCAGGCTCTCGGTGGTGGGGTGGCTGGCGCTCTCGGAGAAGGCGGACAGGCAGGTGTCGATCATGGTCGCGCCGGCCTCGACCCCCTTCATGTGCACCATGCTGGCCAGGCCCGAGGTGGCGTGGCTGTGGGTGTGGATGGGGATGCTGATCGCCGCCTTCAGCGCCTTGACCAGTTCCACCGTGCTGTAGGGCGTGAGCAGGCCGGCCATGTCCTTGATGGCCAGGGTGTCGCAGCCCATCGCCTCCAACTCCTTCGCCATGGCGACGAAGTAGGGGATGTCGTGCACCGGGCTGGTGGTGTAGGAGATGGCGCCCTCGGCATGCTTGCCGGCGGCCTTCACCGCCTCGATGGAGACGCGCATGTTGCGCACGTCGTTCATCGCGTCGAACACGCGGAAGACGTCGACGCCGTTGTCGGCGCTCTTTTGCACGAAGGCGCGGACCACGTCGTCCGGGTAATGGCGGTAGCCGAGCAGGTTCTGGCCTCTGAGCAGCATCTGGATGCGGCTGTTGGGCAATGCCTTACGCAGCTTGCGCAGGCGCTCCCAGGGGTCTTCCTTGAGAAAGCGGACGCAGGCGTCGAAGGTGGCGCCGCCCCAGGCCTCGAGCGACCAGAAGCCGGCGTTGTCGAGCTTGCCGCAGATCGGCAGCATGTCGTCGGTGCGCATGCGGGTGGCGATCAGCGACTGATGGCCGTCGCGCAGAACCAGTTCGGTGATGTGTACTTTAGCCATACGAGTTATTTGCCCTTTAGATGCCGAGATGGGCGGCGATCGCTGCGGAGATGGTCGCCGCCACCAGTTCCGGCGGCGGCTTCACGGAGTACTCGATCAGTTCCGGGTGCGCCTCGACGAAGCCGGTGTTGAAGCGGCCGCTGCGGAATTCCGGGTTTTTCAAAATTTCTTGGTAGTAGGGGATGGTGGTCTTGACGCCGTAGACCACCATGTCGTCCAGGGCGCGCCGGCCGCGCTCGATCACGCTCTCCCAGGAGAGGTTCCAGACCGTGAGCTTGGCGCACATGGAATCGAAGTAGGGCGGGATGACGTAGCCGGTGTACATCGCAGCGTCGGTGCGCACGCCGGGGCCGCCCGGGGCGTAGTAGCGGGTGACCCGGCCGAAGCTGGGCAGGAAGCCGTTCTTCGGGTCCTCGGCGTTGATGCGGAATTCCATGGCGAAGCCGCGGTGGCGGATGTCTTCCTGCTTGTACTGCAAGGGCAGGCCGTCAGCGATGCGGATCTGCTCCTGGACGATGTCGATGCCGGTGATCTGCTCGGTGATGGTGTGCTCCACCTGCAGCCGGGTGTTCATCTCCATGAAGTAGAACTGGTTGTCGGCATCGAGCAGGAACTCGACCGTGCCGGCGTTCACATAGCCCACGGCCTTGGCCGCGCGCACCGCCAGCTTGCCGATGTATTCGCGCTGGGCCTCGGTCAGCTGGGGCGAGGGGGCGATCTCGATCAGCTTCTGGTTGCGCCGCTGGATCGAGCAGTCGCGCTCGTAGAGGTGGACGGTATCGCCATGGCTGTCGCCGATGATCTGGACCTCGATGTGCTTGGGCGTGACCACGCATTTCTCGATGAAGACC
>JACAEC010000130.1 GCA_013389055.1 Hydrogenophilaceae bacterium
CTCATACATCAAGTCGACGATCAGCTTCAGCTCGTGCAGGCACTCGAAGTAGGCCATCTCGGGGGCGTAGCCGGCCTCGGTCAGGGTCTCGAAGCCCATCTTCACCAGTTCGACGGCGCCGCCGCAGAGCACCGCCTGCTCGCCGAACAGGTCGGTCTCGGTCTCCTCACGGAAGTTGGTC
Source organism: Hydrogenophilaceae bacterium (assembly GCA_013389055.1). Classification (GTDB taxonomy): domain Bacteria; phylum Pseudomonadota; class Gammaproteobacteria; order Burkholderiales; family Thiobacillaceae; genus Sulfuritortus. The sequence continues at coordinate 182 of JACAEC010000130.1, forward strand.
TCGATCACGCCGGCACGGGCGCCGCCGTTGGCGGCGGCATAGGCCAGGGCGATGTCCTTGGCCTTGCCCGAGGCGTTCTGGTGCACGGCGATCAGCGAAGGCACGCCACCACCCTGCAGGTAGGTGGAACGCACGGTATGGCCGGGGCCCTTGGGCGCGACCATGATCACGTCGAGATCGGCGCGGGGCACGATCTGGCCGTAGTGGATATTGAAGCCGTGGGCGAAGGCCAGGGCGGCACCCTTCTTGATGTTGGGCTCGACCTCGTTCTTGTAGACGTCGGGCTGCTGCTCGTCCGGCACCAGGATCATGACCACGTCGGCATCCTTCACCGCGGCACCGACCTCCTTGACGGCCAGGCCGGCCTTCTTGGCCTTGTCCCAGGAAGCGCCGCCCTTGCGCAGGCCGACGGTGACGGTCACGCCGGAATCCTTCAGGTTGTTGGCGTGGGCATGACCCTGGGAGCCGTAGCCGACGATGGCGACCTTCTTCTTCTTGATCAGGGCCAGGTTGGCGTCTTTCTCGTAGTAGACCTTCATGGTGATTCCTTTCGACAACAGATAGCTAATTCAGGGATTCAAATCTTCAACATGCGATCGCCGCGGCCGATGCCGGAGGCGCCGGTGCGTACGGTTTCCAGAATGGCGCCCGGCTCCAGGGCTTCGAGGAAGGCATCCAACTTGGAGCCCGGTCCGGTCAATTCGATGGTGTAGGTCTTGTCAGCGACGTCGATGATGCGACCGCGGAAGATATCGGTCAGGCGCTTCATCTCCTCACGTTGGTCGCCGGTGGCCGCGCGCACCTTGACCAGCATCAGCTCGCGCTCAATGTGGTCGCCGTCGGACAGGTCCTGCATCTTGATCACATCGATCAGCTTGTTCAACTGCTTGGTGATCTGCTCGATCACTTCATTGGAACCGGTAGTGACGATGGTCATCCGCGACAGGGTGGCATCCTCGGTCGGCGCCACGGTAAGCGATTCGATGTTGTAACCGCGCGCCGAGAACAGGCCGGCCACGCGGGACAGGGCACCCGCCTCGTTCTCCATCAGGATGGAAATGATGTGCCTCATATCAGGATCATCTCCGACAGCCCCTTGCCGGCGGGAATCATCGGGTAGACGTTCTCGCGCGGATCGGTAATGAAGTTCATGAACACCAACTGGTCCTTGTGCTCGGTGAAGGCGCGGCGCAGGGCCGGCTCGACGTCCTCCGGCTTCTCGATCAGCATGCCGACGTGGCCGTAGGCCTCGGCCAATTTGGCGAAGTCCGGTAGCGAAGCGACGTAGGACTCGGCGTAACGCTCCTCGTAGAAGAACTCCTGCCACTGGCGCACCATGCCCAGATAACCGTTGTTGAGCAGGATGATCTTGAGCGGCAGCTTGTATTCCTTGCAGGTCGACAGCTCCTGGATGTTCATCTGGATGCTGCCCTCGCCGGTGATGCAGGCGACCATGGCATCGGGGAAGGCAAACTGCACGCCCATGGCATAGGGCAGGCCGACCCCCATGGTGCCCAAACCACCGGAGTTGATCCAGCGGCGCGGCTCATCGAACTTGTAGTACTGCGCCGCCCACATTTGGTGCTGGCCGACGTCGGAGGTGACGAAGGCGTCGCCGCGGGTCACTTCGTACAACTTCTCAACCACATACTGCGGCTTGATCTTGGCGGTGCTGCGGTCGTACTTGAGGCAATCCTGCGCCCGCCACAGCTCGATCTGCGCCCACCAGGCCTTCAAGGCTTGCTGGTCGGGCCGCTCGCTGCTGCCCTTGAGCAGGCGGATCAGTTCTTCCAGCACCTGACCGACATCGCCGACGATGGGCACATCCACCTTGACCCGCTTGGAGATCGACGAAGGGTCGATATCGATATGGATGATGCGGCGCGCCTCCTTGGCGAAGTGCTTGGGGTTGCCGATCACCCGGTCGTCGAAGCGGGCACCGACCGAGATCAGCACGTCGCAGTGCTGCATGGCCATGTTGGCCTCGTAGGTGCCGTGCATGCCGAGCATGCCGAGGAACAGCGGATCGTTGGCCTTGTAGCCGCCCAGGCCCATGAGGGTGCTGGTAACCGGGTAGCCCAACTCACGGGAAAACTCGGTCAAGGCGGCCGAGGCATCGCCCAGGATCACGCCGCCGCCGGTGTAGATCACCGGCCGCTTGGCCTCGAGCAGCATCTGCACGGCGCGCTTGATCTGGCCGGCATGACCCTTGCTGGTCGGGTTGTAAGACCGCATGCTGATCGTCTCCGGATAGTCGAAGACGCAGCTGTGCTGGGTGATGTCCTTGGGGATGTCGACCAGGACCGGACCCGGGCGGCCGGTGGCCGCGATATAAAAGGCCTTCTTGATGGTCGGGGCGATGTCCTTGACATCCTTGACCAGGAAGTTGTGCTTCACGCAGGGCCGGGTGATGCCGACCGTGTCCACTTCCTGGAAGGCATCCTGGCCGATGGCGGCAGTGGGCACCTGACCGCTGATCACCACCATGGGGATGGAATCCATATAGGCCGTGGCGATGCCGGTCACCGCATTGGTCGCGCCCGGACCGGAGGTGACCAGGGCGACGCCGACCTTGCCGGTGGCGCGGGAATAGGCGTCAGCGGCATGCACTGCGGCCTGCTCGTGGCGCACCAGGACATGGGTGAATTCCTGCTGCTTGTAGATCTCGTCGTAGATATTGAGTACCGCCCCGCCGGGATAACCAAAGACGTACTTCACGCCTTCGGCATGCAGACAGCGGATCACGATCTCCGCACCGGTCAATTCCAACTCGGCCATGAAATTCTTGTTCTTTAAACAGAAACAGGGAAAGCTTGGAACACTATCGTTAGCGGCCTCATCGGTCAAGCCGAACGGCCAGCCGATAGTCCGAAACTACGGCTATTTCTTGCAAGGGAAGCGGGCGACCAGCACTTGGTGCAGCACGGCGGCGGCAGGCTCCTTGGCCTGCTCCGGGTGTACCTGCAGCCAGTTGACGACCTCGGCCGGCAGCCGGGCATGGTCCGCTTGGCTCAGGCAGAAGGCCTTGCCCACCTTGGCCCCGTTCGCCGCATGGAAGCGGGTGGCCTCGATGAAGCCGTTGCTGTAGCTGTGGCACATGACCGACAGGACACGCACCTTGTCGGCACCGCTGCACATTTGCAGCAGCGAGGCGCCGTTTTGCCCGGTTTCTGCCGCGACTGCGGCCGACCCGGCCAACAGGCCGATGCCCAGAAGCCAGACCGTCCGATAGCATTTCCCCATAGCCGGCATCCCCCAGAACGAAAGTGCCACAAAAACAAAAGGGCTAGCAGCCTGAAGCGCTAACCCTCGAATTTGGTGGGTCGGGCGAGATTCGAACTCGCGACCAACGGATTAAAAGTCCGCTGCTCTACCGGCTGAGCTACCGACCCCCGAAAAGCCGTGCATTATAAAGCGCACAGGAATGCTGTCAACAAAAAGCCCCGCCGAAGCGGGGCTTTTTGACCGGGCTGATAGCGCTTAAACCGCGTCCAGCTTGCGCATGCTGGCCGGCAGCAATTTGAGATCGACCAGGCCGGTGATCAGGGCCTTGAAGAAAGTGGCCTCGCCTTCGTAGACCATCTTGTAGTACTGCACCTTCATGGTCAGGGCGCTGCCGAGCACGATGGCAACGAAGGTGATGATGGAGCCGACCGCCAGGGTGGAGACGCCGGTCACCGCCTGACCGATGGTGCAGCCCATGGCCAGGACGCCGCCGAAGCCCATCAACACGGCACCGATGAGGTGATTGACGAAATCCTTGAAGTTGGCGAACCACTCGATGCGGAAGCTGCGGGAAATCAGCGACCAAAGCAGGGAACCGACGATGACGCCGAACAGCGACATCAAGCCGAAGGTCAGCAGGGTCTTGTCGAAGCCGCCCATTACATAACCATAGGTTTGCCCCATGGGGTTGATGAAGGTGAACGACTGCGGCGCCAGGGAACGGCTGTCGGCCGGCTTGACGTCGCCCTCGCCGGCATACATGTCCCATTGCTCGGAGACGAAGTTTTGCAGGGCATAGGGCTGACCGTCTGCCGTCACCACCACATTGCTGGTGACATACCAGGCCGCCAGCACCGCCAGACCGACCACCAGGCCGCCGAGGATGTTGTCGAAGCTCTTGCGGAACTCCCCCGACTTGAACACATAGATCAGGACCAGCAGGCCGATGACGACACCGGCCGCCACCCGCGCCATCGCGCTGCCCTCTGCGCCGCCGACGATGGCTCCGATGTCCTGGCTGGTGCTCAGATTGACCGCCAAGGGACGAATCCAGTCATAGAACAGCACGCTGAACAGGGTCTTGTCGGAGCCCGGGAAGGGGTTAACCATGAAGTAGGCGATCACCGCAATGATGGCCAAGACCATGATCGACTTGATGTTGCCGCCACCGATACGGATCAGGGTCTTGTTGCCGCAGCCGGAGGCCAGGGTCATGCCGATGCCGAACAGCAGGCCGCCGATCAGGTTCTCGGCCCAGACCAGTTGGCTGGCGCGATAGGGCGGGAAGGCCGCATCCGGCTTGGCCAGGCCGACATACTCCAGCACCGCCACGCCGATCATGGCGATGGCGATGGCGAACAGCCAGGCCCGAATGCGGCCGGTGTCGCCCATGTTGACCCAATCGGACACCGCACCCATGGTGCAGAAATTGGTCTTGTTGACCACCGCGCCCATGACCACGGCGATGGCAAAGGTAACCCAGAGAAAGATCGACTGGGCTTGTGCAAAGTGTTCGAAAACCATGCTCACTCCTCTCGTTTTTCAGCATCAGGATCGGCCGGCATCCCTTCAGGCATGCCGCCAAACCCGTGAATTATCGAATTATTGGATAGCGCAGAGCAAAGAATTATTGCTGCCAGCGGCGCAATTTGGTTCGATCATACCAAATTCAATCGCGATAGCGGGTCGGGTCGGCCACGCCGGCGTCGAGAAAACCCTGACGGCGCAGACGGCAGGAATCGCAGCGGCCGCAGGCTCGTCCGTCGGCATCGGCCTGATAGCAGGAGACAGTCAAACCATAGTCGACGCCGAGCCCCAGCCCCAAGCGGATGATCTCGGCCTTGGACAGATGAATCAGCGGCGCGGCGATGCGCAAAGGCTGCCCCTCGACCGCCCGCTTGGTCGCCAGATTGGCCATGCGCTCGAAGGCCTCGATGTATTCCGGCCGACAATCCGGATAGCCGGAGTAATCCACGGCGTTGACCCCGATGTAGATGGCATCGGCCGCCAACACCTCGGCCCAGGCCAGCGCGAGCGAAAGCATCACGGTGTTGCGCGCGGGGACATAGGTGATCGGGATGCCTTCGCTCGCCTGCTCGGGCACGGTCAGGCTGCGATCGGTCAGGGCGGAACCGCCGAACTGCGCGAGGCCCAACTGCATCACCCGATGCTCGCGGGCGCCGACTTGGGCCGCCACTGCCCGCGCCGCATTCAATTCGGCGCCGTGACGCTGGCCGTAATCGAAGCTGAGCGCATAGCAGTCATAGCCCTCACTGCCCGCCACCGCGAGCGCAGTGGCGGAATCGAGACCGCCGGACAGGAGCACGACCGCACGCTTCGACATCTGGATTACCGTCCCGGCTCTTCGCCCCAAAGGATCTTGTGCAACTGCAATTGCATGCGCACCGGCAAGCGGTCGCGCAGGATCCATTCGGCCAACTGCCGCGGCGCCAGCTTGCCGAACACCGGCGAGAACAGCACCTGGCAGCGTTCGGCCAGGCGATGCTCGCGTAGCACCCCGACCGACCAGCGGTAATCGGCCTCATCGACGATGACGAACTTGACCTCGTCACGCGGCGTCAGTTGTTCGATGTTGGACCAAAGATTGCGCTCGACCTCGCCCGAGCCCGGCGTCTTGATATCGACGATGCGCGCCACGCGCCGGTCTACATTGGCGATATCCAAGGCGCCGCTGGTCTCCAGCGAAACGTCGTAGCCGGCATCGCACAGCGCCGCGAGCAGGACCGGGCAGTCACGTTGGGCCAGCGGCTCGCCGCCGGTCACCGTAACTTGGCGCGGCGCATAGGCCGCCACCGCATCGAGGATTTGCGGCAAGGTCATCCACTCGCCGCCCTGAAAGGCATAGGCGGTATCGCAATAACCGCAGCGCAAGGGGCAGCCGGTCAGGCGGACGAAGACCGTGGGCAAGCCGACGCGGCTGGTCTCGCCCTGAACGGAATAGAAGATTTCGGTGATCCGAAGACGCGCGTCAGACAAGATTTACTTCAGGGTTGCGAGCAGCTTCTGGGCATTCTCGGCAGCCCGGCTGCCGGCATACTGCTTGATGATCTGCTCCAAGGTGGCCTGGGCCGCCTTGTTGTCGCCCAATTGCATCCGGGCCCGAGCCAGGCCGAGCATGGCATCCGGCGCCTTGGGGCTGTCCGGATAGGCTTGCAACAGCTTCTGGTGCGACTCCAGCGTCGCCTTGAAATCGCCCAAGGAAAATTGGGAAAAGCCGATCCAGTACTGGGCATTGCCGGCCAGGCTGCTGTTCGGATAGGCCTTGAGGAAGGCCTGAAAGTCCTTGATCGCGGCCTGATAATTACCCGCGCGAATGGCGGCAAAGGCATCCTGATAGGCCTTGGTCTCGTTCTCCGACGCGGCGGCCTCGGCCGCTGGCGCTGACGGCGCCGTCGGCGTCACAACGGGACTGGCCTTGGCTTGGGCCAATTCCTTGAGCCGGCCATCCAGGTCGGTATAGAAATCCTTCTGCCGTTTCTCGGCAGTGGCCAGGCGGTGGCCCAGTTCCTCCTGGGTCCCTTTCAGCTTCGCCAGTTCCGCCTTCAACTGTTCGACCTCGTTGAACAGGGTCAGCAGGCCCTGGTTTTCCAATTGGCCTTCCAGTTTGGCGAAGCGATCTTCCAGCGCCTTGATCGCCTGCATCAGCGCCGCCGGCTGCGGCTGACCCGCCTCGGTCACCGGGGCCGGTGCCGCTGCTGCCGTGCCCCAGGCGAGGCACAGCAGAAGCGTCAGTCGTCGAGCACGCGTCATACCATCCCGCTCACTGCTCACTGTTTACCGCTCACCGTTCACTCCCCATCGTAGCGGATCTCGACCCGACGGTTCTTGCTCCAGGCCGACTCATCGTGGCCCTGCACCGCGGGCTTCTCTTCGCCGAAGCTCACCGCTTCCATGCGGCCATCGGCAGCACCCAACACCTGCATGGCCTTGCGCACGCTGTCGGCGCGCCGCTGACCCAGGGCGATGTTGTACTCGGGGCTGCCGCGCTCGTCGGCATGGCCTTCCAGGTTGGCCTTGGCCCTGGCGTTGGCCTTGACGAAGCCGGCATGGGCCTCGAGCACGGCGCGGTATTCGCTGCGGATGGCCGCGCTGTCGTAATCGAAATAGATCACGCGCTGGCCAAGGGCGCCGGCGGCGTTCTTGGGCGGCGCGGCCAGATTGCCGGCATCCAATGCCTGACCGCTGGTATCGGCCCCGGCCAGACCCTGGGTCTGCACCGTCGACTGGGCGCCAGCGGCTTGAGCTGCGGCCGAGCGATCCTCGATCTTGGCTTCCTTGGACGGCTCCTGGGCACAACCAGCCAACAAGACCGCCAACACCACACCATGGATTGCATATTTCATCACGCCATCTCCTCTACACAAATCAATTCAAATTCAAAAACCCGGACTGCCTCACTGACTACGCAGCGGCGCCCAGGCAGGCTCGCGCAAATCGCCCGATTGCGACAGCCGCTGCTTCACTTGACCGTCGACGCTCACTGTCGCCAAGGTAGCCTGATTGCCGGTTCGGGTGGCATACAGGATCATCCGGCCGTTGGGGGCGAAACTGGGCGACTCGTCGTGATCGGTATCGGTCAAGACCTGGCTCTGGCCGCTGGACAAGTCCATCACCGCCACCAAAAAGCGGCCCTCGCGCCGATGGAGATAAGCCATGGTCTTGCCGTCCGGCGACAAGGCCGGCGACACATTGTAACCGCCCTCGAAGGTCAGCCGCTGTGCCGAGCCACCGCCCATGGGCATCCGGTAGATCTGGGGACTGCCGCCGCGGTCGGAGGTGAAATA
>JACAEC010000139.1 GCA_013389055.1 Hydrogenophilaceae bacterium
CAGCTGTAGTTGCGGTAGCCCCAGTAGTGGCCGACCCCGTTGATCACGCCGGCGGCGAAGAAGGGAATCCAGAGCATCTGCACCGCCCAGACGGTCAGGCCGATGGGGCCGAACAGGGCCACGTCGATGGCCAGCATCACGAGGATGCCCTTGCCGCTGTGGGGGGTGTAGATGTTGCGCTCGAGCCAGTCGTCCGGCGTGCCATGGCCGTATTTTTCCAGGGTCTCCTGGTTCTTGGCCCCGCCCTGATAGAGTTCGGCGCCTTCGAGCAGCACCTTCTTCAGGCCCATGACCTGCGGGCTGTGCGGGTCCTCGGCGGTTTCGCACTTGGCGTGATGCTTGCGGTGGATGGCGGCCCAGGCGCGGGTCACCATGCCGGTGGTCAGCCAGAGCCAGAACCGGAAGAAGTGCATGACCGCAGGGTGTAGGTCGAGGGCGCGGTGGGCCTGCGAGCGATGCAGGAAGATGGTGACGGCCGCGATGGTGACATGGGTCATCGCCAGGGCGACGACGACATAGCCCCACCAGGGCAGGGTGATCAGACCATTCAACATGGGATGGGTAAACCTTTCATAGGAGTAGATGCCATTGTAGAAGCAGAAGCGCCAATGGCTACTTGTTCAATATTTCGACCACCCGGTGCGGGTAGGGGATTTCGATGCCCTCGCGTTGGAAGGCCTGCCAGATCGCCCAGTTGATGTCGGACTTCAGCAAGAGTTGACCCTCTTCGGGGTCGGCAATCCAGAATGCCAATTCCAGATCGATGCCGCTCTCGGCAAAACCTTTGAGCAGGACGGCCGGCGAAGGTTCCTGCAATACCCGGATCTGACCCGACAGGGCCGAAAGCAGGGCGGTGCGTGCCTTGTCCAGATCGGTGCCATAAGCCACCTGGACCGGCACAGCCACCCGGTTGTTCGGGTTGGCCAGGGTGTGGTTGATCACCGTGGTCGTGATCAGCGACTCGTTCGGGATGATCGCCTCGGTGCCGTCCAGGGCGCGGATCACGGTGTAGCGGGTGGCGATGCGCTGGACCTGGCCGAAACGATCGCCCACGGTCACCACGTCGCCGATCCGGATGGACTGGTCCAGCAGCAGGGTGAAGCCGGAGACATAGTTGCTGGCGATCTTCTGCAGGCCCAGCCCCAAGCCGACACCCAGGGCGCCGCCGAATACCGAGAGCACCGTGATGTCGATGCCGACCAGGGGCAGGGTGATCAAGACCGCCACTACCAGCAGCAGGCCGCGAGTCAGCTTGGTCAGCGCCACCTTCATGTTGACGTTGAGCGGCGCCGCGTCGATGAAGCGCTGCTCGATCATGCGCGCGGCCCAGAGGGCGACCACCAGGGAGACTGCGATCGAGATCAGCGCCAGAAACACCGTATAGAGCGAGAGGCGCTGCTTGCCGACGCTGAAGCCGATGGCATCGAGCGCGGCGATCAGGCCGTCGAGATAGCCGGTGATGTGCAGGGCCAGCACGCCCCAGACCAGCCAGGAGACGGTGCGCTCGAACACGCGCAGGGCCGGGCTGGGCCGGAAGATGCGGCGCAGCAGGGCGAAGCTCGCCTGGACGATGGCGAAGGAGACCAGCAGCGGCACCGCCAGGTTGAGCAGGTGCACGCTCTGCCAGTGCTCGAGCACACTGCGGCCGAGCACCGCGAACAGCAAAACCAGCGCGGGCAGGGCCACGCGGTTGCCACCGTGCTCGACCCACTTGGCTTGCAGTTGGGTAGAGAGTTGGCGGCGAATCAGATGCAGGGTCAGCCAGCCGAGGGCGAAGGCCAGTACCAGCGAGATGGCTTGGCTGATCAGGGCGAAATCGCCGAGATCGTTCAGCAGCGGTTGCAGCAGGTTTTCGGCTGGTTTCTCGTTCATCATCGTTTGCGGTAAAGCAGGGAGTGGGTGCGGTGACGGCGCCAGTTGGCGGCGTAGGCGTCGGCCAGCAGGGGGTTGCCGCGCAGCAGCAGCACATTCTCCGCGTTGCGGTACTGGGCGGCATGGGTGAAGTTGAAGCTGCCCGTGATCACCGTGGCCGTGGCCAAGCCGGCATCGATCACCATGACCTTATTGTGGGCGGCGGCATGCTGGCCGTCCAGATAGACCGGCACGCCACCCTTGGCGAGCTGGTCGATCCGGCTGGTTGCCACCTTTTCGGCCTGGTCGGGGTCGGCCAGCACCTGGACGTCGACGCCGCGGCGTTTGGCGGCGACCAGGGCATCGGCGATGGCCTCATGGGTGAAGCTGAAGGTCTGCACCAGGATTTGCCGCTTCGCCTTGGCGATGGCGTCGACGATCAGGGCGCCGGCATCGTCGCCGGGGGTGAAGGCGACTTGGACCTGGCCCTGCGCGGTCAAGGTCAGGGGCTCGCTGGCGAGCGCCGGGGCGGCGAGACCGAGGCCTGCCAGCAGGCAGAGCAGTTTCATCATGCCGTGCGCTCCAGGATCGCGGCGAAGAAGGCGTCGGTGCCATGCCGGGCCGGGTCGAGCCGGAAATAATCGCTCATCTCCAAGGGGACGTGCTGGGCGGCCAATACCTCGCCGGCCGGCACCAGCTTGAACTCGGCATGGGCCTCGAGGAAGCTCTCGACGATGGCCTCGTTCTCTTCACCCAGCAGGCTGCAAGTGGCATAGACCAGGCGGCCGCCCGGCTTCACCAGGTTGGCGGCGGCGGCTAGGATGCCGGCCTGCTTGGCGTTGAGCTCGGTCAGCCCCTCCTCCGTCTGCCGCCATTTCAGGTCGGGGTTGCGGCGCAGGGTGCCGGTGCCGGAGCAGGGGGCATCGACCAGGACGCGGTCGAATTTGGCCGCCAGCCGTTTGACCTTGGTGTCGCGCTCGTTGGCGATCAGTTGTGGCTGCACATTGGACAGGCCCGAGCGCTTGAGCCGCGGCTTCAGGTTGTTCAGCCGCTTCTCGGAGACATCGAAGGCATAGAGCCGGCCGGTCGAGCGCATCAAGGCGCCGAGCAGCATGGTCTTGCCGCCGGCGCCGGCGCAGAAGTCGCAGACCATCTCGCCGCGCTTGGGCGCCATCAAGAAGCCCAGCAGTTGGCTGCCTTCGTCCTGCACCTCGATCTTGCCTTCCAGGAACAAGGGGTGCTTGTGCAGCGCCGGCTTGTCCTTCAGCCTCAGCCCCAAGGGCGAATAGGGCGTCGCCTCGGCGGCCAGGCCCTCGGCCTGGAGTTGGGCCAGGATGGCATCGCGATCGGCGTTCAGGGGGTTCACCCGCAGGTCCAGCGGGGCGGGGCGGTTGAGCGCCTGCACCAATTCGGGCAAGTGCTCGCCATGGCTTTGCTGCAGGCGCGTGTACAGCCAGTCCGGCAGGTCGAATTGCACCGCCTCGGGCTGATCTTCCAAACGTGCGGCCTTCACCTCCTTCAACCATTTGAATTCGTCCTCGCGGGTGATGGCTTCGAACTCGCGCAGGTTGTGGCCGCCATGGCGGGCCAGCCAGGCCAGCAGCAACTGGCGGCCGTGGCGGCCGCCGCAGATCGCCTCCAGGCTGCGCAAGTGGCGCAGCACGCCATACACCGCCTCGGCGACGAAGGTGCGGTCGCGGCTGCCCAGCTTGGGGTGCTCGCGGAAGAAGTGGGACAGCGCCGCGTCGGCCGGGTGGCGCAGGGGCAGCACCACGGCGAGGGCACTGCGGGCGGCGTCAATTTGTGTCGGTGTCATGGCTCATGCCGTAAGTGAGCAAGAAGTCGAGGAAGCTGCGGGTCACCACGGAAAGTTGGCGGCCAACTGGATAGACCGCATACCACTGGCGGCGGATGGGAAAGCCTTCGGCGTCAAGAATGGCAAATTGGCCCGGCGCGTGCAAGGCCAGCGAGTGACGGGAAAGCACCGAAATGCCCAGGCCGGCCAAGATGGCTTGCTTGATAGCCTCATTGGCGCCCAATTCCATGCGGACATTGGGTTCCAAGTGATGTTCGCCAAACAGGCGTTCCACAGCCTTGCGGGTGCCTGAACCCGGCTCGCGCATGAGCCAGGGTTCTTGGGCCAGACGTGACAAGGGAATGGCCTTGTTCTTGGCCAAGGGGTGATCCGGCGGAGCGACTACCACCAGGGGATTCTCCATGAACGGTTGGGCCACCACATCGATCTCCTCCGGCGGCTGGCCGAGGATATAGAGGTCGTCCAGATTCTCGGCGATATGAGTGAGCACTTGCTCGCGGTTGGTGACGCTGAGCATGACCTCGATGCCAGGATAGAGCTTGGCGAATTCGCCGAGCAAGCGGGGCGCGAAATAGGAAGCGGTGGTGATCGCCATCAGGCGCAGTTTGCCTTGTTTGAGGCCGCGTTGATCCGCAAGCGACATTTCGAAGCGGTCGAGGATGCCGAAGATCTCGCGAGCCGATTGTGCGAGCGCCCGACCGGTGTCGGTCAGGTAGACCTTTTTGCCGACCTGCTCGACCAGAGGGGCGTTGATGGCCTCCGACAGCTTCTTCATCTGCATGGAGACAGTCGGCTGGGTCAGGTGCAGTTCGTCCGCAGCCCGGGTGAAACTGCCTAATCGGGCGATGGCCTCGAAGATTTCCAGTTGGCGGAAGGTAGAATGACGCATGGCGCTACGGATAAACAATATAGATAATAGTCTATCATTGAAATAGAAAAAAGTGACTGTTATTTATGATATGTACCCGGCATGATTCGCCCACCTCGGATTGGCCACCCCGGCTTTAGAGGTTTGACGAATCCTTGCTAAGGAGAATGAGATGGCTGTTAAGACTTACAACGCTGGCGTGAAAGAGTACCGCCAGACCTACTGGATGCCCGAGTACACCCCTCTGGACACCGACATCCTGGCCTGCTTCAAGATCACCCCCCAGCCCGGCGTGGACCGTGAAGA
>JACAEC010000183.1 GCA_013389055.1 Hydrogenophilaceae bacterium
GCATGGTGTCTTCGGCGTAGGCGTATTCGAGTTCCACGGCCTTTTGGAACATGGCCTTCAACTCGGCCTTGCATTCGCTGGTCCACAGGTGCGGCTGTTCGAGCTTGATCTGGTTGATCATGTCGATGCCGAAATTGCAGTGCATGGACTCGTCGCGCAGGATGTACTGGTACTGCTCGGCCGCCCCGGTCATCTTGTTCTGCCGGCCCATGGCCAGGATCTGCACGAAGCCCACGTAGAAGAACAGGCCTTCCATGAGGCAGGCGAAGGCGATGAGGCTCTTGAGGAAGGCCTGATCGGCCTCCTGGGTGCCGGTCTTGAAATTGGGGTCGGCCAGCACGTCGATGAAGGGCAGCAGGAACTCGTCCTTGGCGCGGATGCTGGGGACCTCGTGATAGGCGTTGAAGATCTCCCCCTCGTCCAGGCCCAGGCTCTCCACGATGTACTGGTAGGCGTGGGTGTGGATGGCCTCCTCGAAGGCCTGGCGCAGCAGGTACTGGCGGCATTCCGGGGCGGTGATCTGGCGGTAGGTGCCCAGCACGATGTTGTTGGCGGCCAGGGAGTCGGCGGTGACGAAGAAGCCCAGGTTGCGCTTGACGATGAGGCGCTCGTCCTCGGTGAGGCCGTTGGGGTCCTTCCAGGTGGCGATGTCGCGGTTCATGTTCACTTCCTGCGGCATCCAGTGGTTGGCGCAGGCGGCGATGTATTTTTCCCAGGCCCACTTGTACTTGAAGGGGACCAGCTGGTTGACGTCGGCGGTGGCGTTGATGATGCGCTTGTCTTCCATGCGCACGCGGCGGAATTTCTCGGCGTCGGCTTCCTGCGCGCGCATGAGGTTGGCGGCGGCGGCCGGGATGTCGCCGGCCACCGGGGCGGCGTTGTCCATGCCCATGGTGCGCAGTTGCGGCTGCAGGGCGGGGTTGGGTTTGCTTGCGGTGCTCAGGTCTTCTTCGAAGTTCAGCATTGGCCTATCTCCTTTGTGTCGTTGTTCATGCGGTGGGCGGTGCCCACACGGTTCTACGCATCTCAGTCTGGATTGCCGCGTCGGCCGCTGGCCTCCTCGCAATGACCGGCGTGGGGGTCATTGCGAGGTGCGCAGCACCGTGGCAATCCATGTCTTTCATGTCTGGCCTTACTGGCAGGCCTCGCATTCCTCGAAGCCGGGGTCGCCGGGGCGCAGGGTACAGGCCTTGCCGACGATCTCGGGCTCGGGCAGGTTTGCCATGGCGGTTGAAGCGGCGGCCGAGATGCCGCTGTCGTTGGCACCGGAGAGGCCCATGCCGCCGCCGGAGGCGCCGACACCGCCGGCGCCGCCCAGGCCGCCACCGGTCGGCACGGCGTTGAGCTCGCCGCCCTTGCCGGTGGATTTTTCGGCGTGGGTGGCGCCCAGGGCGCGCAGGTAGTAGGTGGTCTTGAGGCCGCGCAGCCAGGCGAGCTTGTAGGTCTCGTCCAGCTTCTTGCCGGAGGCGCCGTGGAAGTAGAGGTTCAGGCTCTGGGCCTGGTCGATCCACTTCTGGCGGCGGGCGCCGGCCTCGATCAGCCACACCGGGTCGATCTCGAAGGCGGTGGCGTACAGGCTGCGCAGCTCGGCCGGGATGCGGTCGATCTTGGCCAGGGAGCCGTCGAAGTACTTGATGTCGCCGACCATGACTTCGTCCCACAGGTTCTGGGCCTTGAGGTCGCGCACTAGGTACTGGTTGACCACGGTGAACTCGCCGGACAGGTTCGATTTGACGAACAGGTTCTGGTAGGTGGGCTCGATGCTGGCCGAGACGCCGACGATGTTGGCGATGGTCGCCGTCGGGGCGATGGCCAGGCAGTTTGAGTTGCGCATGCCCACGGTCTGGATGCGCTCGCGCAGCTTGGCCCAGTCCAGGGTCTCGCTGAGGTCGGCTTCGAGATAGCCGCCGCGCTGCTCGGCCAGCGATTTCAGCGAATCCTGCGGCAGGATGCCGCGGGACCAGAGCGAGCCGTTGAAGCTGCTGTAGCGGCCGCGCTCCTCGGCCAGGTCGGTCGAGGCCCAGTAGGCGTTGTAGGCCACGGCCTCCATGGCGCGGTCGGCGAACTCGACCGCCTCGGGGCTGGCGTAGGGAATGCGCATTTTGTGCAGTGCGTCCTGGAAGCCCATGATGCCCATGCCCACGGGGCGATGCTTGAGGTTGGAGTTGCGCGCCTTGCCGACCGAGTAGAAGTTGATGTCGATCACGTTGTCGAGCATGCGCATGCCGGTGCGGATGGTCTGCTTGAGCTTGGCCATGTCCAGCTTGCCCTCGGGCGTGAGGTGGTTGACCAGGTTGACCGAGCCCAGGTTGCAGACGGCGATTTCGTTGTCGTTGGTGTGCAGGGTGATCTCGGTGCACAGGTTGGAGCTGTTGACCACGCCGACGTGCTGGTTGGTGTAGCGCACGTTGCAGGCATCCTTGAAGGTGATCCAGGGATGGCCGGTCTCGAACAGCATGGACAGCATCTTGCGCCAGAGCGAGAGGGCGGGGATCTTCTTGAAGTTCTTGATCTCGCCGCGCTCGGCCTTGGCTTCGTAGGCGGTGTAGGCCTCTTCGAAGTCGCGGCCCCACTTGTTGTGCAGGTCGGCCACGTCGGAGGGCGAGAACAGGGTCCACTCGGCGTTTTCCATCACCCGCTTCATGAACAGGTCGGGCACCCAGTTGGCGGTGTTCATGTCGTGGGTGCGGCGGCGGTCGTCGCCGGTGTTCTTGCGCAGTTCGAGGAATTCCTCGATGTCCATGTGCCAGGTCTCGAGGTAGGCGCACACCGCGCCCTTGCGCTTGCCGCCCTGGTGCACCGCCACGGCGGTGTCGTTGGCCACCTTGAGGAAGGGCACGATGCCTTGCGACTTGCCGTTGGTGCCCTTGATGTAGGCGC
>JACAEC010000131.1 GCA_013389055.1 Hydrogenophilaceae bacterium
CACTGTGTCCGCCGCCGCCTACCAGCTCATCCTGGATCGGCGCCTGGGCGAGTACACCATTCCGGATGGCTGGGCCATCTTCGCCGCCGGCAACCGCCAGGGCGACCGGGGAGTCACCTATGCCATGCCGGCGCCCCTGGCCAACCGCTTCACACATTACGACATGGAAGCCAACCTGGACGACTGGATCGGCTGGGCGCTGAACCATGGCATCGACGAGCGCATCCTGGGCTTCCTCCGCTTCCGCCCGGACATGCTGTTCAAGTACGACGCGGCCCACAATCCGGTGGCCTTCCCCAGCCCCCGCTCCTGGGAATACGCCCATCGCGCCCTGAGCAAGTTCGGCGATCGCCCGTACCTGCTGTCCGACGCCCTGCAGGCCTGCGTCGGCCAGGCCTGCGGCGTGGAGCTGAAGGCGTTCATCGACAACATGGAGAACCTGCCGGACATCGACGGCATCCTGGCGGGCACCGTGAAAGACGTGCCCAAGACCATCGACCTGCAATACGGCGTGGCCGCCGCCCTGGTGCGCCGAGCCCGCGAGTCGGCCAACCAACCCAAGGCCCTGGCCAACATCTTGAAATACGCGCGACAGTTCCCGCAGCGCGAGATGGGGGTGATGCTGGTCACCGACCTGCACCGCGCCGTCGGCAAGCCGCTGTTCGCCGTGCCCGAGTTCGTCGAGTGGGCCAACAGCGTGGCCGAGCTGATGCTCTACGACTTCAAACCCACCGCCACGGCCTGAGCGTCGTTCCGGTAGTGCAGATGAGCAAGGACACCTCCGCCATCGAGACCAAGCTCGCCGCGGCGCGCACGCGGCTGATTCTGGACAAGCCTTTCCTCGGCTCGCTGGTCATGCACCTGCCGCTCAAGGCGGCCGACCCCAAGTGGTGCAAGACCACGGCCACCGACGCCCGCGCCTTCTACTACAACGCCGACTACATCGCCCGTCTTACCCTGGAGCAGACCCAGTTCGTCCTGGCGCACGAGGCCATGCACTGCGCGCTGTCGCACTTCGCCCGGCGCAACCATCGGCAGAAGCACCGCTGGGACGTGGCCTGCGACTACGCGGTGAACATGATCCTCGACGACGAGCGCATGCCGCCGCCGGACGAGGCGCTGATGAACGCCAGCTACCGCGGCCTCACCGCAGAGGAAATCTATCCCCTGCTGCACGAGGATCCGCCGGAAGAGACGATAGACCAGCACCTGTTCGACAGCGAGAACGACACGCCGCCGGAGAGCGAAGGCCAGCCGGAAGAGCGCGACACCGGCGAGGGCGAGCCGCGCGAGGCGCAGTCGGGCGAGACCGAGGGCGAGCAGGACAGCGAGAGTTCCGGCGGCAGCCAGGGCCAGGACAGGGACGAGCAGCAAGGCAAGGGCCAGCAGGCCCAGCCGCAGGACAGCCAGGACAGCGGCGAGGCGCAGAGCGAGATGCAAGAGCAGCCGCCGCAGCCGCCGATGGACCCGGAAAAACTTTCCGAGCAGTGGAAGAGCCGGCTCGCCGCCGCCGCCCAAGCCGCGCGCCAGGCCGGCAAGCTGTCCGCTTCGCTCATGCGCTTCGTCGACAACCTGCTGGCACCGCAACTGCCCTGGCGTGCCTTGCTCGCCCGCTACATGATGAACGCCGCGCGCGACGACTACAGCTTCCAACGCACCTCCCGCCGGGAAGGCGCGGCCCTGATGCCGCGGCTCTACAGCCAGAGCGTCAACGTGGTGGTCGCGCTCGACACCAGCGGTTCGGTCAACGACGAGGAGCTGCGCGAGTTCCTGACCGAGATCGACGCCCTCAAGGGTCAGGTGCGGGCCGAGATCACCCTGCACGCCTGCGACGACAAGCTGGATGCCTCAGGCCCCTGGCGCTATGCCATGTGGGAGCCGGTCGGCCTGCCGGAGAACATCTCCGGCGGTGGTGGCACCGACTTCCGCCCGGTGTTCGACTGGGTCAACCGCGATCATTTGAACCCCGATCTGCTGGTGTACTTCACCGACGCCGAGGGCGAGTTCCCCAAACAAGAGCCGCCATACCCGGTGGTCTGGCTGGTCAAGGGCAAGGCGCCGGTGCCGTTCGGCGTGCGCATCCAGCTCAACTGAAACGTTGGTACGAATCGGCTGGCACAAACATCGGATACACTCTGCCGCCGCTGAACCGATAATTCCGTCATGAACAAAATACTGTTGCATCCTCTGCTCGTGTTGAGCTTGTCGTTCAGCGGGGCCGCGTTCGCCGCCGGCAGCGAAGTCACCACCCCGGTTCCCTCCGGCAACGAAATCCGCAGTCAGCGCTACGCAGCCAAGGGCAAGCCGCTTGTCGTCTTCCTCACCGGCGAATTCGGCTGGAGCGAATACGAAGACCGTGCCGGCGAATACCTGGCCGGGCAGGGCGTCGAGGCCTGGGTGGCGGATGTCATGGGCGCCTATTTCCTGCCCCCGGGCATGAGCAATGTGCGCAAGGTGCCCGATGCCGATCTCCTCGCCTGGCTGGCGCGGGTGCAAAGGCAGAGCGGCAAGCGCGAGATCGTGCTCATCGCCACCGCCCACATGGCGCAGCCGGCCTTGCGCCTAGCCCATCTTTGGCAAACGAA
Source organism: Hydrogenophilaceae bacterium (assembly GCA_013389055.1). Taxonomy (GTDB): domain Bacteria; phylum Pseudomonadota; class Gammaproteobacteria; order Burkholderiales; family Thiobacillaceae; genus Sulfuritortus. The sequence continues at coordinate 2,586 of JACAEC010000131.1, forward strand.
ATACGCCAAGCACGCCAGGCTGCGCGGCGCGGTGTTCCTCTTCCCCCTGCTCTACGAAGACGTCGAACCCGGCCAGGAGCCGGTGTACGACCCCATCGTGAGCCAGGCCCGGCTGGATATCGCCTATCTGCAGCCGCAGGCATCGGCCGGCTACTGGTGGCGCGAGCGGCTCAAGGCCACCATGGAATCAAGTGGCAGTCGGGTGCAACTCACCGTGCTGCCCGGCCTGCGCGACGGCTACTACCGCCGCGGCGACGCCACGCCGGAAGAGCTCGCCGCCGGCGACAAGTTGGGCGAGCTGCTGCACCAACAGATCGAATTGCTGAAAGGAAAGCGATGATCAAGCGCGTCTGGCTTGTCCTGCTGCTGGCCCTGTTGAGTGGCCCGGTCCTGGCCAAGGGCCTGAAAGAGCTGACACCAAGGCCGGCGCCGCCGCTCGCCTTGCCCGCGCTCAGCGGCGACAAGTTCGATTTCCAGCATCTGGGCGGCAAGGTGGTGCTGGTCAATTTCTGGGCTACCTGGTGCCCGCCCTGCCGGCAGGAGATGCCCTCCATGCAGCGGCTCAACGACAAGCTGGCCGGCCGGCCCTTTGCCATCCTCGGCGTCAACGTCGGCGAGACCCCGGCCCAGGTCAACGCCTTCCTCAAGATCGTGCCGGTGGGCTTCCCCATCGTGCTCGACGAGACGGGCCGGAACCTCAATGCCTGGCAGGTCTTCGCCTTCCCGACCAGTTATCTCGTCGACAAGCAGGGCCGCATCCGCTACGGCCTGTTCGGCTCCATCGAGTGGGACGAGCCGGAGGCGGTGCAGTTGATCGAAAAACTGCTCGCCGAGTAGTGTTCTAAAGCAGGCGGGCATCGTAGGCCCAGTGCAGCAGGGCCTGCTTCTGCCGGCGCCGGCAATTGGGGTCGCCGCGCAGGCAGTTCTTCTTGATCTGTGCGATGTGCCGGCGCACCGCCTTCCAGCGCTTGATCTGCCGCTCGTCGTCCGGGCCGCGCCGGCCCAGGTAATAACGGCAATACCACTGAAACCAGCCGCGCGGGTC
>JACAEC010000175.1 GCA_013389055.1 Hydrogenophilaceae bacterium
AGATGCAGGCGCGCAGCGGCGTGACCGGGCACGACGAGTTGGCCCTGCTCTCGCAAAGTTTCGACCAGATGGCCGATGCCGTAGCGGCACAGCAGCGGCAACTGCGTGAGCAGGGTGAATACATCGCGCTCCTGCTCGACTCCACGGCCGAAGCGATCTACGGCGTCGACACCGAGGGGATCTGCACCTTCGTCAACCCGGCTTGCCTGCGCATACTCGGCTATGCGAATACCGGCGACCTGGTCGGCCAGAGCATTCACAATCTGATTCACCACAGCTATGCCGACGGCCGGCCCTACCCCAAGGAGGCATGCCGGGTTCGACTGTCCACCCGACAAGGCCAGATCGCCCATGCCGACGACGAGGTGCATTGGCGCGCCGACGGCAGCAGCTTCCCGGTCGAATACTGGTCGCACCCCATGTACCGCGACGGCCGGTTGATCGGCGCCGTGGTCACCTTCATCGACATCACCGAGCGCAAGCAGGTCGAGGAGGAGTTGAGGCGCTACCGCGAGCACCTGGAGGAGATGGTGCAAAGCCGCACGGCCGAGCTCAAAACGGTGAACCAGGAACTGGAGTCGTTCGCCTATTCCGTCTCCCACGACCTGCGGGCGCCGCTCCGCAGCATCGACGGCTTCAGCCAAGTCTTGCTGGAGGACCACGGCGAGCAGATCGACGCCACCGGGCGCGACCACCTGCAGCGTGTGCGCGCCGCCACCCAACGCATGAGCGCGCTGATCGACGACCTGCTCAAGCTCTCCCGCCTGAGCCGGGCCACCTTGCAACCCGAGGCGGTCGACCTCAGCGCCCTCGCCCAGGACATCCTCAATCATCTGCACGAGGCCGAACCCGAGCGCCCGGTGATCAGCCAAGTCATGCCGGGCTTGCTCGTCCAGGGCGACCGCGGCCTCTTGCAGGTGGCCTTGGAGAACCTCTTGGGCAATGCCTGGAAATACTCGGCGAAGACCGGCCAGGCGCGCATCGAATTCGGCTCGACCGATCAGGACGGCGCGCCGGTCTATTTCGTGCGCGACAACGGCGCCGGCTTCGACATGGCCCACGCCGGCAAGCTGTTCGGCGCCTTCCAGCGCCTGCACCACCGCGACGAGTTCGAGGGCACCGGCATCGGCCTGGCCACGGTGCAGCGAGTCATCCACCGCCACGGCGGCCGCGTCTGGGCCGAAAGCGCAATCGGCCAGGGCGCCACCTTCTTTTTCACGCTCGGCCAGCCGGTCAGCGTGCCCGGCTAGGCGGAACCACATGAAGAAAAGCGAGATCACCGGAACTGTTGTTGCCCGCCTGCCGGCGCCGCTGGGCCTGCTCGGACATTGGGTCGGCGTTGCCGGCTTGGCCCTGTGCGGCCTGAGCTTGCCGGCCACGGCCGCGGACGACCCCTATTCGCAGGAGACCATCGCCAAGAAGCGCTATCAGGGCGTCACCCTCAATGTGCTCACCCTGGACACGCCGGTGCTGGGCGAGCCGGTGGTGCTGCACGCCAAGGCGTTCGAGCGGCTCACCGGCGCCAAGGTCAACGTCACCCGCGTGCCCTTTCCCGAGTTCTATCAGGAGACGCTGCTCGGCCTGCGCCAAGCCAAGTACGACGCGCTGACCTTCGGTTCGATGTGGATCGCCGATGTGGCGCAGTATCTCGAACCGCTGCCCAAGGCCATGCTCGACTCGCCGCAATACCGCGATGTGCTGCCGCACTATCAACGGGTGGCGAGCTGGGGCGATGTCGCCTATATGGTGCCGATCGACGGCGACCGCCACTATCTGCAATACCGGCGCGACCTGCTGGAGGACCCGCGCTACCGGGACGAGTTCAAGCGCAAGACCGGGCGCGAGTTGGCGGTGCCCAAGACCTGGCCCGAGCTGCAGGAGATCGACCGCTTTTTCCACGGCCGCAAGATGCCGGACGGCCAGACCGTCAGCGGCCTGGCTGAGGTCACCGTGAGCGACGCCCTGCTCGGCAATTACTTCATCAAGCGCGCCGCCCCCTATGCCAAGCACCCGGGCGTCAAGGGCGGCTTCTATTTCGACTTGAAGACCATGCAACCCCTGGTCAACAGCCCGGGCTGGGTCAAGGCGCTCGAGGATTTCGTCGCCGCCCAGGACCTGTATCCCAAGGGCGGCCAGAGCATGAGCTTTTTCGATGCGATCACGGCCTTCGGCCGCGGCAACGTGGTGTTCTCGGATTCCTGGGACGACCCCTTCGTCGAGGCGATGGAGCCGGGCAACCCGCTGCGCAACCGAGTGGCGGCCGCCTTGTCGCCTGGCTCGCGCCAGGTCTGGAATCGCCGGACCGGCCGCTGGGACCGCTTCCCCCAGATCAACTACGTGCCCTACATCGTCTATGGCTGGACCAGCGGCGTAGCCAAGACCAGCCGGCACAAAGAGGCCGCCTTCGATTTCCTCGGCTTCTATGCCAACCGCAAGAATCATCAGGCCGACCTTCACGTCGGCCGTTTCGGCATGAATCCCTTCCGCCGCTCGGACCTGGATGAGCGGCTGTGGATCGAACAGGGCTGGGACCCAGTGGTGGCGCGCTCCTACGTGCAAACCCTACAGCAGCAGGCGCAGAGCCGAAACCGGGTGCTCGACCTGCGCATCCACCGCGGCCAGGAATACGTGCAAATCCTCTCGGTCGGCGTCTATCGCGCGCTCACCGGGCGCGATACACCGCAGGCGGCGCTCGACGAGGTGGCCCGGCGCTGGCAGCAGCTGACCGAGCGGATAGGCGTGGCCACGCAGCGCGAGGCGTACCGGCACGTGGTGCGCTTCGAGGACGGAGAGTAGTCGATGAAGATCCGCACCCGCATCATCGGCGCGGCGCTGGCGGTGATCGTCGTCGCCAACGTCGCCTACACCGGCTACTACCTGGACAAGGCGCGCGATGAGGCGTGGGCGCGCCTGCAACTGACCATTGACGAAACCAACCGCCTGCTCGGCTCGGTGCTGGCCGGCCCCTTGTATGACGGCAATGTCGAACAGCTCAGAGGCGACCTGGAGTCGTTTTTTCTGAACCCGGACATCGTCCGCCTCGCCCTCAAGGAAAACCGCGGCGACATCGAGATCACCCATGCCCGACCGCAGCCGAATGAACTGGGCGAGCTGATCGACCGGCGGGTGAAGATCAGCCGCGGCATCGACGAGCTGGGCGAGATACATGTGGTCTACACCACCGCGAACATCGAGCAGCGCCTGGCGCAGTCGCGCAACGAGCTGATCCTGCTGTCGCTGGCCTAGCTGCTCGGCCTGGCGCTGGTGATCTACATCGCCGCGCGCGGCCTGACCCGGCCGATCGACCGGCTGACCGAGGCCGCCCGGGCCATGGCCGGCGGCAAGCTGGATCAGGCCATCGAACCCGCCGGGGCCGATGAGCTGGTGGTGCTGGGCGAGAGTTTCGTCCGCATGGGCGACGCGATCCGGACCCAGATGGCTGACCTGACGCAGAAGAACCAGCAGCTTAACGCCGAGATCGCCCAGCGGCGCGACACCGAGCAGGAGCGCGACCGCCTGGCCTCGGTGCTCGAGGCCACCACCGACATCGTCAGCATGGCCGATACCGAAGGCAACGTTTTCTATTTAAACCGGGCCGGCCGGTCCATGCTGCTGGCTGGCACGAACAAGAAATTGGCCACGGTGATTTCCGAGGCCCACCCCCAATGGGCGAGCGACCTCATCCTCAATGAAGGCCTGCCGGCCGCCATCCGGGATGGGGCATGGTCGGGCGAGACTGCCATCCTCGACGCGGACGGGCGGGAAATCCCGATGTCCCAGGTCATCCTCAGCCACAAGGATGCCCAAGGCAAGCTGCTCTACATGTCGACGATCATGCGCGACGTCTCCGAGCGCAAGGATGCGCAACGGCGACTGGAGGCCCGCGACGCCTTGCTGCGCCGGCTGTCGGAGCGGGTGCCCGGCGCGATCTACCAATTCTGCATGGATGGGAACGGCCGCTCATATTTCCCCTATGCCAGCGAGGGCATCCGTGACGTTTATGCAGTCACGCCGAATGAGGTGCGTGAGGATGCAAGCCCGGTGTTCCAACGCCTGCACCCGGATGACCTCGAGCTTGTGTCGCAATCGATCATGCAGTCGTCCCGGGAGTTGACGCCCTGGCGACTTGAATACCGGGTCATCCTGCCTGAGCGCGGCGTGCGCTGGCTGCGCGGCGAGGCAATGCCGGATCGGCTGCCGGATGGCAGCGTACTCTGGCACGGCTACATCAGCGACGTGACCGAATTCAAACAGGCCCAGGATGCACTGCGCACCAGCGAGCAGCGATATCGCAACCTGATGGAATCGGCGCCTGATGCCATCTACATCAACCAGAACGGAATCTTCACCTATCTCAACCCGGCCGCCCTCAAGTTGCTGGGGGCAAAGGACGCCAAGCAACTGCTGGGGACATCGGTATTGGACCGTATCCAATCCCGAAACCACGAGGCGGTCAGGGAGCGGATGCGTATCCTCACGGAAGAGCGGCGGGCCGTGCCTGCCGTGGAGATGCAATTCATCCGCATGGATGGCAGCTTGGTCGACGTGGAAGTCACCGCGGCACCCTACTCGGGTGTCGATGAGTTCGGCATGCAGGTCATTGTGCGCGACATCACCGAGCGCAAGCGTGCCGAGCAGGTGGTTCGCCAACTCAACACCGAACTCGAGCGGCGCGTGCGTGAGCGCACGGCCCAACTGGAAGCCGCCAACAAGGAGTTGGAATCCTTCGCCTACTCCGTCTCCCACGACCTGCGCGCCCCCTTGCGCGCCATCGACGGCTTTTCCCAGGCCCTGATCGAGGACTATGGCGACCGACTGGACGACGCCGGCCGGGATTATCTGGGCCGAATGCGCAACGGCACCCAGCGCATGAGCCACCTGATCGACGATCTGCTCAAGCTCTCGCGCATCACCCGCGCCTCTTTGCAGCCCAGCCCGGTCGACCTCACTGCCCTTGCCCTTGATATTCTCCAACATCTGCACGAGGCCGAACCCGATCGGCAGGTAAGCACGGTGGTGGCGCCGGGCTTGGCCGTCCAGGGCGACCCCGGCCTGCTCCATGCCGCCCTGGAAAACCTGCTGGGCAATGCCTGGAAATACAGCAGCAAGCAGGATGCCGCGCGCATCGAATTCGGCGCGACCCGGCAGGAGGGCGAGACGGTCTATTTCGTGCGCGACAACGGCGCCGGCTTCGACATGGCCCACGCCGGCAAGCTGTTCGGCGCTTTTCAGCGCCTGCACCACCGGGACGAGTTCGAGGGCAGCGGCATCGGCCTGGCCACGGTGCGCCGGATCATCCACCGCCATGGCGGCCGCATCTGGGCCGAAAGCGCACCGGGCCAGGGGGCGACCTTCTATTTCACCCTGGGCAGCGAGGGGGCGGGCCGATGAGCATGTGTATCTACAACGGCACAGTCGTTGGTGCGGCCCGACCGGTCGGCATTTTTAAACATATTCCGCCGGGATTTCCTTTATCATGGAATACACAACAGACCCCGATCCATCGGGGCGAGATGGTGGGAACAACTACCTGACAGACAGAGGAGGGCGGCGTTGATCCCCCCGCATAAAACCATTCTTCTGGTCGAGGACAACCCGGACGACGAGGCCCTGACCCTGCGCGCCCTGAAGAAGAACAACATCCTGAATGACGTGGTGGTGGCGCGCGATGGCGTGGAAGCGCTGGATTACCTGTTCGGCACCGGCGCCTACACCGGCCGCAACACCAAGGAACAGCCGCAACTGATCCTGCTCGACCTCAAATTGCCCAAGGTCAACGGCCTGGAAGTATTGAAACGCATCCGCGCCGATGTCCGGACCAGCCATCTGCCCATCGTGATCCTGACCACCTCGAACGAGGAGCACGACCTGGCCAGCGGCTATGAACTGATGGCCAACAGCTATATCCGCAAGCCGGTGGACTTCAACGATTTCATGGAGGCCGTGCGCCAGATCGGCATGTATTGGCTGGTATTGAACGAGCAGCCCCCCCAAGGCGGAGAACAGTGATGGCAACGGCACAACCGGTATTGCTGGTCGAGGACAACCCGGACGACGAGGCCCTGGCCCTGCGCGCCCTGAAAAAGAACAACATCGCCAGCGAGGTGGTGGTGGCCCGGGACGGCGCCGAGGCCCTGGATTACCTGTTCGGCACCGGCCGCTTTGCCGGACGCGATACGCGCCGGCCGCCGCCGGTGGTGTTGCTAGACCTCAAGATGCCCAATATCGACGGCCTCGAGGTCTTGCGCCGGCTGCGCGCAGACCCGCGCACCCACACCCAGCCCGTGGTCATTTTGACCACCTCGAACGAATACCGCGATCTGCAGACCGGCTATGCCCTGCATGCCAACAGCTATATCCGCAAGCCGGTCGATTTCAACGAGTTCACCGAGGCCATCCGCGAAGTTGCGCATTACTGGCTGACCCTGAATGAGCCGCCCCCCGCCCATCGGGTGACCTAACCATGGACAAGACCCTGCGCGTCCTGCTGGTCGAGGACTCCGAAGACGATGCCCTGTTGCTGCAGCGCGAACTCAAGCGCTCGGGCTACAGCCCGATCCTCCACCGCGTCGACTCGCCCGAGCAGCTCAGCGAGGCACTGCGCACCCCCAACTGGGATGTAATCATCACCGATCACAACCTGCCCGGCTTCGGTTCCGAGGCGGCCTTGAGCATGGTGCAAGAGGCCGGCCTGGATATCCCGGTGATCATCGTCTCCGGCACCATCGGCGAGGATGTCGCGGTGAGCGCCATGAAGGCGGGCGCCAGCGACTACATCATGAAGGCCAATCTGGCCCGGCTGGCCCCCGCCATCGAACGGGAACTGCGCGAGGCCGAGGTCCGGCACCAGCACCGCAAGGCCGAGGAGACCATCCACCACCTGGCCTTCCACGACTCACTGACCGGCCTGATCAACCGCCACCGCTTCGAGCAGCGCTTGACCATGACCTTGCGCAACGCCAAGGACTGGAATTCCGAGCACGCCCTGCTCTACCTCGATCTCGACCAGTTCAAGGTGGTCAACGACACCTGCGGCCATGTCGCCGGCGCCGAGCTGTTGAAGCAATTGGCCATGGTCTTGCAGGACCACGTGCGGGAGAGCGATACCCTGGGCCGGCTGGGCGGCGACGAGTTCGGCCTGCTGTTGGAAAACTGCCCGATGGATCAGGCGGTGCAAGTGGCCGAAAAGCTGCTGCAGGCGATCAATGACTTCCGTTTCAGTTGGGGCGGCAAGACCTTTTCCATCGGCGGCAGCATCGGGGTGGCCCCGATCACCGTGCACAACCCCAGCGTCGACGACCTGATGCGCAATGCCGACATCGCCTGCTATGCGGCCAAGGACAGTGGCCGCAACCGCATTCATGTCTACAAGGATGAGGACATCGAGTTGCAGCGTCGGCGCGGCGAGATGAACTGGGTCTCACGCATCCAATGGGCCCTGGAAAACGACCGCTTCGTGCTGCACCGGCAGAACATCCTGCCCTTGCAGCCAGGCAACAGCGTCAGCAGGTGCTGCGAGATGCTGATCCGCATGCGCGATGAGAACGACCGCCTGGTCAGCCCCGGCGTCTTCCTGCCCGCCGCCGAGCGCTACAACCTCTCGCCCGCCATCGACCGCTGGGTGATCCGCACCTTGCTCGAGTTTCTGAAGAGCGGCCCCTCACACGATAAAATCAAGTTCAGGGGCTTCTTCATCAACCTCTCCGGCATCACCTTGAACGACGACGACTTTTACGACTTCCTGCGCAAGCAATTGCGCGAATCCGGCGTGTCGCCGGAAATGCTGTGTTTCGAGATCACCGAGACGGCGGCCATCGGCAACCTGAGCCGAGCCGTCAATTTCATGCAAGAGGTGCGCGAGGAGGGTTGCCAGTTCGCCCTCGACGACTTCGGCGCCGGCCTGAGCTCCTTCTCCTATCTGAAGACCATTCCGGTCGACTATCTGAAGATCGACGGCGCCTTCGTCCGCGACATCGTCAACGATCCGCTCGACCATGCCATCGTCGAATCGATCAACCGGGTCGGCCATGTGGTCGGCCTGAAGACCATCGCGGAGTTCGTGGAAAACGACGCCATCCGCGATCAGTTGCGCGAGCTCGGCGTCGATTACGCCCAAGGCTATGGCCTGCACCGGCCGGAGCCCTTGGCCAAGTGCGCCTAAGGGGGTTCTAAAAGCCCGCCACCTCGGCGAAGGCCGGGGTCCGGGAAGGTGTTTACGCAGCAAATCGGGCTGTTGCTGGATGCCGGTTTCACCGGCATGACCTCGCATGGCTTGCCAAGCTACTCGACCCCGTATCGGGCTCGATAGCCCGAAATCGCGGCCAGCGTCGCCTGCCACGCAGGCTTATCGGCGAGATAGGCCAACAGGTCGTCCAGGTTGACGATGCTGATCACCGGCAGGCCATGCTGGGCCTGCACCTCCTGCACTGCCGACAGCTCGCCCTGGCCGCGCTCCATGCGGTCGAGCGCGATGGCGACGCCGCAGGGCATGGCCCCCGCCGCTTTGATCAGTTGCACCGACTCGCGCACCGAGGTGCCGGCCGAGATCACGTCGTCGACGATCAGCATGCGGCCCTTGAGCGGCGCGCCGACGATGTTGCCGCCCTCGCCGTGGTCCTTCGCCTCCTTGCGGTTGAAGGAGAACGGCACGTTGCGGCCCATGCCGGCCATGGCCACGGCGATGGTGGCGACCAGGGGGATGCCCTTGTAGGCCGGGCCGAACAGGCCGTCGAAGGCGACGCCGGAATCGAGGATGGCTTTCGCGTAGAATTCGCCGAGGCGCTTCAAGGCCACGCCGTCGTTGAACAGGCCGGCATTGAAGAAATAGGGTGAGAGGCGCCCGGCCTTGGTCTTGAACTCGCCGAACAGCAGCACCTGCTGGGCGATGGCGAATTCGATGAAGTCTTTTTTGTAGTCCTGCATGTTGGGCACTCGAACCGAATAACGATGCGCATTGTAACCGCCAACCTGAACGGAATCCGCTCCGCCGCCCGCAAGGGCTTCTTCGACTGGCTGCCCCAGCAGGGCGCCGACGTGGTCTGCCTGCAGGAGCTCAAGGCCCAGGTCGGCGACATGACCCGCCACATGTTGAATCCCGAAGGCTTCTACGGCTACTTCCACTATGCGGAGAAGAAGGGCTACAGCGGCGTCGGCCTCTATTGCAAACGCCAGCCCGATAAGATCATCGAAGGCCTGGGCATCGCGGACATCGATATGGAAGGCCGCTACATCGAGGCGGTGTTCGGCAACACCTCGGTGGTCTCGGTCTACCTGCCCTCGGGCTCCAGCTCGGAAGAGCGCCAGGCGGTGAAGTTCAGCTTCATGCAGCGGTTCCGGCCGCACCTGGAGCAGTTGCGGCAATCCGGCCGCGAGGTCGTCGTCTGCGGCGACTGGAACATCGCCCACAAGGAGATCGACCTCAAGAACTGGAAGGGCAACCTGAAGAACTCCGGCTTCCTGCCCGAGGAGCGCGCCTGGATCGGCGAGCTGTTCGACCAGCTCGGTTACGTCGACGTCTATCGCCGGCTCTACCCCGAGGCCGAGGGCGAGGCCTACACCTGGTGGAGCAACCGCGGCCAAGCCTGGGCCAAGAACGTGGGCTGGCGCATCGACTACCAGATCGCGACGCCGGGCATCGCCGCCAAGGCGCGGGCCGCCTCGGTCTACAAGGCGGAGAGGTTCTCCGATCATGCGCCCTTGATCGTCGACTACGCCGCCGAACTCTGATGCCGCAATCC
>JACAEC010000184.1 GCA_013389055.1 Hydrogenophilaceae bacterium
AACGCATTTCCCCGCCGCTCCCGGCATATCCGTACGTCTCAGGGTCGTCATGCATCTTTCCGAATTGAAACAACTGCACGTCAGTCAGCTCCTAGAAATGGCCGAGTCGTGCGAGATCGAAAACGCCAACCGCATGCGCAAGCAGGAGCTGATCTTCGCCCTGCTCAAGAACAAGGCCAAGAAAGGCGAAAGCATTCACGGCGACGGCGCCCTCGAAGTGCTGCCGGACGGCTACGGCTTCCTGCGCTCGCCCGACACCTCGTATCTGGCCAGCCCGGACGACATCTACGTCTCGCCCAGCCAGATCCGCCGCTTCAACCTGCACACCGGCGACACCATCGAGGGCGAGATTCGCACCCCCAAGGACGGCGAGCGCTACTTCGCGCTGACCAAGCTGGACAAGGTCAACGGCGAACCGCCCGAGGCGCTCAAACACAAGATCATGTTCGAGAACCTGACGCCGCTGTTCCCGAACGTGCCGTTCAAGCTGGAGCGCGACATCAAGGCCGAGGAAAACATGACCGGCCGCATCATCGACATCATCTCCCCGATCGGCAAGGGTTCGCGCGGCCTGATCGTCGCCTCGCCGAAGTCGGGCAAGACGGTCATGATGCAGCACATCGCCCATGCCATCGTCAGCAACCACCCGGAAGTCATCCTGATCGTGCTGCTGATCGACGAACGGCCGGAGGAAGTGACCGAGATGCAGCGCACCGTGCGCGGCGAGGTGGTCGCCTCCACCTTCGACGAGCCGGCCAGCCGCCACGTCCAGGTCGCCGAGATGGTGCTGGAGAAGGCCAAGCGCCTGGTCGAGGCGAAAAAGGACGTGGTCATCCTGCTCGATTCCATCACCCGCCTGGCCCGCGCCTACAACACCGTGGTGCCGGCCTCGGGCAAGGTGCTCACCGGCGGCGTCGACGCCAACGCCCTGCAGAAGCCCAAGCGCTTCTTCGGTGCCGCCCGCAACATCGAGGAAGGCGGCTCGCTCACCATCCTGGCCACCGCCCTGATCGACACCGGCTCGCGCATGGACGACGTGATCTACGAGGAATTCAAGGGCACCGGCAACATGGAGATCCACCTCGACCGGCGCATGGCCGAGAAGCGGGTCTACCCGGCGATCAACGTCAACCGTTCCGGCACCCGCAAGGAAGAACTGCTGCTCAAGCCGGAGATCCTGCAAAAGGTCTGGGTGCTGCGCAAACTCCTGTATCCGATGGACGACCTGGAGGCGATGGAGTTCTTGTCCGACAAGATTCGCGCGACCAAGTCGAACTCGGATTTCTTCGACTCGATGCGCAGGGGCTGACTTTTAAGGTTGCCTCCAGGCCGCACCCCGCTCCGGGGTCGCACCTTCCTGCGGAAGGCACTGCTCCGCCCTCCGCGGGGCGCACCTCTCGGCGATGGAGTTCTTGTCCGACAAGATTCGCGCAACCAAGTCGAACTCGGATTTCTTCGACTCGATGCGCAGGGGCTGAACAAACCCAGCCCAAACAAAAAGGCCGGCAATCGCCGGCCTTTTTGTTTGCCTCGACCGCTTACTTCGCCGCCTTGTCGGCGACAAAATCAAAGCGGCCGTCCGGCAACTCCTTGAAGCTGCCCAGATGCTGACCGAGGTCATCGGGCTTGCCGGCAAATCGCTGCACCCGGCAGCTTGCCGTGCTGATGGCGTAATAGGCCTTGTTCACCTCGGCGATGTGGATCGGCTCGACGTATTCCTGCGGCGGCAGATACAACTCGACAGCCGCGGCTCTCGGCACGCCCTCGATCCGCAGCGACTCCAGGCAATCGGGCATGCGGCTGGCGATCAGGGAAAGGTTGACCGTGTCTTCCCAGAACCAGTTCTGATCTCGGCTGACGCTGATGTTGTGCTTGCGCCCCTCGATAACATAGATCGCAGTATCGTAAATGCAGCCGGACAGCGGCAGCACCAGGACCGCCAACAGGCCGGTCCGAAGCAGATGGCTTTTATTCAGGGACATATCACCCTCCTCAGCAGCGCCCTAAGCCTAACCGCAGGCTAAGGCACGGACAAGCCTTAATCCAGGCCCTGGCTGGCGAGGTAGTCCTCGTAGTTGCCGTCGTACACCACGTGGCTGCCGTCGATCCTAAGCTCGATGATCTTGTTGGCCAGGGAGCTGACGAACTGGCGGTCATGCGAGACGAACAGCACCGTACCCGGAAACTTCTCCAGGCCCAGGTTCAAGGATTCGATCGATTCCATATCCAGGTGGTTGGTCGGCTCGTCCAGCAACAGGACATTGCCACGCTGCAGCATCAAGCGGCCGAACAACATGCGGCCCTGTTCGCCGCCGGAGATCACCCTGACCGGCTTCTTCACGTCGTCGCCGGAGAACAGCAGCCGGCCGAGGATGCCGCGGATGGCCTGGTCGTCGTCGCCGGCCTGGCCGCAATCCTTCATCCAGTCGAACAGGGTGGTGTCGCTGGCGAAATCGGCGGCGTGATCCTGGGCAAAGTAGCCGATTTTGGCATTCTCGGCCCATTTGATCTCGCCCGCCTGCGCTTGTAGCTCGCCCATCAGGGTGCGCAGCAATGTGGTCTTGCCAACGCCGTTCTCGCCGATGATGGCCACCTTGTCGCCGGCATCGACCACGAAGTTGAGGTTCTTGAATAAGGGCCCGTCGTAACCGACCTGCAGCTTCTGCACCTCGATCACCCGCCGATAGAGCGGCTTTTCCTGCTCGAAGCGGATGTAGGGGTTCTGCCGCGACGACGGCTTCACGTCCTCGACCTTGAGCTTGTCGATCATCTTCATCCGGCTGGTGGCCTGACGTGCCTTGGACTTGTTGGCGCGGAAGCGGCGGACGAACTCCTCCAGCTCGGCCACCTTCTCCTTGGCCTTGGTGTTGGCCGCCACCTGACGCTCGCGGGCCATGGTCGAGGCCTCCATGTAGTCGTCGTAGTTGCCCGGATAGACCCGCAGGGTCTGGTAGTCGAGGTCGGCCATGTGGGTGCAGACCGAGTTCAGGAAGTGGCGGTCGTGCGAGATGATGATCATGGTGGAGTTGCGCTCGTTCAGCACATGCTCCAGCCAGCGAATGGTGTTGATGTCCAGGTTGTTGGTCGGCTCGTCGAGCAGCAGGATGTCGGGATCGGCGAACAGGGCTTGGGTCAGCAGCACCCGCAGCTTCCAGCCCGGGGCCACCTCGCGCATCGGCCCGTTGTGCTTCTCGGTCGGGATGCCGACGCCGAGCAGCAGCTCGCCGGCGCGGGCCTCGGCGTCGTAGCCGCCCAGCTCGCCGAACTTGGCCTCCAGCTCGGCGGCATGCAGGTAGTCCGCCTCGGTCGCCTCCGGGTTCATGTAGATGGCGTTCTTTTCTTCCTGGATCTGCCACAGCTCGGCATGGCCCATCAGCACCACGTCGAGCACACGCACGTCCTCGTAGGCGAACTGGTCCTGGCGCAGGAAGGCCATGCGTTCGCCCGGATCGATGCTGATATTGCCGCCGCTTGAGTCCAGCACGCCGGCCAGAATCTTCATGAAGGTCGACTTGCCGCAGCCGTTGGCGCCGATCAGGCCGTAACGGTTGCCTTCACCGAACTTGACGGAGACGTTTTCGAACAGGGGCTTGGCCCCGAACTGCATGGTGAGATTGGAAACGGTGAGCACAACGAAACCTTCAAACGGATTGAAGGCGCATTTTACCCGAGGGCGGTGTGATCCGCCTGCGGCCTGCCCAGGTGATAGCCTTGGACGTAATCAACACCAAACTTGCGAAGCACCGCCAGCGTCGCCTCATCCTCGACACACTCCGCAATAGTGGTCACACCCAGACCACGAGCGACCTCGATCATGGCCTTGACGAAGACCTGGCTTTGCGCGTCCTTGGGCAGATCGCGGATAAACATGCCGTCGATTTTGATCGTGTCCGCCGCAATGTGCTTCAGATAGGCGAAAGAGGCGAAGCCGGCGCCGAAGTCATCCAGGCAGATATGGCAGCCGAGGTCACGCAGTTCCCGGATGAAGCGCTCGGCGTCGGCCATGTCGGATAGCGCCGCCGTCTCAGTCAGCTCTACGACCAGCCTCTTTGGCTCGACCTCCTGCACGCGCAACTGCTCGGCGATGAAGCCGGGAAGCGTCGGGTCATCGAAGCTGCGACCGGAAACGTTGATGGCAATCGGCGGCATTGCGGGATGCAGCCTCAATTGCCGGATGCACTCCCGGATTACCCAGCGGTCAATTTCGAGAATCTGGCCACTGCGCTCGGCGATCGGGATGAAGTGGTTGGGCGTGATCAGCCTGCCGGAATCCTCGTCATACATGCGCAACAAAGCCTCCACATGGGCCAGACGCCGCTTCGGCATGGCATAGACACCCTGATAGACCAGCCGGAATTGGCCCGCCTCCAGCGCCACATTGATGCGCTCCTTCCAGGTCAGCACTGCCAGATGGGCCTCGGTCGAGTCACGCTCGGGCCGGTACAGCTGCCAAGTGTTCTTGCCCTGCTGCTTGGCCTGATACATGGCCGCATCGGCGCAGGCCAGCAGCGTCTCCGGGTCCTGGGCCTGGCTCGGATACAAGGCCACGCCCATGCTGCAGGACAGGCGCACGGGTTGGCCGCCCGCCTCATAGCGCATGGCACCCAAGGCGCTTACGATGCGATCAGCCAGCGCCTCGATTTCGCTCTCCGATGCCGAGTGCGCGATCAGCACGAATTCATCTCCGCCCAAGCGGCAAAAGGTCTCGTTGCGCCGGACAAGGTGACCCACTTCATTGGCGATGGTGATCAGCAGTTCGTCGCCCACCTGGTGGCCGAAGCTGTCGTTGATCAACTTGAATTCGTCCAAATCGAACAACAGCAAGGCACCTTCGATGCCGCTGCGGGCCGACTCGTCCAACCTGCGCTGCAACTCGTGCCGGAAGAAATGCCGATTGTAGAGACCGGTCAGGCTGTCGCGCTCGGCCAGATACAGCAGGTAGTTGCGCGACTCCCGCAGTTCCTCCTCACGCACCCGGATGGACTCGGTCATCTGCTTGAAGGCGACGATGGCACGCCCCACTTCGTCCTGATGGCCCAGCGGCAAATCCAGGTCATAGTCGCCAGCCGCCACCTTGTCGGCCGCCGCGGTCAACTGGCCGAGGCGGCGCGTGATCCACACCGTCAACATTGCCAATACCACCGCCGATACCAGCATGGCGACGAGCCCGATCGCCAGGCTGTCCCACAAGGCATGCTGCTTGGCCGATTCCAGGAAGCCCAGCGGCATCTGAAAGTAGAGGACGCCCAATTGCTGGCCGGCCATGCTGATCGGCACTTCCAGGGACAGCGCCTCCACTCCGCCCCCCCCTTCATGACCCGCCTCTGCGGCGAATTTGCCCCGGCCTCCCGACTCGGCAACCAGGCGGCCGCGCAGATCGGTCAGCTTCAGGTAGCTCAAACCACCCTGTTTCTGGGTTTCGTCGAGGACCTCCTGTGCCGCGGCGAAATCGGCCTGGATCAGCGGCACCGATAGCGAGGCATTCAGAAGCACTGTCAATTGCTGGGCGCGCAACGTCGCCTGCTCTTGCAAGCGCTCGCCGAGGTCCTGGACATGCTCGTAGATAAGCATGCCCAGCAGCAGCGCCTGGACGACGAGCACGGCAACGACCAACCTTGCCCGCAGACTGGAAAAGAGTTGCGGAATCGACATCAGGGCGCCACCGGTTCACTCAGCAATTGCCGAACTTGCTTGGCGTAGACATCCATTTCCACAAGCTCGTTGGGCTTGGCCTTGCTGATGCCGAGCATGGCAAACTGACTGAGAAATTTCCTGCCGTCTGCAGTATTGGCAAACTTGAACAAGGCCTGCTCAATCTGCTTGCGCTCCTGGCTGGACAACCTGTCGCTCACTGCAAAATATTGGCTGGGGATGGGCGCGGATCTGCCGATGACGCGCAACTGATCGCGAACTTCCTTGGTCAGCTGCGAAAGCGGAACCGAGCCGATCACGGCGGCCTCCGCCTGTCCGTTCACGACATTGAGTGCCGCATTGTTATGCGACTTGGCCTCCAGCATCCGGTAATCCTGATCCACCCGCAAGCCTGCCTGTGTCAGCATGGCCAAGCCCAGCCAGGTCACAATCGCCACTTTGTCCGGCACCGCGACGCGCTTGCCGGACAGATCTTTCAGATTCTTGGCGCTGGATTTGACAGACACCACCACGCAAGCCTGCAGCGGCTGCTCGTAATGGTCCAGCAGCTCATAGCCTGCATCGGTCTGCGCCAACCGGGCCAAATGCGGCGCAGCGACGACCAAGTCATATTCTTTGGCCAACATGCGCCGGGTGAAGATATTGAAGTTGCTGGCCGTCACCAACTCCACCGGTCGGCCCAACTCGGCCTCGATAAAATTGCGCATGGGCTGGTAGATGCTGACCAAGGTGCGCGGACTGAGGTTGGGAAAGAGGCCGAAGGTCAGATGCTTGACCTCCGCCGCGAACACACCGCTCCATGGCACGCACAGCAACAGCAGAAGCAAGGCCCGCAGGGGCTGTCGCGACATGCTCAAATCTCCTTGAGGAAGACTTTGGATCGCCTCTGCCAGTTGTACAGCTCCTTGCGCGCTGCCGGCAGGTCGTCCGGCGTGGCCTGGACGAAGCCCCGCTCGATGAACCAGTGCGCCGTGCGCGTGGTGAGCACGAACAGCCGCTTGAGCCTGATCGCGCGGGCCGCCTCTTCGACCGCCTTGAGCAGGGCCTCGCCCCGGCCGCTGTCGCGGAAATCCGGATGCACCGCCAGACAGGCCATCTCGCCGGCCCGCTCGCCGGTGAAGGGATAAAGCGCGGCGCAGCCGACGACACGGCCATCCAATTCGTCGACGAAGAACTGCTCGATCTCCTGCTCCAGCAACTCACGCGAACGACGCACCAGCACACCCGCCTCTTCCAGCGGCTCGATCAGTTGCAGGACCCCGCCGACATCGGCGATGGTCGCCGGCCGCAGGGTCTCCACCGGCTGCGAGGTGACCAGGGTGCCCACCCCCTCATGGGTGAACAGCTCCATGAGCAGGGCGCCATCGACATCGGCGCTGACCAGATGGGCGCGATGCACCCCCGCCTTGCAGGCCTCGACGGCATGCGGCAGATAGAGCTTCATGTCGCCGTCCGACAGCTTCTTGATCACCTTCTGGGCCTCGGAGACCGTGATCTGGTTGATTCGCACGCCTTTGGCATCGACCGTATCGCCGTGATCGAGCAGGAAGATCAGCTTTTCCGCCTTGAGCTGGATCGCGGCAGCGGTGGCCACCTCTTCCAGGGTCAGGTTGAACACCTCGCCGGTCGGCGAATAACCCAGGGGCGACAGAAGCACGATGTCGCCCGCTGCCAGCCGGGCGTTGATGGCGTCCGCCGCGACCTTGCGCACCTCCCCGGTGAACAAGAGATCCACCCCCTCGACCACGCCGAGCGGCTTGGCGGTGACGAAATTGCCGGAGGCGACGCGAATCTCGGCCCCGGCCATGGGCGTGTTGGGCAGGCCGATCGAGAGCAGGCTCTCGATGTCCACCCGGACCGAACCGACTGCGTCCTTGACGTGCTCCAGGGTCTCGGCATCGGTCACCCGCCGGCCTTGCACATACTGGGCCTCGCCGCCCTTGGCGTGCAGGCGCTCCTCGACCTGGGGCCGGACACCGTGCACCAGGACCAGGCGCACGCCCAAAGCATTGAGCAGATTGACGTCGTGGATCAGGTCGACGAAGTCGGGCCGCAGCATGGCGTCGCCGCCGAAGCCGATGACGAAGGTCTTGCCGCGAAAGGCGTGGATATAGGGCGCAACGGAGCGGAACCAGTCGACGAAGGAAGGCTCGGTTTCTTGTGTTGTTTTGATCATGGTCTCGCTCGCTTTTTCCAAAACTATATCAATGTCGCGCTCAGAAATCGCCCCAAACCGCCTGGATGGCGGCCATGGCAGCGAGGGCTGCGGTTTCCGTGCGAAGAACGCGCGGCCCCAGGCGCAAGGGCAGGAAGCTTGAGACGCGCGCCAGTTCGGCCTCTTCCGGATCGAAGCCGCCCTCCGGCCCGGCCAGCAACCAGAGCTGGCCGGCGGGCTTGGCCAGCTCGGTCAGCCGGCTGCCGCCCTCCGGGTCGAGCAGCAGCTTGGTCGCGGCCTCGCCCTTCACCCGGCCCAGCCAATCGGTAAAGCCCATGATCGGCCGCACCTCGGGCAACCGGTTGCGCCCGCTTTGCTCGCAGGCCGCGATGGCGATGGCCTGCCAATGCCGCCGTCGCTTTTCGGCCCGTTCGCCGTCCAGCCGCACCACGCTGCGACGCATGGTCAGCGGCACGATGCCGGCCACGCCCAGTTCGACCGCCTTCTGGATGGTGTAATCCATGCGCTCGCCGGCCGAGATGCCTTGGGCCAGCCAGATATCGAGCGGCGACTCGCGCTCGGGCGTCTGCCGTCCCCGGCACTCGACCCAGGCCGCACCGCCCTTGACCTCCAGCACGCCGGGGTACTCGCCGCCGTCGCCGTTGAACAGCATCACCTCGGCCCCGGGTTTCAGCCGCAACGCGCCCAGGGCATGACGGGAAACGGCATCAGGCAGCGGAATACGCGCACCCAAGGCGAGGGCGGCTTCGACATAGAAACGGGGCAGCGGCATCGTAGGCGGGGTCAGTTCATCGCAAATGATATTATCGGTGCAATTACCCCGCGTTTGAGACTTTAGCCCATGGTACGAATGGAAACGCCCGTCTGCGACTTCGGCTGGCAGGCCCCGGACTTCGAGCTGCCGGGCGTGGATGGCAAACGCTACTCGCTCAAGGACGTGGCCGGCCCCAACGGTCTGCTGGTCATGTTCATCTGCAACCACTGCCCCTATGTGAAGGCGGTGATCGAACGCATCGTGCGCGACGTCAACGATCTCAAGACCCAGGGCATCGGCGCCATCGCCATCATGGCCAACGACCCGGCCGACTATCCGGAAGACTCCTTCGACAACATGCAGCGGCTGGCCGAACAGCTCCACTTCCCCATGCCTTATGTCTGGGACGAGAGCCAGGCCGTGGCCCGCGCCTACGGTGCAGTCTGCACCCCGGACTTTTTCGGCTTCAACAACAAACTGCAACTGCAATACCGCGGCCGTCTCGATGAATCGCGCAAGGAAACCGCACCGCAAGGGGTTCGCCGCGACCTATATGAGGCCATGCTCGAAGTGGCCAAAACCGGCCACGGCCCCCGGGAGCAAATCCCGAGCATGGGCTGTTCGATCAAGTGGCGGCCATGAGCGAACTCCTGCAACAGGTCTGCATCGCCGTGCGCAAGGTCGGTCGCGAGCAGGTCATGCCGCGCTATCTGAAAGTCGCCCACGAACGCAAAACCGACGGCAGCCTGCTGACCGAAGCCGATGTCGCCACCCAGCACGCCCTGATCGAAGAGCTGACCCGGCTCGCCCCCTATCCGGTGTTGGGCGAGGAGATGACCGAGGAAGAGCAGCACCGGGTTTGGGCCTGCGGTCACGATGGCCTCTGGTGCGTCGACCCGATCGACGGCACCACCAACTTCGTCACCGGCCTGCCCTTCTTCGCCATCTCGGTCGCCCTGATCAAGGCGGGCCGACCGCAGATCGGGGTGATCTACGACCCGCAGGCCGACGAGCTGTTCTACGCCGAGGCCGACGGCGGCGCCTATCTGGACGGCGACCGCTTGCCGATCAAGCGGCCGCCGTCGAGCCTCAAGCGCTGCATCGCCGGGGTCGACTTCAAGCGCCTGACCAAGACCCTGGCCATCCGCCTGGCCGGCGAGCACCCCTACAGCTCCCAGCGCAACCTGGGGGCGAGCACCCTCGACTGGTGCTACCTGGCCGCCGGCCGCTTGCATGTCTACCTGCATGGCGGCCAAAAGCTCTGGGACTACGCAGCCGGCTGCCTGATCCTGGCCGAGGCGGGGGGAGCCGCCGCGACCTTCGACCAGGACGACTTCTGGCAGGGCGACATCTGGAAGCGCTCCGTCGTCGCTGCCCTGACCCCGGAACTGCTGGCCGACTGGCGCGCCTGGGTCCGCGCGAGCGCATAAACGTTCCCTTGGCGCAATAAAAAACTTCTATCGACTGGCCCGGTCCGGCCAAACCCTGATTTCATCTGCTTTTCCACGGGATATCGGCCGCCAGCCCGCGTCGGCCGGCCTATCCGTCGGCTTGCCCTGGCCTGCGGCCCTAGTCCATAATCGACGACCTTTGCCCCGGAGCCGGGCCGAACAGAATTTTTTTTAATTGAGGAAACAAAAAAATGGCAACCCGCACCGAACTCGCCAATGCCATCCGTGCGCTCGCCATGGACGCCGTGCAGAAGGCCAACTCCGGCCACCCCGGCGCCCCCATGGGCATGGCGGACATCGCCGAAGTGTTGTGGAACCACCACCTGCGCCACAACCCGGCCAACCCCAAGTGGGCCGACCGCGACCGCTTCGTGCTGTCCAACGGCCACGGCTCCATGCTGATCTATGCCCTGCTGCACCTGACCGGCTACGACGTCTCCATCGACGACATCAAGCAGTTCCGTCAGCTGCACTCCAAGACCCCGGGCCACCCCGAGTACGGCTACACCCCCGGCGTCGAGACCACCACCGGCCCGCTCGGCCAGGGCATCACCAACGCGGTCGGCATGGCGCTGGCCGAGAAGCTGCTCGCCCACGAATTCAACAAGCCCGGCTTCGATATCGTCAACCACCACACCTATGTCTTCCTCGGCGACGGCTGCATGATGGAAGGCATCTCCCACGAGGCCTGCGCCCTGGCCGGCACCTGGAACCTGGGCAAGCTGATCGCCTTCTGGGACGACAACGGCATCTCCATCGACGGCCATGTCGAGGGCTGGTTCACCGATGACACCCCGAAGCGGTTCGAGGCCTACGGCTGGCACGTGGTGCGCAACGTCGACGGCCACAACGCCGAGGCGGTCGAGGCAGCCATCCTGGAAGCCAAGAAGCACACCGACAAGCCCACCCTGATCTGCTGCAAGACCGTGATCGGCAAGGGCTCGCCCAACAAGGAAGGCACCCACGACGTGCACGGCGCCGCCTTGGGCGAGGCCGAGATCGAGGCCACCCGCAAGCACCTGGGCTGGACCCATGGTCCCTTCGAAATTCCCGCCGACGTCTACGAAGGCTGGAGCGCCAAGACCAAGGGCGAGGGCCTGGAGAAGCTGTGGAACAACAAGTTCGCCGAGTACGCCAAGCAGTACCCGGCCGAGGCTGCCGAGTTCAAGCGCCGCATGGCCGGCGAATTGCCGAGCGACTGGGCCGACCGGGTCAAGGCCGCGATCAAGTTGACCGCCGAGAAGGGCGAGACCGTCGCCACCCGCAAGGCCTCGCAACTGGCGATCGAGCGCCTGGTCTCCACCTTGCCCGAGCGCGTCGGCGGCTCCGCCGACCTGACCGGCTCCAACCTGACCAACTGGCCCGGCTGCCACAGCCTGCACCGCAACGCGGGCGGCAACTACATCTCCTACGGCGTGCGCGAGTTCGGCATGTCCCACATCATGAACGGCATGGCCCTGCACGGCGGCATCATGCCCTTCGGCGGCACCTTCCTGATGTTCTCGGAATACGCCCGCAACGCCCTGCGCATGTCCGCACTGATGAAGCAACGCGTGATCTATGTGTTCACCCACGACTCGATCGGCCTGGGTGAAGACGGCCCGACCCACCAGCCGGTGGAGCAGACCGCCACCCTGCGCATGATCCCCAACATGACCGTCTGGCGCCCCTGCGACACCATGGAAACCCTGGTCGCCTGGGCCGCCGCCGTGGAGAAGAAGGACGGTCCGACCAGCCTGGTGCTGTCGCGCCAGAACCTGCCCTACGTCAAGCGCAGCGATGCCCAGATCGAGGCCATCCGCAAGGGCGGCTACGTGCTGTCCGACTGCGAGGGCAGCCCGAAGGTGGTGCTGATCGCCACCGGCTCCGAGGTCGAGCTCGCCCTCAAGACCCAGGAGGCCCTGAAGGCCGAGGGCATCGCCGCGCGCGTGGTGTCGATGCCTTCGACCAACGTGTTCGATGC
>JACAEC010000140.1 GCA_013389055.1 Hydrogenophilaceae bacterium
CGGACATCCTGGTCCGCATCCAACTGAATCGCGGCAGTGCCGCGGCCACGGTGTGGACCTGCGACTTCTCCTACGACTACGTGAAGATCAACGCCGAGTACCGCACCTAATCGTCATTCCTGCCCCCGACTGAACCACTCGGGGGCAGGCTACGGTGGGGGCCAGGCCATGCAGCCCTGCGTTTACATTCTTGCCAGCCAACGGAATGGGACGCTCTATATCGGTGTGACATCCGATCTAGTCAAGCGCATATGGCAGCACAAGAGCAACTTGGTAGAGGGTTTCACCCGTCGTCACGCCGTGCAAATGCTGGTTTGGTATGAGCCTCATGAGACCATGGAATCAGCCCTTACACGGGAAAAGCAGTTGAAGAAATGGAACCGAGCTTGGAAGTTGCGCCTTATCGAAGAATCGAATCCAGAATGGCAGGACTTGTATGAAGCCATTATTTGACTGGGCTCCCGCCTGCGCGGGAGCGACGATATTGTTGCCGGTTAGCGTGTTCCGTCATTCCCGCGCAGGCGGGAATCCAGAATAATGGCGACTATGAACGACCCGCTTTCTCAATTTCTTGCCCGTGCCGACGCCTTGCTCCATCGGCTCGACGCATGGTTGCCGCCGGCGGCGAAGGCTATCGACTGGCAGCGGGTGCAGGCCGCGCGTTGGCAGCGGCAATACAACCACAGCGTATTGTTGCCGGTAACCGAGCCGAAGGCCGTCGCCTGGAAGCAGCTGCGTGGCATCGACGAGCAGAAGGCGGAACTCGACCGCAACACCAAGCAATTCGTTTCGGGCCTGCCGGCCAACAACGCCCTGCTCTCCGGCAGCCGCGGCTGCGGCAAGTCCTCCCTGGTCAAGGCCATGCTGGCGCGCCACGCCAGACAGGGCCTGCGCCTGATCGAGGTCGAGCGCGCCGATCTCGTGCACCTGCCGGAGATCGCCGAGGCCATCGCCGGCCAGCCCTATCGCTTCATCGTGTTCTGCGACGACCTCTCGTTCGAGGCCGACGACCCCGCCTACAAGGCGCTCAAGGCCGTGCTCGACGGCAGCATCGCCGGTGCGCCGGACAACATGCTGATCTACGCCACCTCCAACCGGCGCCACCTGATGCCCGAGTTCTTCAGCGAGAACGAAGAGGCCACCCGAAAGGGCGGCGAGGTGCATCCGGGCGAGAGCGTCGAGGAGAAGCTGTCGCTGGCCGACCGCTTCGGTCTCTGGCTGTCCTTCTTTCCTTTCGATCAGGATGCCTATCTCGACATCGTCGAGAGCTGGGTTGTCGCCTTGGGCGGTTCGGTCGACGAGGCCATGCGCAGCGAGGCCCTGCAGTGGGCCATCTTCCGCGGCGGCCGCAGCGGCCGGGTGGCGCGCCAGTTCGCCGCCGACTGGGTCGGCCGCCAGGGCCTGAAGAAATGAATCAACGCGTCGAGGTGGCCGCCGCGGTGATCGAGCGGCCGGACGGCAGCTTCCTCATGGCCTGCCGGCCCGAGGGCAAGGCCTATGCCGGCTGGTGGGAGTTTCCCGGCGGCAAGGTCGAGGCCGGCGAGACCGCGCGCGAGGCCCTGGTGCGCGAGCTGCAGGAGGAACTGGGCATCGCCGTGACCGGCGCCTATCCCTGGATCAGCCGCTTCTACGATTACCCCCATGCCCAGGTGAACCTGCGCTTCTTCCGGGTAACCGACTGGCAGGGCGAGCCGCATCCGCACGAGGGCCAGCAACTGGCCTGGACCCATGCGAGCCGACCCGAGGTCGAACCCATCCTGCCGGCCAACGGCCCCATCCTGCGCGGGCTGGCGCTGCCCTTGGTTTATGCCATCTCCGATGCCGCCAACCTCGGGGTCGATCTCTTCCTGCGACGTTTGGACGAGCGTTTAGCCGCCGGCCTGCGCCTGGTGCAACTGCGCGAGAAGCAACTGCCGGCCCAGGATTTCGAAGCTTTGGCGCGTGCGGTGGCCGAGCGCTGCCGCGCCGCCGGCGCGCATTTGTTGCTCAACGGCGATATTGCGTTGGCGAGCGAATTGGGCGTCGGTGTTCATCTCACCTCGAGCCAACTGGCCAGCCTGAAGCAACGGCCCGAACTGAGCTGGGTCGGCGCCTCCTGCCATGACGCGGCCGAGCTCGCCCGCGCGGCCGAGCTCGGCGCCGACCTCGCCGTGCTCTCGCCGGTGCTGCCCACTGCCTCGCACCCCGGCGCGCCCACCCTGGGCTGGCCGCGCTTCGCCGAACTGGTGGCGCATTGCCCGATCCCGGTGTTCGCCCTCGGCGGGCTCACCGAGGCCGACCTCGATCTGGCCCGCCGTCACGGCGCCCACGGTGTCGCCCTGAAAGGCCAGGCGTGGGGCTGAGGCTGAATCGGCAGCGCATTGTGTTGGTGGCCCCGTGGCTGGTCATCGGCCTGATCGTCGTCCTGCTCGCCGTCTGGCAGCTGCGCACGCCCGAGCCGGCCAGGACCGTGTCTTGCCCCAATCTCCAAGCCGGCTGTGCCCTGCCGCTCGATGGTCAGACGGTCACGGCCGGGGTCGAGGGCGAATTGCGAGTGCTCAAGCCCTTCCAACTCTGGGTCAAGGCGCCGGGCGCGAGCAAGGTGCAGGCCCACTTCACCATGGCGGGCATGGACATGGGTTTCAATCTCTACACCCTGCGGCCCGATGCCCAGGGCGTCTTTCGCGCGCGCATCGTGCTGCCGGTCTGCGTCAGCGGCCGACGCGACTGGGTGATGTCGCTGGAAATAGACGGCGAGCGAATCGATCTGCCCTTCGTCACCGAGTTGTCATAATTCGCACGCCGGCCGTGTTTATAATGCATTGAGCGGCTCTGTCGCCAGAATCAAAGAAGAGAGGAACATCATGCCCACAGAACATACCTACAAACAATTCGACGCCGAATTAGAGGCGGTGCGCGCACGCGTGCTGGAGATGGGCGGTCTGGTGGAGGAGCAGATCAACCGTGCGGTCGACGCCCTGGCAACCGGCGACATGGACCTGGCCGACCAGGTGATGGCGATGGACTACAAGGTCAACGCCCTGGAAGTGGCCACCGACGAAGACTGCACCCACATCATCGCGCTGCGGCAGCCGGCCGCCAGCGACCTGCGCCTGATCCTCACCATCATCAAGACGGTGACCGATCTCGAGCGGATCGGCGACGAGGCCTCGAAGATCGCGCGCATGACCAAGCAGATCTATCAGAACGATCGCCTGACCACCCCGCGCTACCATGAGATCAAATACATGGCCGGCCTGGCCATCAAGATGCTGCACAACGCGCTGGATGCCTTCGCCCGGCTGGATACCTCGGTAGCGGTGCAGCTGGCCCGGGCGGACATGGAGGTGGACGAGGAATTCCACATGATCACCCGCCACCTGATCACCTTCATGATGGAAGACCCGCGCACCATCTCCACCGTGATCGACCTCCTGTTCGTGGTCAAGGCCCTGGAGCGGATCGGCGACCATTCCAAGAACATGTCGGAATATGTGGTCTACATGGTCAAGGGCAAGGACGTACGCCACACCTCGATCGAGGAACTGGAAAGAGAGGCCTGAGCCTCTCAGGCGCAGCAAAGAAAAAGCCGGCTCCTGCCGGCTTTTTTCATGGCGTGAGGCGGGCTCAGTGATGATGCTGCATCATGCCGCCGCCCATCTCGCGTACCTCGGCCTTGACCTTGAGCTGCTGCGACTTGCCCTTGGCATCGCGCACCGTCAAGGTCAGCGGCACCTGCTCGCCGGCCTTGAGCGGGTTTTTCAGGCCGATCAGCATGATGTGCAGGCCGCCGGGCGCCAGCTCCACCTTCTTGCCCTTGGGCAAGGCGATATTGTCGATTTTGCGCATCACCATCATGCCTTGGTCAATGCGCTTGGTGTGCTGTTCGACAGTACCGGCGGCGGGGCTGCTGCCGCCGACCAGGCTGAGGTCGCCGTCGGCGGTCAAGGTCATGAACACGCCGCCGACGTTCTGGCCGGGTGCCGTGGCGCGTGCCCAGGCATCGTCGATCTTGACTTCGGCCGCGCCGGCGGCGGTCGAGAGGGCCAGGCCCAGGGGCAAAATCCAATTACGCAGCGACATAGTGTCTCCTTCTCAAAGGGCGGTGGCATAGGCCCGCAATCGCGCCATTCTAGGGGAAGTGCGGCCCGAGGTGCGCGGCATTTTGTCGCACGCCGCAGTGCAGCGGCCGGACAGTACAATGCGGCCATGTTGACTCGACAACCCCCGGCCCCGGCCGCGACCCTGCTTCGGCGCTTGGCCTGGCTGCGCAACCTCGCCATCGCCGGCCAACTGCTCGCCATCGGCGTGGTAACCCTCGGTCTGGACATGCCCTTGCCGCTGTCCCCGATGCTGGGCATCGTCGGCCTGCTGATCGTGCTCAACGGCCTGACCTGGTGGCGGCTGAAGCAGCCCTGGCCGGCCAGCCAGCCGGAGGTGTTCACCCAGCTCGCCGCCGACACCGTGGCCCTGGCCGGGCAACTGTTCTTCAGCGGCGGCTATGCCAATCCTTTCGTCTCGCTGCTGCTGTTGCCGGTGATCCTCGCCGCCACCGCCCTCTCGGCCGGCTATGCCTGGTTGACCGCACTGTTCAGCGGCACGGTCTACAGCCTGCTCATCTTCTGGCATGTGCCGCTGCCTGCCGTGGCCGAGCTGGACGCCTTCAATCTGCACCTGCTCGGCATGTGGCTCAATTTCCTGATCAGCGCCGGGCTGGTGGCCTGGTTCGTGGTGCAAGTGGCCGGCAGCCTGCGTCGGCGCGAGCAGGAACTGGCCGCCGCTCGCGAACGGACCGTGCGCGATGCCGGCGTCTTCGCCTTGGGCATGCAGGCCGCCGGCGCCGCCCACGAGCTGTCGACGCCGCTGGCCACCATGACCGTCCTGGCCCAGGAGTTGCAGGCCGGGCACGCCCAGGATCGCGATTTGGCCGAAGACTTGGGCCTCTTGGCAGCGCAGGCCGAGCGCTGCAAGGCCCTGCTCACCCGGCTGACCGTGAGCGCGGGGGCCGGGCGTGAGGCCGCGCCGGTGCCGCTCGACGAGTGGCTGGGCGAGACCATCGAGCATTGGCAGTTGATGCGGCCGACCATCGTGCTCGCCCGCCGCATCGGGGGGTCGCTGCCCGCGCCGCTGATCCGGCCCGACCCGGTACTCGCCCAGGCCCTGGTCAGCTTCTACAACAATGCGGCCGATGCCTCCCCGGAAGATGTGGCGATCGAGGCCGAGTGGGATGCCCGGCAGTTGCGGGTGCGCGTGCTCGATCGCGGTCCCGGCATCAGCCCGGAACTGGCCGAGGTGGCCGGACGCAAGAGATACAGCAGCAAGGGCGAGGGTCGTGGCATCGGCCTGCTGCTCACCCATGCCGGGGTCGAACACCTGGGCGGCGAGGCGTCCTTGGCGCTGCGCGAGGGTGGCGGCAGCATCGCCAGCGTCACGGTGCCGCTGGCGGCCCTGGAGGCGAGATGAGCCGGCTGCCGTTCAAAGACCTGCTCATCGTCGATGACGACGAGGCCTTTCGTCTGGTGCTGTCTCGGGCCTTGAGCCGACGCGGCTTGAGCGTGCGCCAGGCGGCGGATGTCGAGCACGCCTGGGCCTTGGCTCAGGCCCAGGCGCCCGAGGCCGCGGTGGTCGATCTGCGCATGCCGGGTGAATCGGGCCTCACGCTGATCGAGCGGCTGAAGGCGCTTAGGCCCGACATGCGCATCGTGCTGCTGACCGGCTATGCCAGCATCGCCACCGCGGTGGAGGCGATCAAGCTGGGCGCGACGCACTACCTGGCCAAGCCGGCCGAGGTCGACGAAATCCTCGCGGCCCTGCAGCGCGACCAGGGCGATGCCGCGGTCGAGCCGGCCGAGGCACCGCTGCCGGTCAAGCGCCTGGAATGGGAACACATCCAGCGGGTGCTGGCCGAACACGAGGGCAATATCTCCGCCACCGCCCGGGCGCTCAAGATGCACCGGCGCACGCTGCAACGGAAACTCGGCAAGAAGCCGGTCGGTACCGACGACTAGCCCTACCTGTCGTCATGCCCGCGAAGGCGGGCATCCAGTCGATTTTCTGGATGCCGGATCAATGCCGCTGCGCGGCAAGTCCGGCATGACCCAGGCGGTCAGAGGGTTTCGATGGTGAAATTGCGGTTGGTATAGATGCAGATATCGCCGGCGATCTCCAGCGACTGCTCGACGATGGCCGCCGGCGCCAGTTCGCTGTGGTCGATCAGCGCCCGGGCCGCGGCCTGGGCATAAGCCCCGCCGCTGCCGATGGCGGCGATGCCGTATTCCGGTTCCAGCACGTCGCCACTGCCGGTGATGACCAGGGTGGCGGTCTGGTCGGCCACGATCAGCATGGCCTCCAGCCGGCGCAGCATGCGATCGGTGCGCCAGTCCTTGGCCAGTTCCACCGCGCTCTTCACCAACTGGCCCTGGTGTTTTTCCAGCTTGGCCTCGAACCGTTCGAACAGGGTGAAGGCATCGGCGGTGCCGCCGGCGAAACCGGCCAGCACCTTGTCCTGATACAGCCGGCGCACCTTGCGCGCGGTGGCCTTGATTACCACATTGCCCAGCGTCACCTGGCCGTCGCCGCCCATGGCGACCTGTTCGCCGCGGCGGACGCTCAAGATGGTGGTGCCGTGCCAGGTCGTATCAGCCATGCTTACTCCAAATTCCGAATTGCGGGGAGAGGCAGAATTATAGCCGGCTCACTTCGGCGGCACCGGGTCGTGGCCGCCCGGGTGATAGGGGTGGCAGCGGCTGACCCGACGGATGGCCAGCCAGCTGCCCTTGAGGGCGCCATGCTGTTCGACCGCCTCCTTGGCGTATTCCGAGCAGGTCGGCGTGAACCGGCACTGGCTGCCGAAGTAGGGCGACAACGCGATCTGGTAGAGGCGGATCAGCCCGACGAGCAGGCGTTGCATGGGGTTCATGGTCTCAGGCCTTGGGTTGCGCGGCGACGATGCGCTGCATGTATTCGGCGAACTCGACATCCTCGCCGCGCAGCAGTTCCGGCAGGGCCGCGCGGAAATCGGCGCGGGCGCACCACTCCTCGATGTAGTCGGCCCAGTTCTGCCAGAGCCGCTGGCGCTGGCGGCTCATGCGCTCTTCGTAGACCATCACATAGGCCTGCTCGAAGATGGAGATGAGGATGCCGAACAGCACGAAACGCCGCTCCTTCTGTTCTTCGTCGAGTGCCGGCGGCTCGGCCTTTTGGCGCAGCAGATGGAGATCGGCGTTGTCCAGCAGCAGCTTGAGGAAATCGGTATAGGCGTTGGACAGTCGCTGGTGCAGCTCTTCCTCTTCGGCCAGCCGCTCGCGCCGCTGCTCCCAGAGGAAGACGGCGATGGCCAAGGGCAGGCCGACCACCGTGACGACGTAGCTGAGGAGTTCCCAGGTTTCCAGGGTCAACACGATGGGTCAGGCCGCAGAGGGCCGCGGCCTGCGACTCAGTCGGCGAACAGCCGCTCGCGCCGCTCGTGCTTTTCCTGGGCCTCGATCGACAGCTCGGCAGTCGGGCGGGCGATCAACCGGGCGAGGCCGATCGGCTCGCCGGTCTCCAGGCAGTAGCCGTATTCGCCGGCCTCGATGCGGCGCAGGGCCGATTCGATCTTCTTCAGGAGCTTGCGCTCGCGGTCGCGCACGCGCTGCTCGAGCATGTTCTCTTCTTCGACGGTGGCGCGGTCGTTGGGGTCGGCGAAGACCTCGTTTTCCTTCAGGTGCTCGCCGGTCTCGCGCGCGTTGACCAGGATTTCGTCGCGCATCTCCAAGAGCTTGGCCTTGAAGAAGCCGAGTTGGGCCTCGTTCATATAGTCCTTGTCGGACATCTTGAGGATTTGCGCCTCGCTCAGGCCCGAGGCATTGGGTTTGCTGACGGGCGCGGGGGCCTTGGTCGTTTTCGCCGGTGCGGCAGTGGCAGTCTTGGTCACGGCAGGTGTTGCTTTCTTTACAGTCGGGGTTGCTTTCACAGGCACCGGCTTTTTGGCCACCGGCTTGGCAGCGGCCTTGGCGGGTGCCGGCTTCTTGGCCGCAGCGGGTTTTGCGCTGGCCTTAACGCTGGTTACCTTCTTGGCAGGAGCGGGCTTGCCTGTTTTCGCCGGCGCCTTCTTGGCGACGGGCTTGCTGGCTTTCACCGGGGCCGCTTTCTTGGCGACGGGCTTGCCTGTTTTCGCCGGCGCAGCCTTCTTGGCGACAGGCTTGCTCACCTTCGCCGGGGCAGCCTTCTTGGCGGCCGGTTTGCTGGCTTTCGCCGGCGTAGCCTTCTTGGCGACAGGCTTGCTCGCCTTCACCGGTGCGGCCTTTTTGGCGGGCTTGCTGCCGGCCTTAGCGGGTGCCTTTTTGCTTGCAGTAGCCACGGCTTTCCTCCTGCATTTGTAAGAAGGTACAAAATTTGGCGGTGCATTATGCCACGGATGGCGGATTGAGAACCCCCTGTCCGGCCGCTCGGGTGAAATCGTCCAGCAGCTTGGCCACGAAGGCCTCCTCCAAGTCGCTGACGATAAAGACAAAACGGCTGCTGTGGTCGGCGTCCGGCCAGACCGCCAGTCGCTCCGGCGGATAGACCACGTGCTGCACCGCATGCAGCACCACCGGCCCCGGCTCGCCCTGGATATTGACGATGGCCTTCATGCGCAGCAGGTTCTGGGCGCGGAAGGCGGTCAGCATCTCCAGGGCGCTTTGCACCCCGGTCCAGTCCAGGGGTTGATCGAAGCTCAGGCTGAAGGCGCGGATGCGCGTGTCGTGCAACTCGGGCGCCGCCGGCCTGGCGCCCAGCGCGCCGGCAGCCTTCACCGGCTTGTAGCGCTCGGCATTGAGCCAGCGGCGCACGTCCGGGTGTTTGCTGTCCGGGTCGTAGAGGCCGACATGGATGACCAATTGGGGGTCGATCTCGCCGTTGAGCACGGTGTGGATGGGCGCCGCCGGATTGAGCGCGGCCACGCGCGCCTTCGCCGCCTCGGTCAGCTCGGGCCCGGCCAGGTCGGTCTTGGTGATCAGCAGGCGATCGGCCACCGCCACCTGGCGCACCGCCTCGAAATAGCTGTCGAGTTGCTGCTCGGCCAGCACCGCATCGACCGTGGTCACCACGCCGTCCAGATGGTGGCGCTTGGCCAGCCAGCGGTCATTGAGCAGGGTGTCGAGAATGGGCGCCGGGTCGGCGATGCCGGTGGTTTCGATGATCACCCGCTCGTATTTCGGAATATCGCCCGCCTGCCGCGCCATGTACAGGTTCTTCAGCGTCGGCGCCAGCGCGCCCTGCACCTGGCAGCAGACGCAGCCGCCCGAGAGCAGGGCGAGCGGGCCGCGGGTCTCTTCCAGCAACTGGTGGTCGAGGCCGATCTCGCCGAACTCGTTCATCACCACGGCGGTGAGCGGCAACTGGCGCAGCAGGTGGTTGAGCAGGGTGGTCTTGCCGCTGCCCAAGAACCCCGTCAGCAAAGTGACCGGGATGGGGGCTTCCTGAGTCATGAGGTCTTGCGTACTAAAAGGCGGGCCATGATAGCCGATTGCCGTAAAATGCGGTTTTTGTTCGAGTTTTAAAGATGGCGGATATCGAGCTGCACAAGGGCCGGGCCAAGACCGAGCGCATCCCGATCAAGGTGGTGGCCAAGCCACGGATCAAGATGCCGGCCTGGATTCGCGCCAAGTCGCCCAATGCGCCCGAGGTGGCCGAGCTCAAGGCCGTGCTGCGCGCCCAGGGCCTGCACACCGTGTGCGAAGAGGCCTCCTGTCCCAACCTGGGCGAGTGCTTCCGCCATGGCACCGCCACCTTCATGATCCTGGGCGACTTGTGCACCCGGCGCTGCCCCTTCTGCGACGTCGGCCACGGCAAGCCCTTGCCGCCCGACCCGAACGAGCCGGCGCACCTGGCCGAGACCGTCGCCGCGATGCGGCTCAAATACGTGGTCATCACCAGCGTCGACCGCGACGACCTGCGCGACGGCGGCGCCCAGCACTTCGCCGACTGCATCCGCGCCGTGCGCGAGCAATCGCCCAACACCCGGATCGAGATTCTGACCCCGGACTTCCGAGGCCGGCTCGAAGTCGCGCTGGATATTTTGGCCGCCACGCCGCCGGATGTGATGAACCACAACCTGGAGACCGTGCCTCGACTGTACAAGGCCTGCCGGCCCGGCGCCGACTACGCCCATTCGCTCAAACTGCTGAAGGAATTCAAGGCGCGGGTGCCGGGCGTGCCGACCAAGTCCGGCATCATGCTCGGCCTGGGCGAGACCGACGCGGAGGTGCTCGAGGTGATGCGCGACCTGCGCACGCACGACGTGGACATGCTCACCGTCGGCCAGTACCTGCAGCCCTCGGGTCATCATTTGTCGGTCGAGCGCTACGTCACGCCGGAGCAGTTCGCCGAGTTCGAGCGGCAGGCCTATGAGATGGGCTTCAAGAACGCCGCCTGCGGGCCGATGGTGCGATCGAGTTATCACGCCGATCAGCAAGCAGCATCCGTGAACATTGCTAGATAATGCGCCATCCGTTTTTCTGATTCGCTAACAATGCACCTGCACATCCTCGGCATCTGCGGCACCTTCATGGGCGGCATTGCCGTCATCGCCAAGCAGGCGGGCCACCGGGTCACCGGCTGCGACGCCAACGTCTATCCGCCGATGAGCAGCCAACTCGAAGCCCAGGGCATCGAGCTGATCCAGGGCTTCGGCGCCGAGCAGATCGAGCTCAATCCCGATGTCTATGTCATCGGCAACGTGGTCACCCGCGGCAAGCAGCCGCTGATGGAGGCCATCCTCGATCGCGGCCTGCCCTACATCTCGGGCCCGCAGTGGCTCTATGAAAACGTCCTGCGCGACA
The DNA here is from genome assembly GCA_013389055.1 of Hydrogenophilaceae bacterium. GTDB lineage: Bacteria > Pseudomonadota > Gammaproteobacteria > Burkholderiales > Thiobacillaceae > Sulfuritortus. The sequence goes on from JACAEC010000140.1 coordinate 10,785, forward strand.
AATGGGTGCTGGCGGTGGCGGGCACCCACGGCAAGACCACCACCTCGGGCATGCTGGCCTGGGTGCTGGAAGACGCCGGCCTCAACCCCGGCTATCTGGTCGGCGGCGTGCCGCGCAACTTCGGGGTCTCGGCCCGGCTGACCGAATCGCCCTTCTTCGTGATCGAGGCGGACGAGTACGACACCGCCTTCTTCGACAAGCGCTCCAAGTTCGTCCACTACCATCCGCGCACGGCGGTGCTGAACAATCTGGAGTACGACCACGCCGACATCTTCCCCGACCTCGCGGCGATCGAGACCCAGTTCCATCACCTGGTGCGCACCGTGCCGAGCAACGGCCTAGTGGTGGCCAACGGCCGCGAGGCGAGCCTGGACCGCGTGCTCGTCCGCGGCTGCTGGACTCCGGTGGAGCGGTTTGGCAGCGCACCAGCCAATGGGCAAGGCCGTTCCCTCACCCCTAGCCCTCTCCCGGGGGGAGAGGGGGATATTGCCGCTGCGCGGTCTGGATTCGACGGCTGGCAGGCCGTCGATCAGGGCCCGAACGCCTTCGACGTGCTGTTCAACGGCCAGATGCAGGGCCGGGTCGAGTGGGAACTGCTCGGCGAGCACAACCGGATGAACGCCCTGGCCGCCATCGCCGCCGCGCGCCATGCCGGGGTGCCGGTGAAGGCGGGCATCGAGGCCCTGGGCCGGTTCCAGAACGTGAAGCGGCGGCTGGAGTTGCGCGGCGAGGTGGGTGGCATCACCGTCTATGATGACTTCGCCCACCACCCGACCGCGATCGAGACCACGGTCGCCGGCCTGCGTGGCAAGGTGGACGGCGCCCGCATCCTCGCCGTGCTCGAGCCGCGCTCCAACACCATGAAGTTGGGCACCATGAAGGCGCAATTGCCGGCCAGCCTGCAGGGCGCCGATGCGGTGTTCTGCTATGCCGGCGGCGTCGACTGGGATGTGGCCGGGGCGCTGGCGCCGCTGGGCGGCAAGGCGGCGGTGCACCAGGACCTCGATGCCTTGGTCGAGGCCATTGCGCGCGAGGCCAAGAGCGGCGACCATGTGCTGATCATGAGCAACGGCGGCTTCGGCGGCATTCACGACAAACTGCTGGCGAGGCTGGCGCAGAGAGAACCCGCATCAGGCTTGATATGAACATTCGATGCGCCTTCCGATATTGATCGGTCAGGACTGGATTGCTTCGCTTTGCTCGCAATGACCTTTTCCGTCATCGCGAGGCCCGAAGGGCCGTGGCGATCCAGGTCATTGTTTTCGGCTAGTTGCTTCTAGGGAGAGACCCGGCTTGGGCGCACAGGCGATATCCACACCCTGGCATCGACTGCGGCAAGAGGCCGCGGGCTGGACCCTGAGCCTGCGCGGCCGCTGGTGCCTGAGTGAGCTCGCCGCCCTCGACGCCGCCATCCCCGGCCTGGCCATCCCGCGCGATGCGGTGGTCACCCTCGACGGCGGCGAACTCAAAGCGCTCGACAGCGCCGGCGCCATGCTGCTGGTGCGCAGGCTTTGGCAGGCGGGCGTGGCCTGGAGCCAGGTCCGCTTCCAACAGATTCCGCCGCGTCAGGTCGAACTGCTCAACCTGGTCGACGAGCGCTTCGAGCAGGCCATCTACCAGCCGCGGCCACGGGTAGGCCGTTTGGCCCGGCTGGGCCGCCGCGCGGCCGATCTGCTGAGCGACGCCCACAGCCGGCTACGCTTTCTCGGCCATGCCGTGGCCAGCCTCGCCCATGCCCTGCACAAGCCGCGCAACCTGCGGCCGCGCGAACTCTTCGTGCAGCTGGAGCATGTCGGCCTGCGCGCCTTGCCCATCATGATCATGATGAATCTGCTGATCGGCATGGTGATCGCCTATCTCACCGGCATCCAGATCCAGAAGTTCGGCGCCAACATCTTCATCGTCGATGCCGCGAGCCTCGGCGTCTGCCGCGAACTGGCGCCCATGCTGGTCGCGGTGCTGGTGGCCGGCCGCTCGGGCGCCGCCTTCACCGCCCAGATCGGCGCCATGAAGGTGACCGACGAGATCGCCGCCATCATCACCCTCGGCCTGTCGGCCTTCCAGGTCCTGGTGCTGCCGCGCCTGCTCGCCATCGTCCTGGTCATGCCCCTGCTCACCTTCGTCGGCGACATCGCCGGCATCTACGGCGCCATGCTGGTGGCCGACGTGCAACTGGACATCGGCCACCTGGCCTTCCTCGACCGCATGCAGGACGTGCTCAAGCTGAAGACCGTGGTGATCGGTCTTTCCAAGGCGCCGTTCTTCGCCGCCGCCATCGGCCTGATCGCCTGCCACAACGGTCTGCGGGTCAGCCGCGACGCCCGCAGCGTCGGCCTGGCCACCACCGCCACCGTGGTCCAGAGCATCGTCGCGGTGATCATGATCGACGCCTTCTTCGCCATCCTGCTGAGCGAGCTTGACCTGTGAGCCAGGAGAGCGTCATCGAGGCCGAAGGCATCCGCACCCGTCTGGGCGGGGTCTGGGTGCACGACGGCATCAGCTTCAAGGTGCGCCGCGGCGAGCTGGTCGCCCTGATCGGCGGCAGCGGCAGCGGCAAGACCGTGCTGCTCAATGAGTTGATCGGCCTGATGCGGCCTTCGGCCGGCCGGGCGCAGGTGCTCGGGGTCGACGTCGGCCTGGCCGACCAGGAGGCATTGAACCGACTGCGCCGGCGCTTCGGCGTGCTGTTCCAGGACGGCGCCCTGTTCTCTTCGCTCACCGTGGCGGAGAACGTCGCCGCGCCCTTGCGCGAACACACCCGGCTGCCCCGGCACCTGATCCAGCAACTGGTCGAGTTCCGCCTGAGCCTGGCCGGCCTGCCCTTGGCGGCCTTGAACAAAATGCCGGCCGAGCTGTCCGGCGGCATGCGCAAGCGCGCCGCCCTGGCCCGCGCCCTGGCCCTGGAGCCGGAAATCCTGTTTCTCGACGAGCCGACCTCGGGCCTGGACCCGATCGCCGCCCGCGCCTTCGACGAGGCGGTGCGCACCTTGTGCGACAGCTTCGGCATGACGGTGTATATGAATACCCACGATCTCGATACCTTGTGGGGTATCGTCGACCGGGTGATTGTGCTGAGCGAGGGTCATGTCATCGCCGACGGCCCGGTGGCCGAGGTGGCGAGGGTTGATGAGCCCTGGATTCGGTCGTATTTTGCAGCTCATGTGCCGCATCGCAGCGGCGAGCAGGCTGCTAGGGAGTAAGCCATGGAATCGGAAGCGCGTTACGCCTGGGTCGGGGCGGTGATCGTCGGCCTGATCGCCCTGATCGCCGCAGGCCTGCTTTGGCTGCAAGGCGGCCTGGGCGATCACGATTTCAATCGCTTCACCATCTATTTCCGTCAGCAGTCGCTCGACGGCCTGCAACTCAACAGCGATGTGAAGATGTACGGCATCAAGGTCGGCAAGGTGGTGGACTACGAAATCCTGCCGACCGAGGCCAAGAACGTCCGCGTGGTGATCGAGGTCAACGCCAAGGCCCCGGTGATGGAAGGCGCCGTGGCCATGGTCAACCGCAACCTGCTCACCGGCCTGGCCAGCATCGAAGTGAACAACCTGGCGGAAAAGGCCCCGCTGCTGACGAAAATACCCGAGGGCGAGCCCTACCCGGTGCTGAGCGAGGGCCAGCCTAAGCTGGCCAAATTCGCCGAGCGCATGGAGGTGGTGGCCGAGCGCGCCGACGAGACCCTGGCCCGGCTGAATACCCTGCTGTCCGACCGCAACCTGGCCACGGTCGGGCAGACCTTGGACAACCTCAACCAGACCAGCGCGGCGGTCGCCCAGGGCATGCCGGAGTTGAACGGTGCCTTGAAGGCCAGTCGCGAGGCCGCGGTGCAGGTCAATCAGCAATTGGCCCGGCTCGGCCCCAAGCTGGAGACGACGCTCGATGACACCCGGCAGGCCGTGCAGGAGGTGCGCGGCAGCGTCGCGCAATTGCGCCTGACCAGCGACCTCGGCCTACAGGAATTGCAAATGACCGGCCGTGCCCTGCGCAATGCCAGCCAGGCGGTCGGCGATGCGGCGCGCACCCTGCGCGAGCCGGCCGGCGCCCTGTTCGGTCCGGCCGAGGGCAGCTTGGGTCCGGGGGAGGTGACAGAATGAAAAATGGGATAGCGTGGTGGCTGGGTCTGCTGGCGGCGAGCTTGGCTGCGGGCTGCGTCAACATCGATGTCGAGTCGAAGGCCAAGCAGTTCTATGTCCTGCAGGACACCGGCCGGAGTCAATGCCAAAAGCCGCCGGGCAGTGGCGCCCTGTTGATCGACGTGCTGACGCCGGCCGCCTTCTACAATGCCAACACCCTCGCCTTCAGCAAGGGCGCCGGCAGTCGCGGCTATTACCAGTACGCCCAATGGACCGACCGTCCCGCCAACCAGATCGGCCTGCTGGTGCGCGACCGCCTGCGGCAGGGCTGCCTCTATCGTCAGGTGGCGCTGAGCGGCGAGGGGCTGACCGGCGAGCAGCAGCTTTCGCTGCGTTTGCTGGAGCTGTATCACGATGTCAGCAGCAGCCCCGGCCAAGCGGTGATCGAACTCGATGTGCAATTGATCCGGCGCGATGCGGCCCGACTGATCGCCCAGAAGACCTTCCGGGTGACGGCGCCGGCCGCCGGCTTCGACGCCAAGGGCGCAGCCGCCGGCATGAACCAGGCCCTGACCCGCCTGCTCGACGAACTCGCGGCCTGGCTGGCCCAGCAGCCGCGCGGCTGAATGCGCATTTCGCCGAAGGCGCGCATCGGGTAGCATTCGGACTTTTCTCGCGGCGTGCCCGGCCGCGCAGGTTCATGCTCATCTATATCCACGGCTTCAACAGTTCCTCCCAATCCGGCAAGGCGCGCGAACTCCAGGCGTATCTGGCGGCGCGCGGCTTGGCGGACGGCTATGTCTGCCCCGACCTGCCGCATCGGCCCGCTGAGGCCATCGCGCTGCTCGAGCGGCTGATTGCCGCTAGCGCCACGCCGGTGAAGCTGATGGGCAGTTCCCTGGGTGGCTTCTACGCCAGCTGGCTGGCCGAGAAGCACGGTCTCAAGGCGGTGCAGATCAATCCCTGCGTGAGTTGCGATGAAAAATTGGCGGCCGAGGTGGGCAGGGTGCAGAAGAACTGGCACAGTGGCGAGGCATACGAATTCACAGCCCAGCACCTGGCCGAGCTGCGGGCGCTGAGGGTGCCCGCCATCAGCCGGCCCGAACGCTATCTCCTGCTGGTCGAGACCGGCGACGAGGTGCTCGATTACCGCGAGGCCGTCACCTATTTCCAGGGCGCGCGGCAAATCGTGCTCGAAGGCGGCGACCACGGCTTTAGCCGCTTCGCCGAATATATCCCGACGATATTGGAGTTTTGAGCGCCATCATGTACGTCTATTACGAGGAAGATGGCGACATCAAGGCCGGCACCATCCTGGCCGACAACGACGCTTCGGTGCATTTGGAGTCGCAGCACGGCAAGCGGGCCAAGGTGAAGGCTGCGCACATCCTGCTGCGCTATCCGGCGCCGGCGCCGGCCGCGGCCATGGAAGGCGCCCGCAAACTGGGCGAGGAGCTCGACCCGGACTTCCTCTGGGAAGTAGCGGGCGAGACCGAGTTCGGCTTCAATGACCTGGCCCGCGAGTATTACGGCCACGAGCCCAGTGCGCCCGAGGCCGGCGCGGTGCTGCTCAAGCTGCACGAATCGCCGATCTTTTTTTATAAAAAGGGCAAGGGCCGCTACAAGGCCGCCCCCGCCGATGCGCTGGCCGCAGCCAAGGCGGCCTTGGAGCGCAAGGCGCGCGAGGCCGCGCAGAAGGCCGAGTGGGTGGCGCAGCTCGTCAACGGTCAATTGCCCGAGCCCTTCCACCACCAAGTTTTCCACCTGCTGCACAAGCCGGACAAGAACGCGCTCGAATTCAAGGCGCTGACCGAGGCCTGCGCCCAGAGCGGGCTCACCCCGGTGCTGCTCCTGGACAAGTGCGGGGCGATTCCCTCCAGCCACGAATACCACCTGCAGGCCTTCCTGCTCGAGCACTTCCCCAAGGGGGTGGGCTTTCCCGAACTGCACGCGCCGCCGCCGCCGCCCGATCTGCCCCAGGGCGACGCGCCGGCCTTCAGCATCGACGACGCCGCCACCACCGAGATCGACGACGCCTTCTCGGTGATCTTCCGGGCCGACGGCTCGGTCCGCGTCGGCATCCACATTGCCGCACCTGCCCTGGGCATTACACCGGACAGCGAACTGGACCGCGTCGCCGCCACGCGCCTGTCCACCGTCTACATGCCCGGCGGCAAGATCACCATGCTGCCGGAGAACCTGGTCGAGCGTTACACCCTGGCCGAGAACCGCGATTGCGCGGCGCTCTCGCTCTATGTCGAGGTCGGCCCGGACTATGCCATCCGCGACCTGCAGACCCAGGCCGACGTCATCCGCATCGCCGCCAACCTGCGCCACGAGACCCTGGAACCGTTGTTCAACGAAGAGACCATCGGCGCCGGCGGGCCGGATTACCCCTTCCGCCGCGAGCTGGAGTGGCTGTGGGGCTTCGCCTGCCACCTGGAGGCGGCGCGCGGCAAGGCCGACCAGGTACAGCGGCTGGACTACGTGTTCAAGGTGGAAGACGAACGGGTGCAGATCGTGCCGCGCGTGCGCGGCAACCCGATCGACAAGCTGGTGTCCGAGATGATGATCCTGGCCAACAGCCGCTGGGGCCGTCTGCTGGCCGAGACCGAGGTCACCGGCATCTACCGGGCGCAGAGCCAGGGCAAGGTGCGCATGACCCTGAAGCCGGCGCCGCACGAGGGGCTGGGCGTCGAGCACTATGCCTGGAGCACTTCGCCCCTGCGCCGCTATGTCGACCTGATCAACCAGCGGCAGATCCTCGCGGCGGTGCGCGGCGAGACCCCGGCCTATGCCGGCAACGATCCCATGCTGTTCGCCCACGTGCGCGACTTCGAGCTGGCTTACGACGCCTATGCCGAGTTCCAGCGCCGCATGGAGCGCTACTGGTGCCTGCGTTGGCTGCAGCAGGAGGGCAGGCACGAGATGGATGCCACGGTCTGGCGCGAGAACCTGGTCCGCTTCGACGGCATGCCGCTGATTGCCAAGCTCACCGGCGCCCCTGCGCTCAACCCCGGCGAGCGGGTGCGCCTGGCGGTGGGCGGGATCGACCTGCTCGACGTGGAACTGGCTTGCCAATTCGTCGCCCGTTTGGAGGCATAATTGGAGCCTATGTCAGCAGGAAACATGTTCCGTGTTGAGGCCAGGATCGGATGGATGCAAGGCGCGTCGCGCAGCGAATGGTCATTCCCTTCGCAAGCGGCGCAACGCCGCAG
>JACAEC010000044.1 GCA_013389055.1 Hydrogenophilaceae bacterium
ACCTGCAACTTCTCCCGCCCGGTCGGCGTCCCCCCCGAAGGGGGCAAGAAGCCGGCCCTGTTAACCCACGACGAGGTGAACACTTTGTTCCACGAGTTCGGCCACGGCCTGCACCACCTTTTGACCCGCGTCGAGGAACTGGGCGTCTCCGGCATCAACGGTGTCGAGTGGGATGCAGTGGAACTGCCCTCGCAATTCATGGAGAACTTCTGCTGGGAATGGGACGTGTTGAAACACATGACCGGCCACGTCGACACCGGCGCGCCGCTGCCCAAGGACCTGTTCGACAAGATGCTGGCGGCCAAGAACTTCCAGGCCGGCATGCAGACCCTGCGCCAGATCGAGTTCTCGCTGTTCGACATGCACCTGCACTACGACTTCGACCCGGACGCCGGCAAAAGCGCGCTGCAACTGCTGAACGAAATCCGCCGCCAGGTGGCCGTGGTGATCCCGCCCGACTACAACCGCTTCCCCAACAACTTCTCGCACATCTTCGCCGGCGGCTATGCGGCGGGCTACTATAGCTACAAGTGGGCCGAGGTGCTGTCGGCGGATGCCTACAGCCTGTTCGAGGAAGACGGCGTACTCAATCCCGAGACCGGCCGTCGCTTCTGGAGCGAGATCCTCGGTGTCGGCGGTTCGCGCGCAGCGCTGGAATCCTTCGTCGCCTTCCGCGGCCGGGAGCCCACCATCGACGCCTTATTGCGGCACAATGGCATGACCTGAGCGCACCGATATATTCGCGCTTGTGTCATTGCGAGGCGGCCGCAGGCCGACGCGGCAATCCATTAGGGCAGCGGCAGGCCGCATGGATCGCCGCGCCGCTTCGCGACTCGCGATGACAAGATGAACCGGCATTCCCGAATGGAGGCGGCAATGAAACGACTGCTCTGGCTTGGCTTGCTCTGTATCCCCCTCACCGTGCAGGCGGCGGAGATGTATCGCTGGGTCAATCCCGGCGGCGTCACCACCTATTCCGATTCGCCGCCGCCGGCCGGCGTGCAAGCACCCAGCCGGGTCTATCGCGGCAGCGAGCCGGCCGCGGCCGCGCCGGGAGAAGAGAAGCCCGCCGTCGTGCTCTACGCCTTCGACTGCGGCCCGCTCTGCAACGACGCCATGGCCTGGCTGGCCGAACGCAACATCGCCTACAGCTTGAAGAACCCGCAGATCGAGCAGGACACCGCCGCCGAGTTGCAAAAGCTGACCGGCGCCCTGGAAGTGCCCGTGCTCCGGGTCGGCGACCAACATTACAAGGGCTTCGAACCGGCCAACTGGACCAAGCTGCTGACCGGCGCCGGTTATTCGGTGCGTGCCGCCAAGCCTGCCGCCAAGCCCCAATAAATCCCTTGTTCAGCCAGCCGCAATGACGGCCTGGCCATCGATACGCATGAAACTCGCCACCTGGAACGTCAACTCCCTGAAAGTCCGCCTGCCCCACCTGCTCGACTGGCTGAATGAAACCCAGACCGACCTGGTCTGTTTGCAGGAGACCAAGACCGAGGACGCCAACTTCCCCCGTGCCGAGATCGAGGCCGCCGGCTACCAAGTCGCCTTCGCCGGCCAGAAGACCTACAACGGCGTCGCCATCTTGAGCCGCCAACCCTTGCAGGACGTGCAAGTCGGCATCCCCGGCCTGGCCGACGAACAGAAGCGGGTGCTCGCCGTCACCGTCGGCAGCACGCGCATCATCGACCTCTACGTACCCAACGGCCAGAGCGTCGATTCCGACAAATACCAATACAAGCTCAGTTGGCTTACGGCCCTGGCCGAATGGCTCAAGGCCGAGCTGAAGCGGCATCCCGAACTCGCCGTGCTCGGCGACTTCAACATCGCGCCGGAAGACCGCGACGTCTACGACCCCATCGCCTGGCAGGACCAGGTGCTTTGCTCCGAACCGGAACGCGCCCACTTCCGCGACCTGCTCGCGCTCGGCCTCAAAGACGGCTTCCGCCTGTTCGAACAGGCGGAAAAGAGCTATTCCTGGTGGGACTACCGGCAAGGCGCCTTCCGCCGCAACATGGGCCTGCGCATCGACCACATCCTGCTCTCGGCCGCCCTGTCCGAGCGCTGCACCGCCTGCACGATCGATACCGCGCCGCGCAAACTGGAGCGACCGTCCGATCACGCGCCGGTGGTCGCCGAAATCGGCTGACATTCGACACCCCTCCCCCGCCTGCGGGGGAGGCAGGGAGGGGGAACTTCACCCCCTCTCCCCCTCCCCACCTCCCCCATGAATGGGGGAGGAGCTTTCCGCTCACCGCTCACCGCTCACCGCCAAGACGCATATACTCAAAATGCATTCGGCTTGACCACGGTCAATACCTTGGCCTAGGCGGGGTCTTTATTTAGTGCTATGGTTTGCCGATAAACGCTAGATATAGTGGATTTATCTGCGGCCGCCCGCTTGGCCGATAACAGGAGACATCGATGCAAAACGCCTTATTCCCGGAGCTCGACGAGCAGGAGATTTCCAAGGAAGTCCTGCTGGAAAAATACGCCAAGGACGACGAGCAGACCGTGACCGACGTGCGCCAGCGCGTGGCGCGCGCCCTGGCTTCGGTCGAGGCGAAGGAGAAGCGCTCGATCTGGGAACACCTGTTCTTCAAGGCGATGGAGGCCGGCTTCATCCCGGCCGGCCGCATCAATTCCGCCGCCGGCACCGAGTTGCAGGCCACCTTGATCAACTGCTTCGTGCAGCCGGTGGGCGACGCCATCTCCGGCGAGTCCGAGGGCCGGCCCGGCATCTACAACGCCCTGCAGGAAGCGGCCGAGACCATGCGCCGCGGCGGCGGCGTCGGCTACGACTTCTCCACCATCCGGCCCAAGGGTGCCCTGGTCAAAGGCACCCACTCGCGCGCCAGCGGCCCGGTCTCCTACATGCGGGTGTTCGACCGTTCCTGCGAGACCGTGGAATCCGCCGGCTCGCGGCGCGGCGCCCAGATGGGCATCTTGCGCTGCGACCATCCGGACATCGAGGACTTCATCCACGCCAAGGACCAGGGCGACCTGAAGAATTTCAACATCTCGGTCGGCGTCACCGACGCCTTCATGCAGGCCGTGGCCGACGACGCCGAGACCGAGCTGGTCCACCGCGCCGAGCCGATCGACGAGCAGAAGGCCGCCGGCGCCTACCAGCGCGACGACGGCATGTGGGTCTATAGAAAGATTCGGGCGCGCGACCTGTGGACCCAGATCATGGCCTCCACTTACGACCACGCCGAACCCGGCGTGCTCTTCCTCGACCGCATCAACAAGGACAACAACCTCAACTACTGCGAGACCATCGAGGCGACCAACCCCTGCGCCGAACAGCCGCTGCCGCCCTACGGCTGCTGCTGCCTGGGCTCGATCAACCTGACCAACTTCGTCAAATACCCCTTCGCGGAGGAGGCCGAGTTCGACTACGAGGCCTTCGGCAAGGTCGTTCCGATGTCCATCCGCATGCTCGACAACGTGCTGGAGCTGACCGCCTGGCCGCTGGAAAAACAGCACGCCGAGGCGCAGTCCAAGCGCCGGGTCGGCCTGGGCTACACCGGCCTGGGCGACACCCTGGTCATGCTCGGCCTGCGCTACAACAGCCACGAGGCGCGCGATTTCGCCGCCAAGATTTCCGAGTTCATGCGCGATGCCGCCTACCGGGCCTCGATCGAGCTGGCCAGCGAGCGCGGCGCCTTCCCGCTGTTCAATGCCGACCTCTACCTGTCCGGCGGCAACTTCGCCAGCCGCCTGCCGCAGGAGATCAAGGACCAGATCCGCCGCCACGGCATCCGCAACTCGCACCTGCTGTCGATCGCGCCCACCGGCACCATCTCGCTCGCCTTCGCCGACAACGCCAGCAACGGCATCGAGCCGCCCTTCTCCTGGGCCTACACCCGCAAGAAGCGCACCGCCGACGGCGGCGTCAAGGAACACCAGGTCGAGGACCACGCCTATCGCGTCTACCGCGAACAGGGCGGCGACATGGACCACCTGCCGCCCGCCTTCGTCACCGCCCTGGAAATCTCCGCCCAGGACCACATGGAGATGGTCGCGGCCGTCGCCCCCTACGTCGACTCCAGCATCTCGAAGACGGTGAACGTGCCGGAGGATTACCCCTACGTCGATTTCGAGCACCTCTATTTCGCCGCCTGGAAGGCCGGGCTCAAGGGTCTGGCCACCTACCGGCCCAACGCCGTGCTCGGCAGCGTGCTCTCGGTCGAGCCGACCAAGGCCGCGCCGCAGGACTTCGTCACCGCCGACGTCAACCGCCGCATCGAGATCAAGACCATCCCCGCCCCGGTGCTCGAAAGCCTCAAGTGGCCGGGCCGGCCGCGCCTGCCCGGCGGCAATCCGGCCTGGAGCTACATGATCGAATTCCCGCAGGGCAGCTTCGCGCTGTTCGTCGGCCACGTGGTCAACGGCGGCGGCCGCGCCTTTCCCTTCGAAGTCTGGGTCAACGGCGCCGAGCAGCCGCGCGGCATCGGCGCCCTGGCCAAGAGCCTGTCCATGGACATGCGCGCCAACGACCGCGCCTGGCTGAAACTCAAACTCGAGACCCTGGCCAAGACCCGCGGCGACGACGCCTGCACCATCGCCATGCCGCCCGAGGGCGGGCCCCGGCCGGTGCCCAGCATCGTCTCCGCCGTCGCCCAGATCGTGCGCTGGCACTTGGACGAACTGCATGCCCTCGACGTCGACGGCCCCACCCCGGTGCTCGACGCCCTGTTCAGCCTGAAGGAGCCCAAGACCGGCACCGACGGCACCCTGTCGTGGACCGTCGATGTCTTGAACCCCGCCGCCGGCGACGACTTCGTGGTCGGCCTGAAGGAGATCAAGCTGCCCGACGGCGTCACCCGGCCCTATTCGGTCTGGCTCTCCGGCGAATACCCGCGGGCGCTGGACGGCCTGTGCAAACTGCTCAGCCTGGACATGCGCGTGCTCGACCCGGCCTGGATCGGCATGAAGCTCAGAAAGCTGTTGGATTACCCCGAGCCCCTGGGCGACTTCATGGCCAAGGTGCCCGGCAGCGAAAAGAGCCAGACCTGGCCCTCGACCGTCGCCTATGTCGCGCGGCTCATCATCCACCGCTACGCCATGCTCGGCCTGCTCGACGAAGAAGGCAACCCGGTCAAGCAGATGGGCATCCTCGAAGAACCCGAAGCCGGCGCCGCCCCCCTCGCCCCGCCCGTCATGAAAGGCAAGCGCTGCAAGGAATGCGGCAACGACGCCGTGATCATCAAGGACGGCTGCGAGTTCTGCACGGCTTGTGGGGCGGTGGGGGCGTGTGGGTGATCCACACCAAGTCGATATCCTGGAATGGGATGTTTCCAAATCCAGGCATTTATCTAATCCTCCGGTCAGTGGGGGGCACGCGTGCCTAGACTCGAATCCAACCTAATTATTGATCGCTGCCCACACTGTTCGGTAGCTAACCCGAATCTATTCAAGCGACATTACTTGTCCACGCAAGACCATGTCGGTCATTTTGAAAGGCATTGGTTTGTATATTCCTGCGGTAGCTGCGGTGGTGTTGTCACCGCTTGGGCATCAAGCCCAGGCTCTGAAGTTGTGCAAATCTTTCCAGAGCCACAAACTGTTGATGCGGATATCCCTGACAGACCCAAATCCTTTTTAGAGCAAGCTATCGCGTCTATACATGCCCCTGCAGGGGCAGTAATGCTAGCCGCCAGCTCTGTAGATTCCATGCTAAAGATCAAAGGATATACACAAGGCAATTTATATAACCGCATTGAGAAAGCCGCAGAAGATCATCTAATCACAGCAGAGATGGCGGCATGGGCACACGACGTCAGACTAGATGCAAACGACCAGCGACATGCAGACGAAGAGTCTTCGCTACCCACTCAAGATGACGCACAAAGGGCCATCGATTTCACAAAAGCACTTGCAGAGTTTTTGTTTGTCCTACCTGCCAAAGTCCGGAGAGGGCGAGAAAGTCATTGAGCAAATTTAGAACTCGTAGGGCGGGTGAGCGAAGCGACACCCGCCTGTTTTTTACTCCCCTCTGACGCCGCCGGTGACGCTGGCGTCATGCAGGGAAGCCGAAGGCCGGCGAGTTTGTCTGAGCCCGAAGGGCGAGTTGGCGAGCCGCCTGCATGACGACAGCGGCACCGGGGATTTCGGCGGAAGCGGGGCGTGCTTTCTTTGGTTACTTTCTTTGCACGAGCAAAGAAAGTAACCCGCTGCCGGGCGGCCCCGGCCGGATGCATCACGCCAACCGAATCCCCCCCTTTCCCCATTGGCATTTCAGCCTGGATTCCCATTTACATGGGAATGACGGAAAAGACTGGATTGCCGCAGCAAACCATGCCTCGCAATGACCGCCACGCCATGGAAATCCCTTGGGCAGCGCCTCTCCCCCTTGCCTAGAATGAACTCATCCCCCGCCCCAGCC
>JACAEC010000068.1 GCA_013389055.1 Hydrogenophilaceae bacterium
ATGCCGCCGTCCATCAGGATGAAGGCTTCCAGGCCGTGATGCTTGGTGAAGTACAGATTGGTGATGTGGTAGACGAAGACGAAGTACAGGCTGGCCGCGATGAATACGCCGAGCAGGTTCTTCAGGCGGCCAACCATCTTGTCGCCCAGGGCGCGGCCGGTACCGGCGTAGAAGCCCATCAGCACCAGCAGGAACACAGCCAGACCGTAGTTGAACGAGAAGACGATGAACATCGGTGCCAGCAGGGCGGCGTCATAGGCCTCGCGGGCGACCAGGAAGCCGAAGATGGAGCCGGTACCGGTGGTCAGCATCAGGCGCCAGACGAAGGCGAGGGTGCCGATCGGCTTGTACCAGCAACTGCCCTTCTGGTCCATCATGGCCCACAGGTAGGCGATCACGATGGCGAAGAAGCCGTTGTACAGGATTACGTTCCAGGCAAAGATGGACTTGAAGTTGTAATAGGTCATGGCCACGATCAGCCGATCGGCCCGACCCAGGTCGAGCACCAGCACCATCAGGCCGCCGGCCAGCAGGGCGATGGATAACAGGGCGGACAAGCGGTTGAGCGGCTTGTACAGGGTCTTGCCGAATACCGTGGCGATCGAGGCCACGTTCAGCGCCCCCGAGGCCGCCACGATCAGGAACACGGCGAACACGTGCGGCAGGCCCCAGACGATCTGGTTGTCCATGCCGGTGACGATATGGCCGTGGTGCTCCATGTACAGGGCGGAGCCGACGCCGAGTACGGCCAAGATGGCCAGTACAGCGAGCAGACCCCAGTAACCCTGGCTCTTGCCTTCGATTTCGCGGAACGCAATTTTCATCGCTTAGATCCCTTGATAACGCACGCCGGTGTTCAGGTTGAGATCGGCCCGCACCTCGGTGGTGGCGTAGGTCTTCACCGTCTTGGCGATCTCAGATTCCGGGTCGTTCAGGTTGCCGAATACCATGGCCTTGTGGCCGGCTGCATCGCAGGCCTCGACGCAGGCAGGGGTCTCGTCGCGGTCGACCCGCTGCACGCAGAAGGTGCAGGACTCGACGCAACCCTTGCCGCGCGGCACTTCGGGGTTCTGATCGGTCAGGTCCTCATGCACCAGCGAGCGCGCCTTGTACGGGCAGGCCATCATGCAATAGCGGCAGCCGATACAGACGTGGCGGTCGACCAGCACGATGCCGTCGGCCCGCTTGAACGAAGCGCCGGTCGGGCAGACGTCGACGCAGGGTGGGTTTTCGCAATGCTGGCAGGGCATGGGCAGGCTGTGCTGGGCACCCGTCTGCAGGTTCTTGATCTCGACCTTGCGGATCCACTGAGAATCCTGCGGGCCGGTCTTGCCGGACAGGCCGTTCTCGGTGTTGCAGGCGGTGACGCACTCGCTGCAGCCGGCATCGCACTTGGCGGTGTCGATCAGCATGCCCCAGCGCACCTTGGCGGTGACTGCCTCTTCCGCGGGTTTGGCCTGGGCCATGCCGTAGAGCAGGACGCCGGGGGCGATGGCGGTGCCGGCCACGGCGGCGCTGGCCGCCAGGAAGGCGCGACGATCGCCGTTTTCGATCTTGTCTTCAGGACGCAGTGGCTCGCTCATGGCTTCGCGCCTCCGTTCTGGGTGGTGGCCATCAGGGGCGAGGCCTGGACCTCGGCCTGGGGCTCGGGCTTGCCGGGCTTCTTGGCCATCGGTTTGGTCGCATGGCAGCCCCAGCAGTCGAGCTTGACGCTGGCATAGCTGTGGCAGGCTGCGCAGAAGTCTTCCTTGGTCGCGGCGACGCTACCCGTCTTCTCGCTGGCATGGCATTCCACGCAGCCCTTCAGGCTGTGCTTGGTGGTTCGGATGCCCTTGTGCATCGTCTCGTCGCGATGATGCTTGAGGAGGTCCATGTGGTTGCGGCGCATGAAGTCGGTGTCTTCGACGCACCGCTCACCCTTGCCGCGCTCCAACTTCGGCTTGTCCGCTCCCGCTGCCGCCTCAAAAGACGGGGCGGCCAAAACGGCCGCCGCGCCTATCAGGGCGGCGAGTCGGAGCCAGCTGCTCAGTCTCGCCATGCCTGCCATGCTCCTATTAGTCGCCCATGCCCATGACGATGTAGCCGGTCGGGCAGACATCGGCACAGATGTGGCAACCGATGCACTTGGTGTAGTCGGTGTCCACGTAACGGCCGGTGGTGGGGTTGTCCTTCTTCTTGACCTTGAACACGGCGGTCTGCGGGCAGTAGATCACGCAGTTGTCGCACTCGAAGCACAGGCCGCAGGACATGCAGCGCTTGGCCTCGGCCACGGTCTCCTGCTCGGTCAACTGGCCCAGACGGTCGTCGAAGTTGCCCAGGGCGCTCTCTTTGTCCAGATGGATCACGTTGCGCTTGTTGCGCGGGGTGTTGGCAAAGTGGCCCAGGAACAGCTCGGTCGACGGGATCACGTAGCGGCTGGAGCGGTCCTCGAAGTTGTGCAGCAGGTCCTTCTTCTCGTTGGTGCCCCACTCCTGGCCGTGATGCTCCTTGTACTCGTGGCCGGTCTCGACCCAGCGGCGCACCATGTCCCAATGGGCGACGTCGACCTTGGGCCGGCGATCCAGTTCCTCGCCGCGCAGGTAGGCATCGATGCCGTCGACGCAGATGCGGGCGTGGCCGATGGCGGTGGTCAAGAGGTGCGGACGGATCACGTCGCCGGCGACGAACACGTTCGCCTTGCCGGGGAAACGGTAGTTCTTGTCGGTCTTGATCAGGCCGTTGTTGTTGTTGTAGGTCTCGAGGCCGGTGAAGTCGACGGCCTGGCCGATGGCGGAGACGATCAGAGTGGCGGGGATGTCGCGCTCGGTGCCTTCCTTGACCTTCATGTCCTTGCCGACCATCTCGAATTCGGCCACGCGCAGCGCGGTGGCGCGGCCATCGGCGCCCTTGACCACGGCGATCGGGGTGACGCCGCCGACGATCTCGATGCCCTCGGATTGGGCCTGCTCGATTTCGTGCTTGTTGGCGGCCATCTTGTCGACGGTGGCGCGGGAGATCAGCACCACGTCGACGCCCTGACGGGCGGCGATGGAGGCGACGTCATGGGCGACGTGGCCGGCCAGCACGTTCTCGGGCAGGTCTTTCTCGGAGATGTTGGTGACCTTGCCCAGGCGGCGGGCAACGGTGGCCACGTCGATCGAGGTGTCGCCACCGCCGATGACCACGACCTTGTCGCCGACGTGCTGCAGGCGGCCTTCGTTGAAGGCGCGCAGGAAGGATATGGCGGTCACGCAGTTGGGGGCGTCGGCGCCGTCGACCGGCAGGGCACGGCCGGCCTGGGCGCCCAGGCCCATGATCACGGCGTCGAAGTCCTTCTCGATCTGCTCCATCGGGATGTCCTTGCCGATGCGGCAGTTCAGCTTGGTCTCGACGCCCATATCGAGGATGCGCTGGATTTCGCCGTCCAGCACCTCACGCGGGGTGCGGAAGCCGGGGATGCCGTAGCGCATCATGCCGCCGAGCTCGGCGTGGTCGTCGAAGATGGTGCAGCTGTGGCCCTTCAGGCGCAGCTGATAGGCGGCAGCCAGGCCGGCGGGGCCGCCGCCGATGATGGCGACCTTCTTGCCGGTCTCTTTCTCGGGCTTGGCGAAGCCGAGCTTGTTGTTCAGCGCCCAGTTGCCCAGATAGTGCTCGACCGAGTTGATGCCGACGTTCTCTTCCACTTGGTTGCGGTTGCAGCCGGATTCGCACGGGGCGGGGCAGACGCGGCCCATCACGGCGGGGAAGGGGTTGGCTTCGGTCAGGCGCCGCCAGGCGAATTCCTGCCAGCTCATGGTCGGCTTGCCGTCGGCGCCGAGCGGGGCCTTTTCGATGCCGCGCACGATGTTCAGGTAGGAACGGATGTCCTCGCCAGCCGGGCAGGAACCCTGGCAGGGCGGCGTGGACAGCATGTACTCGGGACACTTGTGGGTCCAACCGGCCTGGAAAATGATTTCCTGGCGATTGCTCCAATCCGCCTCGGTTTCGCCATCCTTGTACCGGCGCCAGGTCTTGCCTTCAGTCTTTTTCAAATCTTTGGAAGTGACCGACATCTTCGCTCTCCTATCGTTTAAATCTCGCGGTTGACCCGCATTAATCCAGTTTGATGGCCGCGCTGACGAGCTGATGCACGCCGCCGACCATGCTGCGATCGAAACCGTAATAAGGCAGTACCTTGGTGAACTGCGCCTTGCAGATGGCGCAGATGGTGGCCATGAAGTTGACTTTTTCTTCCTGAACCACGTTGTTCAACGCGTTCATCCGCGGGTAGGCACCCTTGACCCGCAACTCGATCAGCTCGTCGGTCAGTATCCCGCCGCCGCCGCCGCAGCAGAAGGTGCCTTCGCCGATGGTTTCCGAGGCCATGTCGTGGTAGTTGCTGGCCACGGCCTTGATGATGTTGCGCGGGATGGTGAACTGACCACCCGGCTCGTCGCCCATGCGCGAGGCGCGGGCTACGTTGCAGGAGTCGTGGTAGGTGATGACCTTGTCGTCGTTGGCCGACGGGTCGAGCTTGAGCGCGCCGTTCTGGATCAGGTCCCAGGTGTACTCGCAGATGTGCATCGGCTGCGGATAGCGGTGATCCAGTTGCTGCTGCAGTTCGATCGAGAACGGGTCCTTGCCGTCGAAGCCGAGGCCGGTCAGGGTGTTCCAGAAGCTGTAGGCGACGCGCCAGGCATGGCCGCACTCGCCGACGATGATGCGCTTGACGCCCAGTTCCAGGGCGGCGTCGCGAATGCGCATGGCGACTGTGCGCATGGTCTCGTAGTTGCCGTTGAACAGGCCGAAGTTGCCGGCCTCGGAGGCATGGCTGGATAGGGTCCAGGAGGCGCCGGCGGCATGGAAGACCTTGGCATAACCGATCAGGCTTTCCACGTGCGGCTCGGAGAAGAAGTCGGCCGACGGCGTGACCAGCAGGATTTCGGCGCCCTTGACGTCGATCGGCATCTTCACCGGTACGCCGGTGTCGGCCTCGATGTCCTCTTCCAGGCCGGACAGGGTGTCTTCCAGGGCCGGGCCCGGCAGGCCGAGGTTGTTGCCGATCTTCTGGACCTTGCCCAGGATCTCGTTCGAATACTTCTGGCCCATGCCGGCGTAGTTGAGGATCTCACGGCCGGCCATGGTGATCTCGGCGGTGTCGATGCCGTAGGGGCAATACACCGAGCAGCGGCGGCACTCGGAACACTGGTGGTAGTAGCTGTACCAGTCTTCCAGGGTCTCTTTGGTCAGGTCCTCGGCGCCGACCAGCCACGGGGCGATCTTGCCGGGCAGGGTGAAATAGCGACGATAGACCTTGCGCATCAGGTCCTGGCGGGCGACCGGCATGTTCTTCGGATCGGCCGAGCCCAGGTAGTAATGGCACTTGTCGGTGCAGGCGCCGCAATGGACGCAGGCGTCCATGAACACGCGCAGGCTGCGGTACTTGGTGAGCAGGTCACCCATCTTGAAGAGGGCGCGCTCTTTCCAGTCCTCGCTCAGCTCCCAGGGATAGCCCAGGAATTCCTGGGTCGCCTGGGGCGACACGAAGGACTTGATGTGCGACATCGAGCCTTCCTGGATCTTGGGAATCTCGATCTGTTCTTTGAATTTTGGAACTTCGAACTCGGGGGCAGCCACATTCGCTCCTTAAACTCTGTCTCAGTCCGCTGGATTAACCGTTCTTGCGCTCAAGCTCGATTGCCCAGTTCGCGACATGGCGGTGCTCGCGCGGGTTGTCGGCCTGGTTGCGGGTCGGGCTGAAGAAAATGCCCGGGGCATGCAGCAGCTTGCTGATCGGGAAGATGATCATCAGCAAGGCCACGAGGGTCAGGTGCACCAGCAGGGGGCCGTCGGTCGGCAGCGGCTGGAAGTCGAAGGTCATCAGGCCGAGCATGAACGCCTTGAGCGCGACGATGTCGGCATGGGCGACGAAGGTCATCATCATGCCGGAGAGGCCGATGCCGATCAGCAGCGCCAGGATCAGATGGTCGGACGGCGTCGAGATGTAGCGCACCCGGTCGACCAGGAAGCGGCGGGCCCAGAGGCCGAGCAGGCCGGCGACCATGGCGAAGCCGGCGTACATGCCGAAGGGCTGCACGATTTCAACCACGAACCAGACCGGTTCCTGGAAATAACGGACATGACGGAACAGGACCAGGGCCAGGCCGACGTGGAACATCCAGCCGAACACCCAAATCCATTTGTTGGACTTGAACAGGCTTTCGAACAGCACGACTTCGCGGGCCATGCGATAGGCCACGCCGCTCGTTGTGGTCGGCGCCGGGGTGGTCGGGATCTTGAGCGGGGCCGGGGTCCGGCTGTACTCGTAGATACGGTAGGCCAGGCCGGCGATCAGCAGCAGCGTGGCGACGTAAAACAGACCAATGTAAAAAACGGTCAGAGAATTCATACGTTCCTCTTACCAACAGTCGAGAGTAGAGAGTTGAGAGCCGAGACTCGCCAGGGGCGGGTGCTCTCGACTCTCGACTCTCGGCTATGCAGCAAACAGCCGAGATGTCCAACCCGGGGCGAACCCCGGGTTCGGACGCTTTAGATGCAGCCGGTCGGCTTGGGCAGACCAGCGATCTTGCAAGCCTGCTTGGCGGGGCCGTAGGGGAACAACTCGTACAGGTACTTGTTGTTGCCTTTGTCCGGACCTAGCTTCTTGGCGATGGCTTTGGTCAGCACGCGAATGGCCGGAGCGATTTGGTACTCGCTGTAGTACTCGCGCAGGAAGTTGACGACTTCCCAATGGCTGTCGGTCATTTCGACTTTCTCTTCCTGGGCCAGATAGGCGGCGACGTCTTCGTTCCAGTCGGCCAGGTTGGTCAGGTAGCCTTCCTCATCCACCTCTACGTCTTTGCCGGCGATATTCACGATAGGCATGCTCAAACTCCTTAATTTAAATTACAACCAAGACTGGCAGTTGCTGTGTTCGGCAACGAGGTCGACAAACCCGTTGTAGTCCACAAGATTGACACCTTCCATGACGCGCCCGGCAACGCCGCGCGCTTCCATGTCGGGGGCAAGGGCGTAAACTTTCAGGTTAGCCATGGCTGCCTGAACTTTCGCCGAAACCGCGCTGCCCTTGGTTGCCGCATACACGGCATCTTCGATCAGCAGCACGGCAGAACCTTTGGTCGCCAGACGCAGGCAGGTATCTAGCGCATTCCGCTCCCAGGGCGATTTGTTGACGATGTGTAGCATGTTCGTCTCTCCTTAGAAGCTGATGACGACGTCTTGCTCGGCCATGGCGGCGGCCATGGCGGCAGAATCCAGAACCTGCACGTCCACCAGGAGGTCTTCCTCGGTCAGGCCGCGGGCCGCGAGGGAGTCCTTGTCGACGTAGAGCTTCTCGATATCGTAGCCTTCGAGGGCACGATAGGTGGGCGAGAAGTTCTTCTGGTCGATACCTTTGGTGTGTTGGCCCTTGACGATCTGGTAGACACCGTCGTCAACGAAGGCCAGGCTCACGTCTTGGTCGAAGGCCGCAGAGATCAGCACGACCTCCAGGGACTCCAGGGCATAGATGGTGCCATAAGGCGCCTTGCGGTTCACGAACATGAACTTCTTGACTACGCCTTCGGTTTCGTCATCCATATCAATCCCGCCAGTCACGTCACTCACAATACAACTCCTTAATCACCGAACGTCACGAGGCGATCGTATTGGATGCCCGCTTCCACCAACTGACCGAGGCCAGAGATACGGAAACCAGGGGCAAGCACCTCGTCCTTAATACCGCGGCGCAGGCCGGCGGCAACGCAAACAACCAGATCAACATTGTGCTCTTCAGCCAGCTTGGACCAGCGGGCGACGATGTTGCGGTCGTCCTGCGGCGGCTCGGTCAGGCGGGTCGAGTTGTAGACGCCGTCGTGATAGAAGAATACACGGGGAACCTTGTGCCCCTTTTCGATGGCCGCTTTGGCGAATTGGTAGGCCGAATCAGTCGCCTGATGGTTGTACGGCCCTTCGTTAACCAAAATACCGAATTTCATTTAAATATCCCTAACTCCAATTATCCGAAGGTAATCAAGCGCCCCGGGTG
>JACAEC010000156.1 GCA_013389055.1 Hydrogenophilaceae bacterium
GCCAGCTATTTCAAGAAAGTCGGCATGCGCCAGAACCACACTGGCGAGCCCGGTACGCTTGGCCGCGTCGAGATTAAGACTGTCGTCAACTTCCAAGCGGGTGTCGGTGCCACGCCCGTCTGGGAAGACCGAAATTTTGACCGCGCCCTGGCCGAGATTGTCCGTCGCGAGTTCGACCGGCTCGGTCGCCAAGCCATCGAGCTGCTCCAGTTCGAGGCCGAGGTGGTCATGCTCGAGGAAGAAGACGAAGTCCGCCAGCGGCTGCAATACATCGAGGCGCTGCGGGCCAGGCGGCAGGGCAAGGCGAGTTAAACCCGGGGGCAGAAGCCCCGCCCGCGCTATTTTTTCTGATTAGGCGCGAATTGGATGGCCATCGCGGAACCTCGGCGCCGAGAATCTGCGGATTGCTCGATCGCTAAGGTGTAAATCATGAATTGCGGAGCAAAATGAAAAGGCCCACATCGCTGTGGGCCTTTTCATATCTGGCTCCCCGACCTGGGCTCGAACCAGGGACCTGCGGATTAACAGTCCGTCGCTCTACCGACTGAGCTATCGGGGAATTGAGAGGCGCGTATGATAGGCTGTTGGCTGTTTTCGGTCAACAGATGCGATGCTCTAATGCAGCTTATGAAGGGTTGGAAGATCGGGCTGGTCGGCCTGTTGCTCCTGCTGGCTGTTCTGCTGGTTTTGCCTTTCCTGATCCCGACCGACAGATACAAATCCGCCTTGCAGGCGATGGCCTCGGAGAAGCTGGGCGAGCCGGTAAACATAGGCCGCTTGAGTTTCACCTTGCTGCCATGGCCGGCCGCCACGCTCTCTGATCTGACCATCGGCGCGCAGCCGCCGCTGAAGATCGGCTCGGTGACGGTGACGCCGGATCTGTTTTCCCTGTTGAGTGATGTCAAGGTGATTCACTCTGTCGCTTTACGCGACATGACCGTGAATCCCGGCCTATTGAGTCGAATCCCGGAATGGGCCAAGCCACAACCCGGGCCGCAGACGGTGGCGGTGCGCCGCGTGGAATTACGCGGACTGAATCTGGATTTGGGTACCCTCAAATGGGGGCCGTTACAAGCAGACGTCCGCTTGGGTGATGCCGGATTGCAATCGGTGCAGGCAGGGCCGGAGGACGGCAGCCTCAGCATATCCCTGCTGCCTGAAACTCAGGGTGGGTATCGATTGGCGTTCCAGGGCAAGCGATTCAAGTTGCCGATCAAGCCGGCCTTGGTGTTCGACAGCCTGCAAGGCCAAGGCAAGCTGAGCAAGCATGCCCTCGATCTGTCCCAACTCAACGCCAGGCTTTATGGCGGCGATTTGCAGGCCTCGACCCGATTGGACTGGGGTGACGATTGGCAGGCCACCGGCACCAGCAAGGCCGTGGGCGTGGAGGTCGCCCAGATCGTCAAGATGTTGAGCCCATCCAGTGCCTTCAGCGGTCGCTTGCATGCCGATGGCCGTTTCCGGATGGTGGCCCGGACGCCGGCCACCCTGGTCGATCATCTGCAGGCCACGTTCCGCTTCGAGGTCGAGGACGGCGTGCTCGACAAGGTCGACCTGGCCCAAGCGGCCAAGCTGCTGACCCGGCAGGGTGCGCGTGGCGGCCAAACCCGGTTCGATCATTTGTCCGGCATCGCCGAGGTCGAGGGCAAACAATATCGTTTGCGCGAAATCAAGATCAGTTCCGGCATTCTGAATGCCGAAGGCGACGTGGCGATCAGCCCGGCCAAGGAACTGTCAGGTCAGGTGACTGTGGAGCTGAAGGGGACGGCTACCCTGGTCGCCGTGCCGCTGAACGTGAGCGGCACGGTGCAGGACGCGATTCTGTTGCCGAGCGGGATGGCGTTGGCGGGGGCTGCGGTGGGCACCGGCCTATTGGGGCCGGGGCTGGGCACCGCAATCGGCTCCAAGGCTGGTCAGGCCCTGGAAAAGCTCTTCAAATAAGGCTCAGGCCAGCGCCTTGGCGATGCGTTCCAGTGCCTTTTCCAGGTTGGACATCGACGTGGCGAAGGACAGCCGGATATAGCCTTCGGCGCCGAAGGCCGAGCCGGGCACTACGGCGACGCCATGGTCGAGCAGGTACTGGCTCAGGGCCATGTCGGTCTTGGCGGTGAGCTTGCCGGCGGCGAACAGGGCTTCGATGGCGCCGCGCATGTCGGGGAAGGCATAGAAGGCACCGCCACTCTCCACGCATTTCACGCCGGGCATGGCGTTCAGGCTGTCGACCACAAAGCGGTGCCGCTCCTTGAAGGCCGCCAGCATGGGTTGGATGCAGCTCTGGTCGCCGTTGAGCGCGGTCTCGGCCGCCACCTGCGAGATCGAGGTGGGGTTGGAGGTGCTCTGCGACTGGATGTTCTCCATGGCCGCGATCAGGTCGGCCGGGCCGGCGGTATAGCCGATGCGCCAGCCGGTCATGGCATAGGCCTTGGACACGCCGTTGAGCACCACGGTGCGCTCGTAGAGGTCCGGACAGGCGTTGAGGATGTTGACGAAGGGGGTATCGACCAGGCGGATGTGCTCGTACATGTCGTCGGTGGCGATCAGTACCTTCGGATGCTTGTGCAATACCTCGCCCAGGGCCTTGAGTTCGTCCAGACTGTAGAGGGCGCCGGTCGGATTGGACGGGCTGTTGATCACCAGCATCCGGGTCCGGTGGGTAATGGCCTTTTCCATCTGGGCCGGGCTGAGTTTGAAGCCCTGCTCGATGCCGGCCTCGACGATGACCGGCTTGCCGTCGGCCAGGACCACGATGTCGGGGTAGGAGACCCAGTAGGGAGCGGGGATGATGACTTCGTCGCCCGGGTTGATGTAGACCTGGACCAGGTTGTAGAAGCCCTGTTTGCCGCCGCAGGAGACCAGGATCTGCTTGGCGGTGTAGTCGAGGCCGTTTTCCCGCTTGAATTTGTCGACGATGGCCTGTTTCAGGCTCGGCGTGCCGCCGACGGCGGTGTATTTGGTAAAACCCTGGTCAATGGCTGCGATGGCCGCATCCTTGATGTGCTGCGGGGTGTCGAAATCGGGTTCGCCCACGCCCAGGCCGATGATGTCGCGGCCATCGGCCTTGAGCTTGGCCGCCAGGGCCGACACGGCCAGGGTGGGAGAGGGCTTGATGTTCTTGACGCGGTTGGAGAGTTCCAAGATGGGGCCTTTTGCAAATCGTCGCGCGTGAGCTGGGTTCGACCTGATAACATTGTTCGGTTTTCGCGCGCGAAATTCTACCTGTGATCGTCACCTTCCCCAATAGCCCTTTCGAGCTGCACCAGCCGTTCGAGCCCTCGGGCGACCAGCCGACCGCCATCACCCAGTTGATCTCAGGGATCGAACAGGGCATGCGCTGCCAGACCCTGCTCGGGGTGACCGGCTCGGGCAAGACCTACACCATGGCCAACGTCATTGCCCGGACCGGGCGGCCGGCCTTCGTCATGGCGCCGAACAAGACCCTGGCGGCCCAGCTCTATTCGGAGTTCCGCGAGTTTTTCCCGAACAACGCGGTCGAGTATTTCGTTTCCTACTACGATTATTACCAGCCGGAGGCCTATGTCCCGGCCCGCGACCTGTTCATCGAGAAGGACTCCAGCATCAACGAGCACATCGAGCAGATGCGCCTGTCGGCCACCAAGGCCCTGCTGGAGCGGCCGGATTGCGTGATCGTGGCCACGGTCTCGGCCATCTACGGTATCGGCGACCCCTCGGAATACCACCACATGATCCTGCACCTCAGGCAGGGCGATAAGGTGCCCCAGCGCGAGGTGATCCGCCGGCTGACCGAGATGCAATACCAGCGCAACGAGTTGGAGTTCAAGCGCGGCGTGTTCCGGGTGCGCGGCGACGTGATCGATATCTTCCCCTCGGAAAACGCCGAAACGGCGGTGCGGCTGTCGCTGTTCGACGACGAGGTGGAGGCCATCTCGGTGTTCGACCCGCTGACCGGCCAGGTGCTACACAAGGTGCCGCGGTTCACAGTCTACCCGTCCAGCCATTACGTCACCCCGCGCGAGACCACACTGCGGGCGATCGAGGGCATCAAGGTCGAGCTGGCCGAGCGGATCAAGTTCTATGCCGACAATATCAAGCTGGTCGAGGCCCAGCGCATCGAGCAGCGCACCCGCTTCGACCTGGAGATGCTGTCCGAACTGGGCTTCTGCAAGGGCATCGAGAACTACTCGCGCTACCTCTCCGGCCGCAATCCGGGCGAGCCGCCGCCGACCCTGATCGACTACCTGCCGCCCGATGCCCTGATGTTCCTCGACGAATCCCACGTCACCGTGCCGCAGATCGGCGCCATGTACAAGGGCGACCGGGCGCGCAAGGAAAACCTGGTCAATTACGGTTTCCGTCTGCCTTCGGCCATGGACAACCGGCCGCTGCGCTTCGACGAATTCGAGCGGATGATGCGCCAGACCGTGTTCGTCTCGGCCACGCCCGGCCCCTACGAGGCCGAGCACCAGCAGCAGGTGGTGGAGCAGGTGGTGCGGCCGACCGGCCTGGTCGACCCCGTGGTGATCGTGCGCCCGGTCACCACCCAGGTCGACGACCTGATGAGCGAGATCAACCTGCGGGTGGCGCAGGGCGAGCGGGTCATGGTCACCACCCTGACCAAGCGCATGGCCGAGGACCTGACCGAGTACTACGCCGACCACGGCATCAAGGTGCGCTACCTGCACTCGGACATCGACACGGTGGAGCGGGTGGAGATCATCCGCGACCTGCGCCTGGGGGTGTTCGATGCGCTGATCGGCATTAACTTGTTGCGCGAAGGCCTTGATATACCAGAGGTTTCGTTGGTCGCCATCCTGGACGCGGACAAGGAAGGCTTCCTGCGTTCCGAGCGTTCCCTGATCCAGACCATCGGCCGCGCCGCCCGCCACCTGCACGGCACCGCAATCCTCTACGCCGACAAGATCACCGACTCCATGCGCCGCGCCATGGACGAAACCGAGCGCCGCCGCCGCAAGC
>JACAEC010000141.1 GCA_013389055.1 Hydrogenophilaceae bacterium
CACCCGCCCGCGCGCCAAGCAGTACCTCGGGCAGCGGCCGGCAGACCGTGACCGAGGCCATGGTCAAAAGCGCGGCGCGCGCCATCGGCAGCCAGCTCGGCCGCGCCATCATCCGCGGCGTGCTCGGCTCGCTGCTCGGCAGCCGCCGCTAAGGAAAACCAGATGATCGATTTCGACAGCAAGGCCCGCCGCTGGGACAGCAACCCCGTCTTCGTCGAACGCGCACGCAAGATCGCCGAGGCCATCCACCGGCGGGTCGCTCTCGACCGCAATATGAGCGCCCTCGACTACGGCTGCGGCACCGGTCTATTGAGCTTTCCCCTGAAGGATGTGCTGGGCCGGATCACCCTGAAGGACAGTTCGGCCGGCATGCTGGAGGTGCTGCGGGAAAAGATCGCCGAGCAGAATGTCAGCAACATGACCGTGCGCCAGGCCGACCTCACCGCCGAGCCGCTGCCGGACGAGCGTTACGACCTGATCTACAGCGCCATGACCCTGCACCACATCCCGGACACGGATAAGATCCTGCAAGTCTTCCATGCGTTGCTGAATCCGGACGGCCATCTGTGCATCGCCGACCTCGATGCGGAGGACGGCTCCTTCCACGGCCCCGAGATCGAGGTGCATCACGGCTTCGACCGCGCGGCGCTGACGGCCAAGGCCGAACGGGCCGGCTTCACCGACATCCGCTTCGACACCGTGTTCGAGATCGTCAAGGAGACTGAAGCGGGCGTACGCGCCTATCCGGTGTTTCTGCTGACGGCGCGCCGCGCCTAGGCTTCAACCGGCTTGGCTCGCCTGCGCTGGCGCCGACCACCGGCCTCGAAGCGCTGGGCATAGCCGAGCCAGCCCATGAGCAGGCGGACCAAGCCCAGGCTGGCGCCGTGCAGCCAACGCACATACCAGGGCAGGCGCCGCCAATGGCTGCGGTGTACCTGGTGGGCGCCCTCGGCCATGGCTCGACGCAGGCTGGCCGCGAGCTCGACAGCGAAGCCCTCGTCGTGCACCACGACATTGGCCTCGCGCGCGAGCAAGAGGCTGAACGGGTCGATGTTGCTGGAGCCGACCGTGGCCCAACGGCCGTCGACCACCGCGGCCTTGGCGTGCATATAGCTGCGCTGGTATTCGAAGATCTCGATGCCGTGTTCCAGCAACTGCCGATACAAGGCGCGCGAGGCATAGTGCTGCAGGCGATATTCGACCCGGCCCTGCAGCATGAGCGTGACCTTCACCCCGCGCCGGGCCGCATCGAGCAGGGCATGGCGGAAACGCAGGCCGGGCAGGAAATAGGCATTGGCGATAAGGATTTCCTGACGGGCATGGCCGATGGCCCAGAGATAGGACTGTTCGATCCGCCGCCGATTGCCCAGGTTGTCGCGGACCAGGAACTCGGCCCGCTGCTGACCCACCTTCTCCGGCTTCGGTGTCAGCCAGCTCTCCTGTTGTGCCCGCACACGCAGGCGGCTCCATTGGACCAATTGCCAGAGGTGGCGCGCCGCCTGGTGCACCCTTGCCACCAGCGGGCCCTCGACCTGGACCGCGTAGTCGTAGCGCGGCGCGGTCATGGCCGGGCCATGCAGGTCGTCGATGATGTTGATGCCGCCGACGAAGGCGATGCGGCCGTCGACCACCGCAAGCTTGCGGTGCATCCGCCGCAGCCTATGCCGCCGCAGCTTGAACATGGCCAGTTCGGGCCGGTAGAACAGCAGGTCGATGCCGGCCGCCGCCCATTCTGCCTGGATGGCCTGCGGCAGCAGGCGAGCGCCGAAGCCGTCGAGCAGCACCCGCACTCTGGCCCCGCGTCGGGCCGCACGCATGAGGGCCTGGGCCACAGCCACGCCGATCGCATCCAGTTCGAAAATGTAGCTCTCTAGATGGATTTCCCGTTCGGCGCCTTCGAAGGCGCCGAGCAGGGCGGGGAAGTATTGGCCGCCGTTTTCCAGCAGGGTGATGCGGTTGCCGCCGACCCCCTTCATCTCAGCCGGCGGCTTGCAGTTGTGTGGGCCGCAATTCTGCCGTCAGCGGCGCGTGATCGGACAGCCGGCGCCAGCGACTGCCGTGCAGGACATGGGCCGAGTCGACCTCGAAGCCGCGGACGTAGATGCGGTCGAGCGTGAACAGGGGAAAGGCCGCCGGGAAGCTGCGCGCCGGCCGGCCATGGGCGACCTCGAACACCTCCTTGAGATGCAATTCGTGCGCCATGTAACTGGCCGCGCGCCGGCGCCAGTCGTTGAAGTCGCCGGCGATGATCAGCGGCGCCTCGTCCGGCACCAGGGCGTGGATGCGCTCGGACACGATGCGCAGCTGCTTGCGCCGGCCCGCCTCGGTCAGCGCCAGGTGCAGGCAGATGGCATGCAGCGGCTGGTCGAAGCCGGGCACGGCGATCTCGCAGTGGAGCAGGCCGCGGCTTTCGAAGACATGGGCGGAGATGTCGAGGTTGTCCCAGCGCAGGATGGGATAGCGCGAGAGGATGGCATTGCCGTGGTGGCCGTGGTCGTAGACCGCGTTCTTGCCATAGGCAAACTCGGGCCAGATCTGGTCGGCCAGGAATTCGTATTGCGGCTCGACCGGCCAGGTCTCGAAACGGCCGGCATGCAGGGCGTGCTCGCCGACCACCTCCTGCAGGAACACCAGATCGACGTTGAGGCTGACCAGGCGGTCGCGCAGTTCGTGCACGACCATGCGGCCGTTGAAGAACGACAAGCCTTTATGGATGTTGTAGCTGGCGATGCGCAGAGGCTGGCTCATGCGCCTATTTTACGTCCGGCAGCCGGCTAGTGCTTGGCGGCGGCGGCCTCTTTGGCCAGGTCGGGCAGCTTGATCTTGGCTTCCTTGTCCGACTTGGGCTTGGCGTCCTTGGCCGGCTCCTTCGCGGCATCCTTGGCTGGCGTGGCCTCTTTCGCCGCCCCCTTCGCCGTTTCCTTGGCCGGCTCCTTCGCGGTCTCGCCGTGCGCCGCATCGGCGGCCTTGCCCGTCTCGTCCACCTGCGGCGGCTGAGCCTCCATATTGCGCTGGGCCATGTATTCGTTCATTTCCTTCCAGCCGGCATAGATCGGGGCCTTGGGGTAGGACTCGTTGAGGCTGTAGCAGTCTTCCAGACCACGCCCGGACAGCCGGCAGGAAGCGCCAATCGCCTTGGCCTCGGCCTCGACCTTGGCGGGGTCCTTGATGCCCATGCGGTCCTTGACCACATCGCAACCGGCAAGGAGAAAGGGGATCAGCAGCAGCGGGGCAATTCGCATCATGGCAGTCATCGGTATCCGGATAATTCGTTATCGGTGGTTTCCGGCGAAACTATAACGCCTGTTGAGACAGCGCGTCACGATAGGCCTGGCAAGCCGGCCCGCCGAAGCAGACGAAAATCACCTCGTCGAGGCCGGGCTGTTCCCGGCACCAGGTGCGCACCGTATCGACCGCGATCTGCACTGCCTGCGCCAAGGGATAGCCGTAGACGCCGCAGCTGATGGCCGGAAAAGCGATGCGCTTGGCCTCATGCTGCAAGGCTAGGGCGAGGCTCTGCCGATAGCAGCTCGCCAGCAGCTCGGCCTCGCCCTGCCGGCCGCCGCGCCAGACCGGGCCGACGGTGTGCACGATCCACTTGGCCGGCAGGCGGAAGCCGGGGGTGATCCGGGCCTGGCCGGTCGGGCAGCCGCCCAGGCCCCGGCAATGCGCCAGAAGCTCGGGACCGGCAGCGCGATGGATGGCACCGTCGACGCCACCGCCGCCCAGCAGGCTTTCGTTGGCGGCGTTGACGATGGCATCGACACCCAAGGTGGTGATGTCGCCCTGCCAGACCGTCAACAGCGTCATTTCATCCCCTCCCCCAGCCGGCGAATCGCCGCGGCATTGCTCGGCGAAAAGCATTGCTCGGCCGCTTGCTGCCAGGGCAGCCACTTGAAACTCAGGTGTTCGCGCGGGGCGAGCTTCACGGCCAAGGGCCCGGGTACGAGCAGGCCGAAGACGTGCTCGGTGTTGTAGGTGGTGCCCGGCGGGTAGCGGTGCCGGTAGCACTCGTAGATTTCGTAGACGGTGTGATAGCCCCAATCGCTGAGCACGAAGTCGGCCGCATCGAGGCCGGTCTCCTCGCGCACCTCGCGCCGGGCGGTGTCGATCAGGGCCTCGCCGGCATCCTGGCTGCCAGTGACCGATTGCCACCAGCCCGGATGATCGGCCCGTTCCAGCAGGAGGACTTGCAAATCCGGGGTATGGATGACCACCAGGACCGAGACGGGAATCTTGTAAGGCATGGCCGGATTGTTTCAGGCCGCGGCGGCCCGGACAAGTTCCGATCCGCCTCGCCACACGATCTATTAAAAGTAGAGAACGGCGTCGGCATTTCCGGCTGGCGAAACAAACGGTGGGAACGACAGCATGAACCGCATCCGGCATTGGCAAGGCATCGCCCTACCCGGCTTGGCCGTGCTCGCCTTCAACGCCTTGGCGCAAACCGGCGGCCCCGCGCCGCAGTGGGGCGCCCACCTCGACCTCGAAGGCAAGTTCGGCAGCCAGCGCTCGCTGGGCGAGGCCGATTTCTTCCTGCCCCTGCGCCAGGACGGCCGCAGCCTGGTCTTCGCCAATCTGCGCGGCCGTTTCGACGACCACGACAGCCGCGAGGTCAACCTCGGCCTGGGCTGGCGCCGCATGCAGGCCAGCGGCTGGAACCTAGGCGCCTACGGCTATTTCGACCGGCGCCGCTCGAATCATGGCAACTATTTCAACCAGGCCACCCTGGGTGCCGAGGCCCTGGGGCCGCGACTGGGATTGGCGCGCCAACCTCTACCTGCCCTTCGGCGACCGGGTGCGGAGCCTCGGCAGCGACAGCAGCGCCAGCCTCTCCGGCGCTTCGATCCAGGTCACCACCACCACGCGCGAGGAGCGCGCCCTCGCCGGCTTCGATGCGGAACTTGGCTGGCGCACGCCGCTATTCGACCGCGACGACCCGCGCCAGCTCCGGCTTTACTTCGGCGGCTACCGCTTCAGCGACGACAAGGTGATGGTGGCCGGCCCCCGGGTGCGGGCCGAACTGGCCCTGGAGGAACTGCCCTCGCTGTGGAAGGGCGCCCGGCTGTTCTTCAGCGCCGAGGCGCAATACGACAGCGTCCGCGGCAGCCAGCAGTTCCTCGGCCTGCGCCTGCGCATCCCGCTGGACAAGGCAAGCCGGCACGGCCAGCTCAGCGCCCAGGCCCGGCGGATGACCGCGCCCGTCGTGCGCGACGTCGACATCGTCACCCAGAGCCGGGTCGCCTCGACCCTGGTGGAGACCGCCAGCCAACTGGCGAACGGGACCGCGGTCACCGTCATCTCGAGCGCCACGACCACCGGCGCCGCCCTGCCGGGCGCGGTGGCCGCCGCCGGCGCCAACAGCACGGTCATCCTCTCCGGCAGCTTCAACACCACGGCCAGCGTCATCCTGCAAACGGGGCAGACGCTGATGGGCGCCGGCACGCTCAGCGTCACCACGCCCTCCGGCCGCAGCGCGAGCCTGACCACCCCCACGGCCACCGTCTCGGCCACGGGCGCTGCCGACGCCGCAATCCGATTGGCCAACAACAGCGTGCTGCGGGGGATGACCATCAGCAGCGGCGGGGCCGGCGTATCTCCCTTCGGCAGCATCAGCGGCGCCACCATCGCCAACAACACCATCACCGCTGGGGGAGTGGCTTTGACTCTGCGGGACTCCAACAACATCACGGTCACCGGCAACAGCCTCAGCGCCAACTCGGCCGGCATTGCGATCGCCCTGGATGTGCAAACAGACTTCGGCGGCACCTACAGTGCCGTCGTGAACAACAACACCCTGAGCGCCGCCGGCGCCACTTCAGTTGCCATCAGGCTCGGGGGGGAGGGGGCCGGCCCCGGCCCCCTTGCTGTGAGCGGCTCGGGCAACGTGCGGGCGGCGGGAGCGTGTATCGTACCCTTTGGTACTACCATCACCGGCTCGATCGGCTTCACCGACGGCTCGACCTGCCCCCCCTAAACCGGCCTCAGAAAAGCAAAAGGGCGGCCGAGGCCGCCCTTTTGCTTCAGCCTGACGAAGCCGTTCAGCCCTTGGCGGCCTCGGTCGGCGCCTTCTGCCGCAGGCGGATGTGCAGTTCGCGCAACTGCTTCTCGTCGACCACGTTGGGCGCCTGGGTCATCAGGTCGTTGGCGCGCTGGGTCTTGGGGAAGGCGATGACGTCGCGGATGGACTCGGCGCCGGTCATCAGCGCGACCAATCGATCGAGGCCGAAGGCCAAGCCGCCGTGCGGCGGCGCACCGAACTTGAGGGCATCGAGCAGGAAGCCGAACTTCTCGCGCCGCTCTGCCTCACCGATGTTGAGCGCGGCAAACACCTTCTCCTGCACGGCCTCGCGATGGATACGGATGGAGCCGCCGCCCACTTCCCAGC
>JACAEC010000142.1 GCA_013389055.1 Hydrogenophilaceae bacterium
AACCCGCCCATCCTGGTCTTCGACGAGGCCACCTCCTCGCTCGACTCGGCCACGGAAAAGGCCATCCAGGAAGAACTGCGACGCATCTCGGAAAACCGCACCACCCTGGTCATCGCCCATCGGCTGTCCACCGTGGTCGATGCCGACGAGATCCTGGTCATGGAGGCCGGCCGCATCGTCGAGCGCGGCCGGCATGAACAACTGCTGAAGCTGAATGGCCGCTATGCCGAGATGTGGCGCTTGCAGCTGAGGGAGGAGAAGGAAAACCTGACAGCGCCGGCCGCACCTGAGCGGCCGGAGGTCAGTTAAGGGTCAGCGGAACCGCCAGGTCACGCCAAGGGTAGCGGCAGTCGATTCGGCTGCGCCATCCCGCACGTCGCGGGTAAGGCCGAGACCGAAGTCGAGGTCCTCGTTGGGCGAATAGACCGCAGCGAGTTCGACATAGCCCATCCACCGATCCTTGGTCACATCGGCATTGGTTTGCATGCCGACATCGAGTGCCAGCTTCCACTGCTCGTTCACCTGCCAGACCGGCGCCACCGAAAGGCGGTAGAAATTCTCCCGGTTGTCGGCCCGATTCTGGTCCAGGTCGTAATTGGTCCGGCTGACTTCCAGGTTGGCTTGCAGCTCGCCGAACGAGGTCTCCTGGGTGGCGATGAAGACCACGCCGTAGGAAGTCTCGGCGCTGCCCAGGCCTTTTTCCTCGTCGCTGCGCGAAACCGGCAGCACGACCTCGGGGCGCACGGCGAAACTGAGCTTGCTCGCCTCGTTCTCGTAGAAGCGCCACTTGGCGCCGATGGCCACATTGCCCCAGCCGCGCTCGGTCGCACTGCCGGTCTCGGACACGGAGACATGCGGCAGCCCGACATAGACATCGAGGGCATCGCTCAGGCCGCGGGTGTAGGTCAAGGGAACGCTGCGCTCCTTGGCTTTGACGCCGGCCTCCTTGCTCATGGCATAGTCGTAGGACGCCTCCAACTGGTTGCCGCCGGCGCCCTGGGTGCCGGTGTCGTCGGTGGTCAGGGGGTGATAGGCCAGTGCCGCCGGCGACACGGCCATTGCGGCAACTGCAAATGCGAGATATTTCCATGCCGGAGCGGAAGTATTGTTTTTCATGATGACCTGAAATCTTTCCTTAATTTAGGTTGCTCGATTCAATTGGGTTGTTCGATCGTCGCCGGGGCTTAGGCGATCCTGAACCGGCTGACATGTTCTTTCAGCGTTTCCGCCAGCCTCAGCATCTGTTGTGCTGCCTCCGCGCTGCGCCCAGCTTCGATGCTATTAGCCTCCGACATCTGGGCAATGCGCTCCACGTT
Organism: Hydrogenophilaceae bacterium; assembly: GCA_013389055.1. Taxonomy (GTDB): domain Bacteria; phylum Pseudomonadota; class Gammaproteobacteria; order Burkholderiales; family Thiobacillaceae; genus Sulfuritortus. Next base: position 1,317 of record JACAEC010000142.1, read on the forward strand.
ACCGGCAATCTCCTGGGTCGCCGCACTCTGCTCCTTGATCGAATCCGAGATGTCGCCGACGATGCTGGCCGAACGGGAGGCCTCCATCTTGATCTCGACAATCGACTCGCCCGCCTTGGTAGCCATGGCCATGCCCTCGTTGGCCATGTCGACACCCTGCCGCATGCTCTCGACGGCACTCTGCGTGCCCTGTTGAATGCGCCCGATCATCCCGGAAATTTCATGGGTGGATTGCGAAGTCCGCTCCGCCAGCTTCCTGACCTCGTCCGCAACCACGGCAAAGCCACGCCCCTGCTCGCCGGCGCGCGCCGCCTCGATGGCCGCATTCAACGCCAGCAGATTGGTCTGGTCGGCAATCTCCCGGATGACATTGACGATATCGGCGATCTGCCGAGAATGCGCATCCAGGTCGGCGATGATTTTCGAGGACTCGTTGACGGATGAAGCGATATTGCGCATTTCCTGCACGGCACTATCGACCACCACCTCACCTTGCTCGGACAGGGCCCCGGAGTGCCTGGCTGCCTCGCGCGCCTCGCTGGCATTGTCGGCAATCTGGCCGACGCTGACGGTCATTTCCTCGACCGCAGCCGCCATGGCAGAAGCCGATGCCGATTGCCGACGGGAACCCTCCGCCACATTGCCCGAGCCCGCCACCAGTTGAGCCGCCGTAGCCGCCACGCCCTCGGCATCGCGGATGATCTGCAACACGGTCTGCCTGATATCCGACTGCATCTGCCGCATGGCGCCCAACAGGCTGTCATCACCGCTTGCCACCGCCACCGGCGAGACCAGATCGCCGCCGGCGATGCGGTGGGCCACCTCGACGGCATAGGCGGGTTCCCCGCCGATTCGACGCCAGATATCCTTGCCCAGCCACGCCAGGGCAGCGATGACCACGATCAGGATGAGCGCCTCGGCTGCCAGGAGCAGCACGTGGCTGCGTTGCTCTGTCGCGAACTCCTCCTGCTGCAGCTGTGCATTCGTCGCTTCCAGTTGCGTCACCAAGGGGTCGAGTGACTCCACCAGCGCCGCGGCGCGCGCATCGAAGCCCGTGTCCGGCATCTTCATGATCTGGTTGCCGGCCTCGCGTCCGCCCTGGATATAGGCGTCCGCCATTTTCAGGCCTTCGTCGTAGAACTCACGGAAACGCTTCTTGAGCAGGGCGATGCGCTCGGCCTCGGCCGGCAGCGACGCTTCAATGATATCGAGCTGCTTGTTGCCCGCTTCCAGGTGAGCGGTCGCCTCGTCGATGCTGCCCCTGTCGCCCGTTGCCCCGGCGTCGGTGATGAACTGCTGCACCTGTGAAACGTGGTAGCGGAAATGCAGTACCGCTTTGCTTGGCACGTCGTTCGCCTCGCGCTGCATGATCGCCGCCTTGAGTTCCGCCGTGAGATAGGTGCTGCCGGCAAAAAGCATAAGCAGCAATGCGGCAACCACCCCGACCACCCCGATAATCTTGTTTTTCAAGGTCATATTGATCTTATGGCTGGATGAAGTCGCTACGATGGTAACCGACAAATTAGACTAGTTCTACCTAGACAGCCCCGGATACCTAAGTTTGTCGTGAATTCTCATCGATCCGAATCAGGCTGACCTGCCGCCCTGCAGACTTCGCCGGTCCCGACCGTTTCCCAGTGCATCGCTCCTAGGCCCGGGCCAGCCCCAGCCAGATCGGTAGGGTAAGCATGGACAGCAAGGTGGTCACCGCCACCTGGGCGGCGATCACCTGGCCGTCGGCCTGCATGCGCACCGCCAGGACATAGGCCACGGTGGAGACGGGCAGGGCCGCCATCAGGATCGCCGTCTCGAACCACACCCCGGTCAAGCCGAAGCCGGCCGCGATGCCCCAGGCGATGGCCGGCAGCACGACGAGCTTCACCGTCACCCCATACCAGAGGTGGCCGCGGGCATGGCCGAGGCCGGCCAGCTTGAGGCCGGCCCCGACGGCGATCAGGCCGAGGGGCAGGGAGGCGCGGGCCAGCAGCTCCAGGGTATGGTCGAGCAGGGGGTGCAATTCCAGTCCGGCCAGACTGAAGGCGATGCCGCCGGCGGTGGCCATGATCAAGGGGTTGGCCAGGGTCTCCTTGAGCCAGTTGCCCTCGCCGTGCCGGGCCAGCACCCAGACCGAGGCCACGTTGGCCAGCGGCACCAGAAAGCCCATGAGCAGGCCGATGGCGGCGATGCCGGCCGGGCCGTGTAGGGCGCCGGCCACGGCCAGGCCGACATAGCTGTTGAAGCGGAACGAGCACTGGAAGGCGGCGGCGAACACCCGGGGCGGGTCGTGGAACAGGCCCTTGGACAGATAGCCCAGGCCCATGCCGATCAGGGTGAACAGGATGCCGGTCACCAGCATGGGCCAGGCCTGATCTAGGTCGATCTCGGTATGGGACAGGGAATGGAACAGCAGGGCCGGGAAGAAGACGTAATAGATCAGCCGCTCCAGGTCCCGCCAGAAGGCCTCGGCCGTGCCGGCCCAGCGCTTGAGCGCCCAGCCCAGCAGGATCAGGGCGAAGATGGGCAGGATGACGACGACGATATCCATGGCCCGCAGCGCAGCGTTCAGCCCAAGCCCGGCAGGGGTGGGCTCATGGCTTGATGCTGTTCGGGATCTGGCGCGGGGCCGTCGTCCCGGCGGCCTGCCGCTCCCTCTCGACCTGGGCCGCGATGTTGTAGACGCCCTGAATCAAGTCGCGGCCGATCACCTCCTCGAATTCCTTGTGCACCGGCAGCAAGGCTTTGTGCCATTCGATGCGGCCGGCCAGCGGCAGGGTATGGATCTCCGTCTTGCCCAGCCGCTTCAGGGCCGCCAGGGTGGCATCGTTCTCCTGCTGGGCGATCCGGCGTTCATAGGCGGTGGCCTCCTGCATGGCCTTGGCCAACGCGGCGCGGATACCCGCCGGCAAGCCGTCCCAGAACCGCTTGTTCACGATCACGGCATAACCCAGGTAGCCATGATCGGAGATGGTCATATAGCGCTGCACCTCATACAGCCGCTGGGTGTAGAGGTTCGACACCGGGTTCTCGGTGCCGTCGACCACGCCATTCTTCAGCGCCGCATACGTCTCGGAGAAGGGGATCGCGCGAGGCACCCCGCCCAGGGCCCGCATCTGGGCCTCGATCACCTCGGAGGGCTGGACCCGCAGCTTGAGGCCCTGGAAATCCCCGACCCGGCGTAGCGGCCGATCGGCACTCATCTGCTTGAAGCCGTTATCCCAATAGGCCAGGCCGACGATGCCCTTGGCTTCGAGTTGGGCCAGCAACTGCCTGCCGATATCGCCATCCATCACCCGATACAGGGTGTCCTTGTTCGGAAAGATGTAGGGCAGGCCGAACAGTTCGAAGGAGCGCACGCCGAGCAGGCCGAACTTGAACAGCGAGGGCGCCAGCATCTGCACCGCGCCCAATTGCAGCGCCTCCATCTCCTCGCCGTCCTTGTAGAGCTGGCTGTTCGGATAGACCTCGACCTTGACCCGGCCGCGGGTAGCGGCTTCGGCCCGCTGCTTGAAATAATCCGCGGCCTTGCCCTTGGGGGTGTTGGGCGCCACGACATGGGAGAACTTGATGATGATCGGTTCCGCCGCCATGGCCGGTGTAAGCGCGCAAGCCAGGCACACCGTCAGCAAGAGTGACCGCAAGTTCATACAACCCCCTGCCACTTGTTTTGTCTGTTGAATGCTACCCCGCTTTGCCGCTTTGACAAACACGGCCTTCAGCGCAGGCTGATCACCGGCCAGCCCGCCTGCTCGGCATGGGCCTTGAGGGTGGCATCGGGGTCCACTGCCACGGGGTTGCCGACCCGGGCGAGCAAGGGCAGATCATTGAGCGAATCGGAATAAAACCAGCTCTCGCTGACATCGCTCCAGCCTTTGCCCTGCAGGGCCAGCCACTCCTCCAGCCGTTTGACCTTGCCTTCGCGGAACGAAGGCGTGCCGACCACGCGGCCGGTGAACTCGCCCTGCACCGCCTCCGGCTCGGTCGCGATCAGGTGCGCGATGCCGAGATGATCGGCGATCGGCCGGGTGACGAAGCTGTTGGTCGCGGTGACGATGACGCAGACATCGTTTGCGTGTTGTTTGAGCAAGGCCGCGGTGCCCGGGGCCACCATGGGAACGACCTTCCTGGCCATGAATTGGGCATGCCAGGCATCGAGCTGCTCGCGCGGATGGCGGGCGAGCGGCTTCAACTGGAAGTCGAGGAATTCGTGGATGTCGAGGGTGCCGGCCTTGTACTGGTCGTAGAAGGCCTGGTTGCGCGCCTCGTAGACCTCGCGGTCGAGCACGCCCTGTTCGATCAGGAACTGGGCCCACTCGAAATCGGAATCGCCGGCGAGCAGGGTATTGTCGAGGTCGAACAAGGCCAAACGCATGACTATCGCTTTCCGCATAAAATGCGCTGAAGTATAGCCGAGCCTTATGAACCTGATTTCACCCCACATCCCCGCGCTCTGGTCATGGCTGCTCTGGCCGCTGACCGGCCTGTTGTTCTACGGCATCTGGCGCCAGGCGCATTGGCGCATGCTGAGCGACCGCGACAATCTCAACGTCTTCGCCGGCGCCTGCGTCGCCGTGCTCGGCCTCTGGCTGATCAAGGCCGGCATCCGGCCGGGGCTCAACTTCCACCTGCTCGGCGCCACGGCGCTGACCCTGATGTTCCGGCCCTGGTTCGCCCTGCTCGCCCTGGCCCTGATCCTGGCCGCGGTCACCCTGATGAACGGCGAATACGCCGCCTACCCGGCCAACCTGCTGATCATGGCCGTGCTGCCGGTGACGGTGAGCTGGGGCATCTATCGCCTGGTCGACCGCAAGCTGCCCAACCATCTGTTCATCTATGTCTTTCTCAACGGCTTCTTCGGCTCGGCCCTGGCCGTCTCCCTCGTCGGCCTCGCCTCGACCGGATTCGTCGCCCTGGCCGGCGCCTACCCGCTGGACTATCTGCTCGACAACTACCTGCCCTTCTACCTGCTCATGGCCTGGTCCGAGGCCTTCGCCACCGGCATGCTGATCACCATCCTGGTGGTCTACAAGCCGGAATGGGTGGCGACCTTCGACGACCGCCGTTACCTGCACGGCAAGTAACTCAACTCAAGCTGAAAGTAATCGGCACGAGCACCCAAGCCTCGATAGGCTCGCTGCCCTGGCGGGCCGGCACGAAACGCCAGCGGTCGACGGCGTCGCGCGCCGCCTGGTCCAGTCTTGCAGAGCCACTGCTTTCTTTCACTCGTACTTCACGCGCCCGACCCTCGCTGCTCACCAGCACCCGCAGCAATACCCTGCCCTCTTCGCCCAAACGGCGCGACAGGGCAGGATAGCTTGGGCGCGGATTATTGAGGTACTCGGCATCGAACCGTGGTTGAGTTATGGCTGGCGCTGGGCTGGATGCCGCAGATGTCGGCACGGCAGGGGCGGCGACCGCAGGCAACGGACGCACGGCCGCTGTCGTCTCGGCTGGCTGGGGGGCGGCTGCCGGTACAGGCATTGCCTCGCTGGCCACAGGCGCTAGCAGCGGCATCGGCGATTTAGCCGCTGCCGGCGCTGGCTGCCGAACCATTGGCTGAGGCCTGGGCGGCGACATGGCCTGCTTGGCCAGCTGCAGGAGTTGCACGCTCAGCAGCTTCGGCTCCGCCGTGAATCCGGGTTGTTCCGGCAGTCTCACCTTGGCCAGGGCCGCCAAGTGCAGCAGCACCGAGACGGCGATCGCCCAGAGCAGCGCGCGATCTTTCGGCGCAGCCGGCATCAGCACCATCGCTCAATCCAGATGCATTGCCAGCCAGCGTCGCAGCATGTCTTCGCTGATGGCGCCGCTGGCGGTCTGGGCTCGATGTTTTGCATCAAACAGGTAGTTGCGCGGCAACTCGCCGCGCCATTGCCGATCGACGACAAAACGCAGCCGCTCCGCCCTCGCCTCGGCGAACTGCCAGTTGTCGGCATCGCTGAGATGCAATTCGATCAGGCGCTCGGCGACCTGCGGCGCCAGGGCCGGGGCATCGACCGCGACCAGCACCAAGGGCAGGCTCGGCTGTTCGCGCAGCAACTTGGCGAACAATTCCAACTCGCCCTGGCAATGCGGACACTCGACCGACCAGAAGGCGATGAGATAAGGCTTGCCGGCGAAGCGCTGAGCCAAGACCTGGGGCGTATCGCTTGTGAATGGCTTAGGCGCATCTGCCCAGGCCGATGCTGTGCAAAGCAGAGTCAGTAGCAAGACCCGGCGAATTGCCCGCCTCATTTCGCCAGGTCCTGCACCGTTAGTCCTTCATGTTCGGTGTGCCAGACGAGCCGTGGCTTGCCCTTGCGATCGAGCAGGATGGGGTAGTCGGCTGCACCTTCACTCGATGCCACCATGCGCGGCTTGGACCAACGCCGGCCCCGGTCTTTCGACTGCATGAGCCAAACCCGGTTGGCCTTGCCATCGAATTCGAGCCAGGCCACGGTAATGCGATCTCCGGTGGCGAGCACGACTGGATGGCCGGCCTGCGCCGCATCGTTGCCGAACTTGATCGGCGCGCTGAAACGTTTGCCATCGTAAGCACGGTAGAACAGGCCCTGCCGGGTCTGGCCCTGGGTGAACCAGACCATATGCAGCCCGCCCCACTTGTCGGCCGCCAAACTGCCGCCGTGGTGCGGGCAACCCTCGATCCTCCAAGCGTCGTCGCTGGCGCGCTGGATCGCGGTCGGTTCGGTCAGCTGGGCCAGGGCGAAGTCGCGCACATTGCCGTCGAACACATGACGCCAGAAGGCGAGGGGCCGGGCCTGATGCCAAGCCAGCGCCAAGCGGCAGCATTCGCAGCTATGCTGGGCGAAGCGGCGATTGGCGCCGAAACTGGCGCCGCCATCCTTGGACTCGGCGAAATACAAGGAGGCCCCGGCAAACTTCTCGCCCGCCACCTGCGCCGCCTGACGGTCACGGGCGTCCAGCCAGGCGATGAACACGTGCTTGCCATCGACCAGCAGGGCCGGAAAGCGATGACTGATCTCGGCCTGATCGTCGTTGAGCGTGATCGGCGGGCTGAAGCTGCGGCCGCCATCGGTCGAGCGGCTGTAGCGGATGTGCCCGGTGTAAGGCTTGGCCAAGGCGATGCTCCAGACCACGTGCAGCGTGCCGTCATCGCCTAGTGCGATCTGCGGCCGGCTCTCGCCCTCGGCGGCGATCGTCTCCGGCACCGGGTTCACCAGCACCGGCCAGGTGAAGTGGCGGCCATCGTCGGATTGCGCGACACGCAACTGACCGCTCTCGACCCAGGCTGCCCACAGCCGGCCCTTGGCATCGAAGCTCGCCGCCACCGCCAGCGGTCGCGCCACCGCCTGGCGCGTCAGCCACTTGGCCGCCATGTCGTGCTTGGGCACAGGCTCGGCCTGGGCCCCGGCCAGCCCGGCCAGACCAAGCAGCAGCAGGCTCAGCCAGACTCTCACCACTTGGCCTCCAGCCCCAGATAGAAGCTGCGCGGTAGGCCCGGGGCATAGACATTGGTGCCAGACGACACCGAGGCGCTCTCGGCATAACGTTCATCCGTCAGGTTCTGCACGCTGCCGTAGAGGGACATTTGCTTGCTCAGACTCCAGTTGCCGCGCAGATTGATGAGGTCGTGGCCGTCGTATTTCGCCGTGTTGGCCTGGTTCATCCAGTAATCACCCAGGCGCACCCATTCCAGTTGCACGCGGCTGGCGGCCGTGGGTTGCCAGCTCAGCCGGGTGTTGGCGATCAGCCGCGGTGCCGCCTCCATCTCTTTGCCGCTGTAATCGGCCGGACTGCTGCCAGCAATCACCCATTCCTCATAGCTGTGCTTGGCATACGACCAGGCCGCATCCAATCGCCAAGCCGTGTGCATCTGCCAGCCCAGCCCCAGTTCGACACCGCGGTGCCGGGTTTGGCCGGCGTTGACCGATTGGGTCGAGTTGTCCGGCAGCCGGTAGCTCAGGATGTCGTCTTCCTTGTCGATCTGATAGACGGCGAACTGATAGTCGAAGACGGAACGTTTGCCGCGCAGGCCGAGTTCGTACTGGTTGACCTTTACCGGCTTCAGGGCCAGGGCTGACTGCGCGGTGGTGATCGCCGCGCCGGCCGTGGTCGCCGCCGACGGCCGGAACAACTGGCCCTCCGACGGCGCGCGGAAGGCGTGGTTGTATGAGCCATAGACATCGACGTCCTTGGCCAGGGCAAAGGTGGCGCCCAGCTTCGGGCTGAAATGCTCGTAACTCACCGTCGCGTCGGCCGACTGGCCGTAATGCCGGGTCACCGGCGCGCCGCCGTTCTCGCTGGTCGAGGCGGAGACCGAACCGGCGCCGAAGTTGTTGTCGAAGCGATAGCGCAGATTGTCGTAGCGCAGGCCGGCCGTCAGCCGCAGCCGCTCACCCGGAGAGATCTCGCCATGGACGTAGGGCGAAGCGCCGATGAAGGTGACGTCGTAATCGTAGATGCGGGTGCCGACCGTGTAGACCTGGTAAACCTTGCTGGCGCCACTGCCAGTGGTGGTCAGCGTGGCCAGACGATCCTCCTCGCGCGAGCCGGGGCTGACATCGAGGTCGATGCCGGCGATCAAGCGCGCCCGCAGGGGCACGAAGTCGCGCCGCCACTTGGCCAACACGCCGAAAGATTTGTTGGCCGTGGTGTACACCGTGGGGTCGTAGGACAGCGACCAGTTGGCCAAGAGCTCCATGCTGTTGTCGCGCAGATAGGGCGTCACCGAAACCAGGGTGTCGCCCTGCTCGCGCTCGTAGGCCGAGGACAAGCGCAGGGCGCCGACCTTGCGATAGGAGATGGGGGTGTAGCTCTTGGTCGGGTTGTGCTCGTAATCGCTCTTGATCAGGGCCGAACTGCCGGCGGTCTGCTGATCGATGTTGGAAAAGGCCAGCACGGTTTTCAACAACGCATCGCCACCGAGATCACGGTCCCAGCGCAGGGTGCCGGCCTGGCGGTCGTAGCCAGTGGCATCGCGCCAGCCGTCGGTATGGGTAAAGTTGAGGCCACCGCGCCAGGCGTCGCGCTCATAGGCATCGCCGCCGTCGATCAGCAGCCGGCCCCAGCCATAACTGCCGGCCTCGGCCGAGAGGCCGAATTCGCGTTGCGCGGGCGGGGCCTTGGTCAGCACGTTGATTACGCCGCCGATGGCATCGGAACCATAGAGCGCCGTGCCCGGCCCCTTGCTCACCTCGATGCCGCCGGCCTGCGGCAGATTGATCTCGTACAGTGCGTTGTGGTTGAAGAAACCGGTCGAGCGGGTGGGCACGCCATCTTCCAGGTAGAGATAGACCGGGTTGGTGGTCAAGGGCTGACGGATCGCCGTCATGTGCCCTTCGCCGCCGGTGACGTTGACCCAGACCCCGGGCACCTGGCCCATGATCTGCGAGGGATGCGTCGGCTTGTCTTGCTCGATGGCATCCGTCTTGACGATGCCGATGGTGGCCGGCGTCTCGGCCAGGGCCTGGCCTTCGCGGGTGCCGGTGACGGTGACTTCGGCCAAAGTGGCTTCCTGGGCCAGGGCGGGGCAGGCAAAAGCGGCCAACAAGGCCGCGAGGAGCGGATGGATGCGCATGTCTTCCTCGATCTCGTTATGAATGTGGCGCATGCTAGTGAAGGCCGCCCTGCGACAGAATGCGACCGATTGTCGCAGCCGCGCGTATCCGGCCTGAATGCCAGTCCTGACGCGGCTTGGCGCGGTACTGGTATGATTGCGCTAGCTGCGAAAGCTATTAAAGCGTTGCTGCAAACATGGCAGGGGGGGGGGGGGGGGGGTGGGGGGG
>JACAEC010000088.1 GCA_013389055.1 Hydrogenophilaceae bacterium
GGTCCGTGATGTCCACGCCATGGTGTACCTCGTACTTTTCCTGCAGGCCGCGAAGGATGGCGATGGTCGACTCAACGCTGCGCTCGTCCACGAGCACATTCTGGAAGCGGCGCTCGAGCGCGGCATCCTTCTCGATGTACTTGCGGTACTCGTCGAGCGTCGTGGCGCCGACGCAATGCATCTCGCCGCGGGCGAGCGCGGGCTTGAGCATGTTGCCGGCGTCGATGGCGCCCTCGGCCTTGCCGGCGCCGACCATGGTGTGCAGCTCGTCGATGAACAGGATGATGCGGCCCTCGTCCTGGGCCACCTCCTTCAGCACCGCCTTCAGCCGCTCCTCGAACTCGCCGCGGTACTTGGCGCCGGCCAAGAGGCCGGCCATGTCCAGCCCCAGCACCCGCTTGTTCTTCAGGGTCTCGGGCACCTCGCCGTTGACGATGCGCTGGGCCAGGCCCTCGACGATGGCGGTCTTGCCCACGCCGGGCTCGCCGATCAGCACCGGGTTGTTCTTGGTCCGCCGCTGCAGGACCTGGATGGCGCGGCGGATCTCGTCGTCGCGGCCGATCACCGGGTCGAGCTTGCCGTGGCGGGCGCGCTCGGTCAGGTCCAGGGTGTATTTGTTCAGGGCCTGGCGCTGGCCTTCACCTTCCTGCGAGGAGACCGACTCGCCGCCGCGCACCTCCTTGATGGCGGCCTCGATATTGGCCCGGTGGCCGCCGTGGTGCTTGAGTAGCTTGCCCGCCTCGCCCTTGTCCTCGCAGACGGCGAGCAGGAACAGCTCGCTGGCGATATAGGCGTCGCCGCGTTTCTGCGCCTCCTTGTCGGTCAGGTTGAACAGGTTGTTCAACTCGCGCGAGACTGAAATCTCGCCGCCGGCGCCCTCGACCTTGGGCAGGTGGTCGAGCGATTTCTGCAAGGCGTCGATCAGGGCGGCAACCCGCACCCCGGCCTTCTCCAGGATAGGTCGGGCCGAGCCGCCGTCCTGGTTGACCAGGGCGGCCAGCATATGGGCCGGCTCGATATAAGGGTTGTCGTTGCCCACCGCCAGGCTCTGGGCGTCAGCCAGGGCCTGCTGGAAGGGGGTGGTCAGCTTGTCGAAACGCATGGGGCTCTCCCGAATTCGGTTACTTGTATCCCTAGTTTGGGTAGGCCTATGCAGATTTCAACCAGGGCCGTCAGGAAATACAATGTCGGCATGTTGCCGCCCAATGAAATCATCCAAGCCAACGTCGCCGCTGCCCTAGAGGAAGACCTGGGCGACCGCGGTGACTTGACTGCCCAACTGATCCCGGCCGACAAGGCCGCCCGCGCCAGGATCATCACCCGGGAGGACGCGGTACTGGCCGGCCAGGCCTGGTTCGAGGCCTGCTTCCGGGCGCTGGACCCCAGGGTGCAGATCACCTGGCAGGCCCGGGACGGCGACCGGGTTGCGGCCGGCCAGACCCTGTGCGAGGTGGCCGGTAATGCCCGCGCCCTGCTCACGGCCGAGCGCTCGGGCCTGAACTTCCTGCAAACCCTGTCCGGCGTGGCGACCATCACCCGCCGCTATGTCGACGCCATCGCCGGCACCCGGGCCCGCATCTACGACACCCGCAAGACCCTGCCCGGCTTGCGCCAGGCCTTGAAATACGCGGTGCGCTGCGGTGGCGGCATGAACCACCGGGTCGGCCTCTACGACGGCATCCTGATCAAGGAAAACCACATCGCCGCGGCCGGCGGCATCCGCCCGGCCCTGGAACGGGCCTTTAAGCTGGCGCCGGCCGGGGTGTTCGTGCAGATCGAGGTGGAGAATCTCGGCCAGTTGGAAGAGGCGCTGGCCTGCGGGGTGAAACTGGTCCTGCTCGACAACTTCGACTTGGCCGGGATGCGCCAGGCGGTTCACCTGACTGCCGGCCGCGCCCAACTGGAGGCCTCGGGCGGGGTCGATCTGGATAGCGTCCGGACCATCGCCGAAACCGGGGTGGACCGCATCTCCATCGGCGGCCTGACCAAACACCTCAAGGCCGTCGATCTCTCGATGCGCCTGATCGATTAGGTCTCGACCGAAAGGGCCGTTTCGAAAGGCGGCGGCCCCTGCAGCATGCTGGACAGGGCAAAGGCTGCGGTCGGCTGCATCTGCACGCAGATCATGCGCACGTTGATTGCGCTGCAGGCACGGGCCAGCATCGCCAACCAACCGTAATATACCTCGTCAACCAAGGGCACATTGCCCAGATCGTAATAGACCAGGCTGGCCTGGCCCTCCTGCAGGCGGGTCAGGATCGCGATCAGCACTTCGTCGCGTTGGCTGACGTCGAGCCCTTCGTTCGGCTCCATCAGGAAGCGCCCCTGGCCGATTCGGGTCAGGTGCAGCCCGGCCAGGCTCATACCTTGACGACCTGGATGTTCATGCGCCGGAAGGCTTCCTTGAGGCCATCGGACAAGGTGGCCCGGGTGGTGACGTTGCCGAGGTCGATGTTGAGGCTGGTCAGCGCCCGGGCGATCTCGGGCCGGATGCCGGTGACGATGGCATCCGAGCCCATGAGCTGAATCGCGCGCACCATCTGGATGAGGTGATGGGAAACCTGGGAGTCGATGCTCTTCACCCCGGTCAGGTCCATCACCACGGTCTCGGCATGCTCCCTGGCGATGCGATTGAGCAGGGCCTCCATGATCACCATGGTGCGGCTGGAGTCCAGGGTGCCGATAATCGGCAGGGTGAGCACGCCATCCCAGATCTCGGTGATCGGCGTGGCGGTCTCGCGCAGCTCGGCCTCCTGGGCGTAGATGGTCTTTTCCTTTTCATCGAGATAGGCCCGAAACACCGCCAGGATCATCTCGTTGAACAGGCCGGAGAGATAGAGCAGGATGGCGCGGATTTCCTGAGGGCTGATGTTCTTGGCGGTACCCAGCGACTCGATCAGGGTGTGCTGCATGAACTGAATGTAGCGCACCAGATCCTCGACCCGGCCGCCCCGAATCAACAATTGCTTGGACAGGTTGTTGAAGAAGATCTCCAGGGCATGAAACTGGGCGGAGGCGGTGTCGTGCGGGTCTTTCGAATCCAGCAGTTCGATCAGCAATTGCAGGAATTCCAGGCAAAAATCGGTGATCTCCTCCTGGCTCAGCAAGTTGCTGTCGCCCAGCACGGTCTTGCCCTCGCGCTCGATGCTTTCGGAGATGCTGCCGATCTGGAGCTTCAGCACCTCGATCAGAATGGTGCTGGTCTTGGTTTTCGCCATCATCTTTTCCTTTACCCTAATGCCGCCCGATCAGGGCAGGCGCACTACGCACATCGATTGATCGTCTGAAATCCTGCCCATGATATTGCCTAAAACATAGGCAATCAATTGCGGGTGCAGGTGGAACAGGCCGGGAAAGCTGTCTTCATTCCAGCTGCGCCGGATGCCGTCGCTGACCGTGACTACCGCGGCCTTCGCCGCCAACTCGAACTGCTGCGCCGCAGGCAGCTTGTATTCCTTGCCCAGGATGCCGGGTGAAAAGGCGTAGCGCTGGAGCCGCTCGTCCTGGACCACATAGGCCTGCATGTCGCCGACCCCATGCAGGGTCAGCCGCCGGGCCCGGAGGTCGAGATCGGCCAGGATGGCTACCGCGCCGCGCGAGTCGCGCAAGCGCTCGTCCAGGGCGTGCATGATGGCATCGGGCCGATCATGCTCAAGCAGACAGGCGCCCAGATTGGCCGTGGCCTCCTGGGCACTCTGGCCATGGCCCAGGCCGTCCAGATGCAACCAGCGCAGGCCGGTGGCAGTGGCCTGGAAATACAGGTGATCGCCGTTGAAGCGCTCGTCCGTCAGGGCTCTGGCGTACAGCCCCAATTCCGCCGGCAAACGGCCGGCCTCACCACTGCCCTTGCGGAACCGGGCCAGGACAGCGGTGCCGGTCCAGGACTTGCCCTGGCCGCTACCACCTTCCGGCCGCGTATAGATATGGATTTCATCGGCCAGCCGCTGGATGCTGCCCAAGCCCTTGCCCAGGGTGTTGGTGCTGGAGTAGCCGTCCTGCTGGGCGAGTTTGAGATTGCTGATGCCGGGGCCGTAATCCAAGGCCAGGATGTCGAGGGTAGGGCCGGGCTGCTCCCAGATTTGGATCATGCCCCGCCCACCTGCATATTTGACCTGGTTGGTCACCATTTCCGCAGCGACCAGGGCCATGTTTTCGCGCTTGAGGTCACTGAAGTGCAGCCGCTGGCTGATGGCGAACAGTTTGGAACGCACGAGGATGCCGGCGGCTTCGTGTTGGACTGCATTGTTGTAGTGGAGGCGGCAGGTTCTGGCACTATCGATCAGCAGGCTCATGTCGCGGTGGCTTTGATCACGCACTCGCTGATGCAGCCCAACTGGTTTTGCGGACAGCAGATGACTCGGCCGCGGCCAGCCCGCTTGGCTTGGTAAAGCGCATCGTCGGCCTGACGCACATAATCCTCCAGGGTCAGCGTCGCCGGCGTGTCGGGATAAATGGAAGCGATGCCGACGCTGACCTTGCCGGCCATGCTCCGCAATACCTGACGGGCCTTGTCGCAAGCGGTGACATGGTCGGCCACCAGCAGCATGGCGAATTCGTCGCCGCCGAAGCGGAAGGCGCCATCGACGTCCTGGCGGATGACACTCAACATGGCCTGAGCCATCTTGTTGAGATAGGCATCGCCATATTGATGGCCATACTGATCATTGACCTCTTTGAAGTGATCCAGATCGAACAAGAGCAAGGATAAGGGCTCGCCGCGCTGGCGTATCGCCCGGCGGAAGGCCATTTCGAGCCGCATGTCGAAGGCGCGTCGGTTGCACAAACCGGTCAGCGGATCGGTCTCCGCCTGGCGCAAGGTCTCGTGCAATTCTTGCTGGCGGGCATCGAGCGAGGCCTGCAGCTCGGCCAGTTCCCGCTCGGTTCGCGCCCGGGTCTCATCCAAATAGCGCGCCATTTCCTGGTTGCGGCGCAGCAGGAATGCCGGGTCGCTGATTTCGGTAGATTTCTGAAGCGTGCGGCTGACCTGTTCTATTTGACCAGGGCTTGGATCCTCCCGCAGCTTGGCCAGGGTGATGTCGTGACCGGTATCGCACCTGATGCGGACATCCAGGCCATGGAGTTCCAGGGAAACCGGCAAAGGATAGCCGGCGCCGGCGCCGGCGCTGCGCAAGCGGCGGCCGACCTCGAGCAGGGCAAGCGAGGCCGTGAAGGGGTTGCCACCCAGTTCGCCGATGGCCGAGAGGGAAAGCCGGATGAAATGCTGGACATCCGGCTCGACCGCCAAGTTCTGTTTGAAAAGCTCCACTTTTCTCATCCATCCCATCGTTATTCTTGGCCTCTAAGTTAATCCGACTTAGAGGACATTTGAAGCCCGGCGAAACCCGCGCCGATGCTTACTATCAGCTCTATGTGGCTGATTTCATTAAGGGCAAAAACTCGTCCGTATGATTACTTATTTATGATGAATCTGCTGATTAACTGATTAATTTTTAGGCGGCTGTCAATCCGTTCACCCTAACTGCCGATCCAAGTTCAATCGTTGGCGTGGGCGGCGATCAAATTTTTCACCGACTCGGTATCGGCAGCCAGTACTTCATAGCGTTGCGGCAGCGACTCAAGATTCTCCAGACCGCGCGGCCGCTCGGGCTCTCGGCCCAGGGCCTCACGAATGGCATCCTCGAATTTGGCGGGCAAGGCGGTCTCCAGGCAGATCAAGGGCACGTCGGCCTCGCATTGCTCCAGGCCGACCTTGAGGCCGTCGGCGGTATGGGTGTCGATCATCACGCCGTACTGTTCCCAGACCCGGCGGATGGTGGCCATGCGGTCGGCATGGCTGCTGTGGCCCGAGGTGAGGCCATAGGTCTTCACCTTGGCGAACAGGCCGCTCGGCTTGAGATCGAAGCTGGCACCATGATCCACCGCCTGCCACAACTCGGCCACCTGGGCATAGTCGCGGCCGGTGAGATCGGCGATGAAGCGTTCGAAGTTGGAGGCCTTGGAGATGTCCATGGACGGGCTGGAGGTGTGCTGGGTCTCGCTCGATGTGCGCGGACGGTAGACCCCGGTCTGGAAGAACTCGTCGAGCACGTCGTTCTCGTTGGTGGCGACGATGATCTGGCGGATCGGCAGGCCCATCATGCGGGCGACGTGGCCGGCGCAGGCATTGCCGAAGTTGCCCGAGGGCACCGAGAAGGCGACCTGCTCGTCGTTCGACCTCGTCGCCGCAAAATAGGCCTTGAAGTAATACACCACCTGAGCGGAGACCCGGCCCCAGTTGATGGAGTTGACCGCGCCGATGCGATAGCGCTGCTTGTAGGCCAGGTCGTTGGACACCGCCTTGACGATATCCTGGCAGTCGTCGAACACGCCACGGACCACGATGTTGTGGATGTTGGCATCCTGCAGGCTGTACATCTGGGCCTGCTGGAAACGGGTCATGCCCTCCAGCGGCGAGAGCATGAAGACGCGGACGTTCTTCTTGCCGCGCATGGCGTATTCGGCAGCGGAGCCGGTGTCGCCCGAGGTGGCGCCGAGGATGTTGATGTCCTGGCCGGCGCGGTCCAAGGCGTACTCGAACAGGTTGCCGAGCAACTGCATGGCCATGTCCTTGAACGCCAGGGTCGGGCCGTTCGACAGTTCGAGGATATGCAGCCCCGGCTCCAGCGTGCGCAGCGGGGTGATCTGGCTGAAGTCGGAATCGGCGCGACCATGGCCATAAACTTCGGCGGTATAGGTCTTGTCGATGATGGTCTTGAGGTCGGCGGCCGGGATATCGTCGGCGAAACGCGACAGCACTTCGAAGGCCAATTCCCGGTAGCCCATGCCGCGCATGCGCTGGAGTTCGGCATCGGTGAACCGGGGATACTGTTCCGGCAGATAGAGACCGCCGTCCGGCGCCAGGCCGCCGAGCAGGATTTCGGAAAAGCGCTGGGCGGGCGCCTGGCCCCGGGTGCTGACGTACTTCATCAGTTCAATTCTTCCAGACGGATGCGGGTGACCTTGCCGGCAATGCTGTCCAGGGCCTCGATCTTGGCGATGGCGGCATTGACGTGCTTCTCCAGCGCGATATGGGTGAGCATGATGATGTCGGCCTGGTCTTCGCCCTCGGCCGGCTCCTTCTGCAACATGGCGTCGATGGAGATGTTGAGGTCGGCCAGGATGCGGGTGATGTCGGCCAGCACGCCCGGCTTGTCCAGGGCGCGCATGCGCAGGTAACACGCGGTGGCCACCTCTGTGATGGGCAGCACCTTGAGATCGGTCAATTGATCCGGCTGGAAGGCCAGATGCGGCACGCGGTGATGCGGGTCGGCGGTGTGCAGGCGGGTGACATCGACCAGGTCGGCGACCACGGCCGAAGCGGTCGGCTCGGCGCCGGCGCCCTTGCCGTAATAGAGAGTGGCGCCGACGGCATCGCCGTTGACCAGCACCGCGTTCATGGCACCGTTGACATTGGCGATCAGCCGCTTCTCCGGGATCAGGGTCGGATGCACGCGCAGCTCGATGCCGTCGTCGCGCCGCTTGGTGATGCCGAGCAGCTTCACCCGGTAGCCCAATTCCTCGGCGTAGCGGATGTCCTCGCGGGTCAGCTTGGAGATGCCCTCGATGTAGGCGGCATCGAACTGCATGGGCACGCCGAAGGCGATGGCCGACAGGATGGCCAGCTTGTGCGCGGCATCGATGCCCTCGACGTCGAAGGTCGGGTCGGCCTCGGCATAGCCCAGGCGCTGGGCCTCCTTCAGTACGGTGTCGAAGGCCAGGCCCTTGTCGCGCATCTCGGACAGGATGAAGTTGGTGGTGCCGTTGATGATGCCGGCCAGCCACTGGATGCGGTTGGCCGACAGACCCTCGCGGATGGCCTTGATGATGGGGATGCCGCCGGCCACCGCCGCCTCGAAGGCGACCATGACCCCCTTGGCCTGCGCCGCGGCGAAGATCTCGTTGCCGTGCTTGGCGATCAGCGCCTTGTTGGCGGTGACCACGTGCTTGCCGTTCTGGATGGCTTTCAGCACCAGTTCGCGCGCAGGCTCGATGCCGCCGATCAACTCGACCACGATATCGATCTCGGGATTATCGACCACGACCATCGGGTCGGTGGTCAGGTCCAGACCCTCGCCGGCGAAGGCGCGGGCCTTGGCCAGGTCGCGCACGGCCGCCTGCACCACGCGGATCTCGCGCCCGGCCCGACGGGCGATTTCTTCCTTGTTGCGGCGCAGCACGGTGAGGGTGCCGCCGCCGACGGTGCCCAGGCCCAACAGGCCGACATTGATAGGCTTAGTTACGGCATAACGTTCGCTACGCTCACGTGAGCCTTCACTGAAACTCGCCTTGCTCGTTTTCATTTCAACAATCCATCTTTCTTGAACATCTCGCGCAGGCCGAGAATCGCCTGACGGGTTCTGTGTTCGTTCTCGATAAGGGAAAACCGCACGAAATCGTCGCCGTAGTCGCCGAAACCGATGCCCGGCGAGACCGCCACCTTGGCCTTCTCCAGCAGCAGCTTGGAAAACTCCAGCGACTTCAAATGGGCATAGGGCTCGGGAATCTTGGTCCAGAGGAACATGGTCGCCTTCGGCGCCTCGACGTGCCAGCCCACTTCGTTCAGGCCCTTGACCAGGCAGTCGCGCCGCTTGCGGTACATGTCGCAGATCTCACTGACGCAATCCTGCGGGCCTTCCAAGGCGGTGATCGCCGCCACCTGGATCGGGGTGAAGGTGCCGTAGTCGTGATAACTCTTGATCCGGGCCAAGGCCGCACACAGGATCGGGTTGCCGACCATGAAGCCGACCCGCCAGCCGGGCATGTTGTAGCTCTTGGACAGGGTGAAGAACTCGACCGCAACATCCTTGGCGCCCGGCACCTGCATGATCGACGGGGCCTTGTAGCCGTCGAACACGATGTCGGCATAGGCGATGTCGTGCACCACCCAGATGCCGTATTCCTTCGCCATCGCCACCACCTTCTCGAAGAACTCCAGTTCCACGCACTGCGTGGTCGGGTTGCTCGGAAAGTTGAGGATGAGCATCTTGGGCTTGGGGAAATGGTTGCGGATCGCGGTCTCCATCTCCTCGAAGAAATCGACGCCCGGCATCATCGGGATGTGGCGGATGTCGGCGCCGGCGATGACCGGGCCGTAGATGTGGATTGGATAGCTGGGATTGGGCACCAGCACGATATCGCCGCGATCGAGGGTGGCCAGCGAGAGGTGGGCGATGCCCTCCTTGGAGCCGATGGTGACGATCGCCTCCTTCTCGGGATCGATATCGACATCGTAGCGGGTTTTGTACCAAGTGCTGATCGCCTTGCGCAGGCGCGGGATGCCTTTGGACATCGAGTAGCGATGGGTATCGCCGCGACGGGCGGTCTCGATCAGCTTATCGACGATGTGCGGCGGCGTCGGCTGGTCCGGGTTGCCCATGCCGAAATCGATGATGTCTTCACCCCGCCGGCGAGCGGCCATCTTGAGGTCGCCCGTGATATTGAAGACATAGGGCGGCAGGCGTTTGATCCTGGGAAAATCGTCGCTGTTCACGGAAGCTGTTTTTCGGGGACTTAAAAGGGTGTAATCTTACCCGAACCCCCGTATTACGGCCAATCCCGCCATGAAACTGCATCTCACCTCGACCGCCGGCATGTATGCCATCACCGGCTATGGCGAAGGTTTCGTCCTGGTCAACGGCCAACGGCACGAGCGCAACCTGCTGGTCCTACCCGACCGCTTGGAGCCGGACTGGCTCTTGGGCAGCTTCGAGGACCTGACCAGCGGCCACTTCGAGGCCCTGACCCTGCATGGCCCGGACCTGGTGCTGCTCGGCACCGGCGGCCGGCAACGCTTTCCCCAGCCCGGTCTCTATGCCGGCCTGATGGCACGGGGAATCGGCGTGGAGATCATGGACATGGGTGCGGCCTGCCGCACCTACAACTTCCTCTCGGCCGAGGGGCGCCGCGTCGCCGCGGCATTGATCGTTTAAACGGCCGCCACCGGCAACGGCATGATCTCGCCGAAGCGGCGAATCGCGGGGAATTCCCCCACATCCTTCTCCGGCAGCCGGGTATCCGGCTGATAGATCGCCAATAGATGGGCGATGCCATAGCCGCGGGCAGAACGCAGCACCGGCAGGCTGTCGTCGACCAGGAGCGAGCGCGCCGGATCGAACAGCTCCACCGCCTGCAGCCGCGCCCAGAACCCGGCGTTCTCCTTGGCCAAGCCGAATTCGTGCGAACTGTGGATGGCATCGAAATGCACGTCGAGGCCGGTGCGCTGCATCTTGAGGTTGAGGCTCTTGTGATGGGCATTGGTCACCAGCACCACGCGCTTGCCGGCCACCCGTGCGGCCTGCAGAAATTCCGGCACGTCCGGATGCACGGCGATCAGATGGGCGACCTCTTCCTTGAGGGCGACGATGTCGAGCTGCAGCTGCTCGCTCCAGTAGTCCACGCAATACCAGTCGAGGGTGCCGGCCTTGGCGTTGTAGCGGCGGAAGCACTCGGCATGGGCCTCGTCGGGTGGCAGGCCGTGCCGCTCGGCGTATTTTTCGGGGACATAGACCTGCCAGAAGTGGTTGTCGTAATGCAGGTCGAGCAGGGTGCCATCCATGTCGAGCAGGACGGTGTCGACCCCGCGCCAGTCGATCACAACAGGCCGTCCTTGGACATGCCCTTGCGCCGCAACATCTTGCGCAGGGTCTGCAATGCTTCCAGTTGAATTTGACGCACCCGCTCCCGAGTGACCTTGAGCACCTCGGCCAGTTCCTCCAGGGTGGCGATCTCCTGGTTGTTCAGGCCGAAGCGCCGTTCGATCACCCAGCGGTGCTTCTCGGGCAGTTCCTTCAGCCATTCATGCACGTGTTGCTCGATCTCGGCGGTGGCCAACATCTCTTCCGGCATTTCCGAGTTCTCGTCGGCGATGGCCTCGCCGATCGACAGGCTGGGGTCGATATCCAAAGGCGCGTCGAGCGAGGCGACCCGGTCGTTCAAGGCCAGCACCCGGCGCACGTCCTCGATCGGCCTGCCGGTCAGGGCGGCAATCTCCTCCGGCCCGGCCTCGGGATAACCATGCATCTCCAGATGGCGCTGGGCCCGCAGATAGACGTTGAGCTCCTTGATCACGTGCACCGGCAAGCGAATGGTGCGCGACTGGTTCATGATGGCGCGCTCGATGTTCTGGCGAATCCACCAAGTGGCATAAGTGGAGAAACGGAAACCGCGCTCCGGGTCGAACTTTTCCAAGGCATGGATCAGGCCCAGATTGCCCTCCTCGATCAGGTCGAGCAGAGTCAGGCCGCGGTTGAGGTAATGTTTGGCGATGTTCACCACCAGGCGCAGATTGCGCTCGATCAGGACCTGCCGAGCCGCAAACTCGCCGCCGCGCATGCGCACGGCCAGGTCCCGCTCCTGAACTTGAGTCAGCAGTTGTTCGCGGCCGATCTCGTTGAGGTAGATCTGGGTGACGTCGAAAATTTCATCGAAATCGATCTCGGCCTCCGCCTGGACAGGCTCCGCCGCCGGCTCGGCTTCCTCGACGGCCTCCGCTTCCATATCTGGATCGACGTACTCTTCGTCCTGCATCACCTCTCCTTGCCTGGATTCCTCAGCTCTTAGGCAGATATGCCAACGGATTCTGAGGCCGGCCAAAGCGCCGAATCTCGAAATGCAGCTTGACCCGATCCGTATCGCTATCCCCCATCTCGCCGATCTTCTGGCCTTGTGCGACGGCCTGGCCTTCGCTCACCAGCATGCGGGAATGATGGGCATAGGCAGACAGGGTAGCCTGATTGTGCTTAATGATGATGAGTTTCCCATATCCGCGCAAGCCTTCGCCAGCGTACACCACCTTGCCGGCTGCCGCCGCCAGAATGGGGTTGCCCAATTTGCCGGCGATATCGATGCCCTTGTTGCCGGTCGCTTCATCGAAGTTTTCCAGCAGGCTGCCGCGCGCCGGCCAAATCCAGGCTGCGACCGCTTCGGTCTCGTCTATGGCGGCTTGGCTGACGTCTGCCGGCGGGGCGTTCCGCAAGCCGTTGGCTGTTGCCGGAACTGGCTTGCGCGGTGGCAGTAGCCGCAGACGCTCGCCCGAGCGGATGAAGTTGACGTCGGCGATGCCGTTCCAGGCAGCCAGATCGCGATAATCGAGGCCGTGCTCGAAGGCAATCTTGTAGAGGGTGTCGCCCGGCTGGACGACATAGAACTCGGTGACCGGCCCTGCCTTGCGGGTCTTGCCGGCCTCCTTGATCGGGGCGAGAAAGCGCGAACTGCCACAGCCCGCCAGCAGCATGGCCAGCCATGCCAACAGCAGCCAAACAAAGGGCCGCTTCAACTCACCCCAGGCAGGAGGGGCACGAACTTGGCTGCTTCCAGGTCGCTTTCAACATACCCCTCCGGACCTGCCTCCACCATCTTCAGCCGCTGATTGTCACCCGTGCCGACCGGCGCCACCAGACGACCGCCCGGCTTCAGCTGCGCCAGCAATTCCTCCGGAATGTAGGGCATGGCGGCGGCGACCACGATGGCGTCGTAGGGTGCGGCATCCTTGTAACCCAAGGTACCGTCGGCGATCTTGGTCAGCACGTTGCTGATGCGCAGCTCGCGCAGGGTGTTACGCGACTTGCCGACCAGGCCGGCAATGCGCTCGATGCTGATCACCTTCTGCGCCAACTTCGACAGCACCGCGGCCTGATAGCCGCAGCCGCCGCCGATCTCCAGCACTTTCTCCATGCGCTTGCCCTGGCAGGCCAGTTCGCAGGAACGGGCCACGGTATAGGGGCTGGAGATGGTCTGGCCGTAGCCAATGGGCAAGGGGGTGTCCTCGTAAGCGCGAATCTGCAGGGCATCTTCCAGGAAGACATGGCGCGGGATGGCGCCCATGGCCGCCAGCACCATAGGATCCTGGACGCCCTGCTCCTTCAAGCGCTCAACCATGCGCGCGCGGGTGCGCTGCGAGGTCATGCCGATGCCGGAATGGCTGCCGTTCATGCCTGTATCCACTGCTTCAACATATCCAGTTGGGCATAGCGGGTCAGATCGACCTGCAAGGGCGTGACCGAGATCTTGTTCTGGTTCACGGCATGAAAATCGGTACCCAAGCCGGCGTCCTGGGCCGGGCCGGCCGCGCCCACCCAGTAGACCACCTGATTGCGGGGGTTGACCGCCTTGACCACGTCCTCGGCCTTGTGTCGCTTGCCCAGCCGAGTGACTTCCACGCCAGCGATGGCATCCGGCTTGATGTCCGGCACGTTGACGTTGAGTAGGGTCGGTTCCTTGATCGGCTTGGCGGCGAAGCGCTTGACCAGGTCGGCGACGAAATCGGCGGCGGTCTGGAAATTCTCGCCGCCGATATTGGCGAGCGATACGGCGACCGAGGGGATGCCGAGCAGGAAGCCCTCGGTGGCGGCCGCAACGGTGCCGGAATAGACCGTGTCGTCGCCCATATTGGAACCATGGTTGATGCCGGAGATCACCATGTCGGGCAATTCAGCCAACAAGCCGGTCACCGCGAGATGGACGCAGTCGGTCGGCGTGCCGTTGACGTAGTAGAAACCATTGGGGGTCTGACGGACGATCAGTGGCCGATCCAGGGTCAGTGAGTTGCTGGCCCCGCTGCGGTCACGCTCCGGCGCCACCACGGTGACCTGGGCGAACTCGGACAGGGTTGCGGCCAGGACGGCCAAGCCGGGTGCGAAATAGCCGTCGTCGTTGCTAAGCAGAATCCGCATCGGCACAACAATCGGAAAAATGGGGAAATTGTGGTCGGGGCGAGAAGATTCGAACTTCCGACCCCCTGCACCCCATGCAGGTGCGCTACCAGGCTGCGCTACGCCCCGAACGCGGCGAATTATATGTGTTTCGCGACAGCCGGTAAAGGTAATTCCGGTTCGATTATGCGCGCAGGAGCGACAAGATATTGCCGAGTTCGCGCTTGATCTCGGCGATGGAAACCGCCGCCTCGGCAGACCTGGCCATAGCCGCCGCGGGCGCACTGGCCGCTGCCGCAAGCGGTGCGGCGACCTCGGCCAATTCCTCGCTGCTCAGGCGGTTGCGGGCACCGCTGATGGTGAAGCCTTCTTCGTAGAGCAATTGCCGGATGCGCCGGATCAGCATCACTTCATGGTGTTGATAATAGCGGCGGTTGCCGCGGCGCTTGACCGGTTTGAGTTGGGAAAATTCCTGTTCCCAGTAGCGCAGCACGTGCGGCTTGACCGCACAGAGCTCGCTTACCTCACCGATGGTGAAGTAACGCTTTGACGGGATCGGGGGCAGATCACTCTGCGGCTGGTGTTCCGGCATGGGCCGTCTCGACCATGGCCTTCAACTTCTGGCTGGCATGAAAGGTCACCACGCGGCGCGCGGTGATCGGCATTTCTTCGCCGGTCTTCGGATTGCGACCGGGACGCTGGGGCTTCTCGCGCAACTGGAAATTGCCGAAACCGGACAGCTTGACGCTATCCCCGGCCTCCAGGGCGGTGCGTACTTCCTCGAAAAAGGCCTCGACCATTTCCTTGGCTTCGCGTTTGTTCAATCCCACTTTTTCGAACAGCAAATTGGCCAGTTCGGCCTTGGTCAGGGTTGTCATTGTTTTGAAGACTCCATCAAGCGGCACGCAGGTGCGCGTTGAAGCGTTCGGCCAGAAACTGGACCATCTGGCCCACGGCCGCTTCGATCTCGGCGTCTGTAAGCGTTTTCTCAGTATCTTGTAATAACATGCTGAAAGCAAGGCTTTTTTTGCCAGGTTCCAGGCCTTTCCCCTGGTATACGTCGAACAGGGAAATGTCCACCATCCGGGCTGGCAGATTGGCCCTGGCGGCAAGCAATATTTCGCCCACGGCGACCTCGGCGTCGGCCACCACGGCGATGTCCCGACGCACGGTCGGGAACTTGGACAGCCCGACATAACGCGGGGCCTTGCGGGCCACCACGGCCGACCAATCCAGTTCAAAAAGGATCGGCGCCCGGGCGAAATCGTATTTCTGCACCAACCGCGGATGCAGCGTGCCCAGCCAGCCGATGGCCTGGCCATCCAGAGTGATGCGGGCGGTGCGGCCAGGATGCAGTGCCGGATGTTCGGCACGTTCGAACTGCACCGGCAAGGGGTGGAACAGGGCCTCGACATCGCTGCGGATATCGAAGAAATCCGCTTCGCGCTTGGCCTCGCCCCACTGTTCGGCACGGGCATTGCCATAGGCCAAACCGGCCAGGCGCAACGGCTGGGCCCCGATGTCGGTACCGTCGAAACAACGGCCCTGCTCGAACAGGCGCAGGCGTTCCTGACCGTGATTCAAGTTGTGGCGCAGGGTCTGCACCAGACCGGCCATCAGGCTGCCGCGTAGGGTGTCCATCTGGCTGGCGATCGGGTTCAGCAGGGCAACGACTTGGCCACCGGCCCGGAAATCGGCATCCCATTCGGCAGCGATGAAGCTGTAGGTGATGATCTCCTGGTAGCCGCGGCCGACCAGCAGGCGCTTGACCTCGGCCGTCGGCCGCTCCGCCTCCGGCACCGACAGCAGCCGCGCTTCGCCCAGCGGAGCGACGCTGGGAATGGCCTCGTAACCATAGACCCGGGCGACTTCCTCGATCAGATCGACCTCGCGCTCGATGTCGAAGCGGAAGCCGGGCGGCGTCACTTGAATGGTGTCGGCCTCAATGGCCACCTGCATGCCGAGACGACTGAAGATGGCCAACATCACGGCATCGTCCAACTCAATGCCCAACAGGCGGCGCGCGCGTTCCGGCCTGAAGCTGACAGGGACACGGCGCGGCGCCTCGGTCACGATCTCCACCAAGGGGCCGGCCTGGCCGCCGCAGATGTCGAGGATCAGGCGGGTGGCCCGTTCCAGGGCATGGCGCGGCAGGTCGATATCGACCCCACGCTCGAAGCGGTGTGAGGAATCGGTACTCAAGCCATAACGACGGGCGCGACCGGCAATGGCCGCCGGTACGAAATGAGCCGACTCCAGGAAGATATCCTGCGTGGCAGCCGACACGGCACTGCTCGCGCCGCCCATCACCCCGGCCAGGGCCAGAGCGCCTGCATCGTCGGCGATGGTCAGGGCATCCGTGGCCAGTTCGATAGTCTGCTCGTTCAGCAGCACCAGCTTCTCGCCGGCCTGGCCCATGCGTACGCGGATGCCGCCCTTCAGCTTGGCCAGGTCGAAGGCATGCATGGGCTGGCCCAGTTCCAGCAGCAC
>JACAEC010000169.1 GCA_013389055.1 Hydrogenophilaceae bacterium
ATCGATAGCCAATCCTCAAGCCATGCCGCTACCCTTGGAACGCGAGGCCATCCAGAACCTCACCGAAGAGTTGGAGGTGATCATCGCGGCCCATTTGGCCTGGTTCAAGCAGTTGAATCGATCCTTGGTCTGCGCCAGCGACCCGCCTGCGGCCGACTTGGCGGCGGATGCCTATCTGCGCTCTCCCTTTGGTCAGTGGTATTACACCCACGACCCCCATCCCCTGGTGGAATACCCCGCCTTTCAGGAACTGGGCGAGGTGCAGCAGGCCATGCACAACGCCGCACGCCTGGCCCTCCTCGATGTCATGCAAGGTTCCCGCCCCTATCCCGACACCTATGACAGCTATATCGACCTGAGCCTGCGCCTCAATACCAAGCTGCGCAAATTGCAGTTGGACATCATCGGCGAATTGCTCACCACCGACCCGCTGACCGGCTGCGCCACCCGCCGCGGCATGCTCGGCAAGCTGCGCGAAGAACAGGAACGCGCCATCCGCATCCAGCGCCCTTGTTGCATCTGCCTGATGGACTTCGACCGCTTCAAGCGGATCAACGACGAGCTCGGCCACCCCGCCGGCGATGCCGTGCTGCGCCAGGGCATGAAATTCACCCTGAGCCTGCTGCGCAAATACGATTCGATCTACCGCTATGGCGGCGAGGAGTTTCTCATCTGCCTGCCCGGCACCCCGCTCAAAGACGCCACCATGGTCGTCGAGCGCATCCGCAGCGGCCTCGCCCATCTGCCGGTCGAGCTGCCTTCCGGCCAGACCATGCATATCTCCGCCTCCTTCGGCCTGGCCGAGATGCATACCCGCCGGCCGGTCGAAGAGGCCATCGCCAATGCCGACATGGCGCTGATTCGGGCCAAGGAACACGGCCGCAACCGCATCGAGATCTGGCAGCCGGAATAAAATACGGTATTGCCATTTCCCGTTTCCGCAGTCACAAGCATGGATATCTATCCCCTGGTTCGCCCCCTGCTGTTCGGCCTCGATGCCGAGACCGCCCACAACATCACGCTCAAGGCGCTGAAGGCTGCGCAGGCCGCGGGCTTGCTCGGCCTCATGGCCGAAACTGTCGTCGCCAGCCCGCGCACCGTCATGGGCCTCAACTTCCCGAATCCGGTCGGCCTCGCCGCCGGCCTGGACAAGAACGGCGAATGCATCGACGCCTGGGCCACCCTGGGCTTCGGCTTCATCGAGATCGGCACGGTCACCCCCCGGCCCCAGCCGGGCAACGCCAAGCCGCGTATGTTCCGCCTGCCTGAGGCACAAGCCATCATCAACCGCATGGGCTTCAACAACCAGGGCATCGATGTCCTGTTGGAAAACGTCACCCGCGCCCGCTATCGAGGCATCCTCGGCATCAACATCGGCAAGAACTTCGACACTCCCATCGAGCGGGCAGTGGACGATTACCTGATCGGTCTGCGCAAGGCCTATGCGCCGGCCAGCTACGTCACGGTCAACATCTCCTCGCCCAACACCAAAAACCTGCGCGACCTGCAACAGGGCGAGGAACTCAATCGCCTGCTCGGCGCCCTGAAAGAAGAGCAGGCCCGTCTGGCCGACCGGCACGGCAAGTACGCCCCGATCGCCGTGAAGATCGCACCGGACCTGGAGGCGGACCAAATCGGCGAAATGGCCGCCCTGTTCCGCCGCCATCGCATCGACGGCATCATCGCCACCAACACCACCTTGTCGCGCCAAGACGTCGAGGGCCTGCCCCACGGCAACGAGGCCGGCGGCTTGTCCGGGGCACCGGTACGCGAAAAATCGACTGCCGTGCTGGCCGCTCTGCATCGCGAACTGGCGGGCGAGATTCCCCTGATCGGGGTCGGCGGCATCCTCAAGGGCGAGGATGCAAAAGAAAAGCTCGCCGTCGGGGCCAGCCTGGTACAAATTTACAGCGGCCTGATCTACCGCGGGCCGGCGCTGATCGCCGAATGCGCCACCGCCCTTCAAAACTAGCCTGTCCGCTATTCACATTCAGCGGCAGGCCTAGAATCCGCATCCATGCAAGCCACTAGCGCCAAACAGCCGAGCCTCCCCGCCCTTGCCTTGGGGGCACTCGGCGTGGTCTACGGCGACATCGGCACCAGCCCCCTCTACACCATGAAGGAGGTCTTTGCCGGCCCCCACCCCCTGGAAACCAGTTCCGCCAATGTCCTGGGCATCCTGTCCCTGGTGTTCTGGGCACTGATTGTGGTGGTATCGCTCAAATACGTGATCTTCGTGATGCGAGCGGACAACCGGGGCGAAGGCGGCATCATGGCCATGCTGGCCCTGGTGCAGCGGGCCACGCACGACAACCCCCGCCTGGCCTGGTTGCTGATGAGCCTGGGCATCTTCGGCGCCGCCCTGTTCTACGGCGACGGCATGATCACCCCGGCCATTTCGGTGCTCTCCGCGGTGGAGGGCTTGGGGCCGCCCCGGCCTTGGAGCCCCTGGTCGTTCCGCTTGCCCTGGGCATCCTGATCGGGTTGTTCCTGATCCAGAGCAAAGGCACGGCGCGCATGGGCATCCTGTTCGGACCCATCATGCTGCTCTGGTTCGCCACGCTGGGCCTGCTCGGCATCCTCAGCATCATCCGCGCCCCGGAGGTGCTGGGCGCGATCAACCCCCTGCACGCCCTCGATTTCTTCGTTGTCCATCAGGGCTACGGTTTTCTGGTGTTGGGTTCGGTGGTATTGGCGGTCACCGGTGCCGAGGCCTTGTATGCGGACATGGGCCACTTCGGGAAACGGCCTATCCAGCATGCCTGGTTCTTCTTCGTCTTGCCCGCCCTGGTGCTGAATTACTTCGGTCAAGGCGCCCTGCTCATCGAAGACGCCTCGGCAATCGAGAACCCCTTCTATCTGCTCGCCCCCGGCTGGGCACTCTACCCCATGATCGCCCTGGCCACCGCCGCCACCATCATCGCCTCGCAAGCGGTGATCACCGGTGCCTTCTCCATCAGCCGCCAGGCCATCCAACTCGGTTATCTACCGCGCATGGCCATCCTGCACACCTCCGAGCACGAGATCGGCCAGATCTACATCCCCTTCATCAACTGGATGCTGCTGGCCGGCATCGTCGCCCTGGTGCTGGGCTTTCAGTCCTCCACCCACCTGGCGGCCGCCTACGGCATTGCGGTGACCGGCACCATGGCCATCGACACCATCCTGGGCTTTGTCGTGGTGACCTTCCTCTGGCGCTGGAATCGGGCGCTCACCATCACAGGGCTGGTGCTGTTCCTGACCGTAGATCTGGCTTTCTTCGGTGCCAACTCGCTCAAGCTTCTGCACGGCGGCTGGTTCCCGCTGGCGGTCGGCGCGTTGGTATTCACCCTGCTCGCCACTTGGAAACGAGGTCGAGACTTGGTGCGAGAGCGGCTGCAAAGCAGCGCCATCGAATTGGAGCCATTCTTGGCCGGGCTAGCTAAATACCCCCCCCACGCGTGTGCCGGGCACCGCCGTATTCCTCAATGCCCAAGCTGATGTCGTGCCGCATGCCTTGCTCCACAACTTGGCGCACAACAAGGTACTGCACGAGCGGGTGGTCTTTGTCACCGTCCTGACGGAGGATGTGCCTTATGTTGGCGAGCAGGAGCGCATCCAGGTGAAGACACTGGGCACGGGCTTCTTCCAAGTGCTGATCCACTACGGCTTCAAGGATGACCCGGACATCCCGCTGGCCCTGCAACAGTGCAAGGTGTGCGGCGAAAGCTTCAACCTGCTGGAGACATCGTTCTTCTTCAGCCGGGAAACGCTGATCCCGACCAAGCTGCCCGGCATGGGGCTGTGGCGGGAGCGCCTGTTCGCCTGGATGGCCCGTAATGCGCAAAGCGCGATGGGCTTTTTCAAGATTCCGGCCAATCGCGTCATCGAACTCGGCACCCAGATCGAATTGTAGGCTGCGCGAAAAAACAAAAGGCCCGGCAGAACTGCCGGGCCTTTTGCTGTGGCGCCGATTAAGAGCCTATTTCACTAGGAAACGAAAGATACGTTTCCTAGTGAAATAGGCTCTAAACCTTGATATAGGTCCAGCCGGTCTTCAGGCTATTCACCACTTCATCGAATACGGCCGGCACCACGCGGACCTCCGGTAGCAGCCGGGTATCCTGCTTGCTGACTTGGAGGCGGCGAATGGTCTGGCCGCAAGCGATAAAGGTCAGATTCGGGTAACGGGCCTGCAAATCGTGAATCCGACCGGCAAAGGGTGAGGTGCTGGTGCGGAACAGGTCCACACCATGACTGTTGGCCGCCAGATGCAACTGGATGGTCCGCCCTTCACTCTGAGCTTCGACCAGCAAGCGTTCGGTGCGATCCAAGGCACGTTCGAAGCGAACCGGCGAAGCCGTGTCCAAATGCAAGACCACCCGATCGGAATCGGCGATCACATCCTTCAAGTTGGCCACCCGCAGGTCGGGATCTTCGACAGCGATCAAGCCGCGGCTCAGCCAGCCGGCGCTGACACCGAGCACCACAAGGCAACAGGCGGCCAGGCCGTAGCGCAGGGAAGTCCTACGCCTGCCGGCCCGCAAATCACGCATGGCGCTATCGGGACTGCGGTAGCTGGATTTGACCATCTCCTTAAGCATATTGAGCTCGCAGACCTGCTTTTTCAGCAAGGCATCGCCACTGATCCGCTCGATCGCCTGGGCGCGCTCAAGCGGCGAGAGCTCGCCATCGACGAAGGCATTCAGATACTCGTCCGAGAGCGGCTGTTCGCTGTTCATTTCACTCTCCTCAACTGCGCAGGCCCGTTGGCCGCAGCGATGTCGAATTCGATCAGATCTTTTTTCAGGGATTGGCGGGCCCGGCACAAGCGGCTCATGACCGTGCCGATGGGAATATCGAGAATGCCGCTGACCTCGGCATAGGAAAACTCTTCCAGGTCGACCAGGGTCAAGACCTCGCGCTGACCGATCGGCAGACGCGCAACGGCAGCTCGCACCCGATCGACGATCTGGCCCAGCTCTCCGGTCCGCTCCGGCCCGGCCGCGGGGTCGAAGAGCGCTTCCTCGACATCCTCGATGTCCTCCTGCGGCCGCAGGCGCCGCAGGTAATCACGCCAGCAATTGGTCAGGATGGCGAACAACCAGGGTTCGACCTGCTCGGATTCCCGCAACTGGCTGCATTTCTCCACTGCACGAGCCAAGGTTTCCTGAACCAGATCCTCGGCCAGGGCATGGTTATGGCACCAGGAATAGGCCACCCGCAACAGTTTGGCCCGCTGCTGCTTGAGGCGGGCACAGCATTCACGCGAGCCGGAGAAGAATGAAAGTATGGCCATCGACTGCCCTAGAAAATGATCCGGTCTGTGACTCTACAAATTAGAAGACGAATGTCCTCCATAATTTATTCCATTATCCCCGGAAATATTTTTGGAATAAATCCGTCACCGTTTGCGTCTTAGCTATCAGGTCGAGCCTGGAGAATGCCTGACGCGACCCCACAACTGTATCCCATACCTAATTAAGGAGACCAATCCATGAAATTCGCTTCCCTGCTGACCGCCGCCGCAGCCGCCCTGTGCCTGACCACCCCCGCCTTCGCCGGTGACGGCAACGCCGACGCCCCCGAAAACGTGGTCTACCATGTCAACGACAGTGCCAATGCGAGCGCTGCCATCCAAAACATCAATAATCACCTGAACGCCAGCCCCAAGGCCAAGATCGTGGTGGTGACCCATGGCAAGGGCATCGACTTCCTGCTCGAAGGCGCCCAGGATGCCAACGGCAACCCCTATGACGCCAGAGTTCAAGCCCTCAAGGCCAAAGGCGTCGAGTTCGACGTCTGCAACAACAACCTGAAGGGCCGCAAGATCGATCCCAAAACCGTGCTGCCCGAGGCCACGATCGTGCCCTCCGGCGTAGCCGAACTCAGCAAGTTGCAGGCCAAGGCCGGCTACGTCTACGTCAAGCCCTAACCCATAACCCCCCCCCGATCCGGGGGGCATTCGCTTTCGCATGGGCCTCAATAGGCATCTCCTCCAGGATGGGGCCTGTGCTTTTTTGGCTTTTCTGCCGCTCGCGTTCGCTCGCTTAACATCGCCCTGTCGATGTTAGCCTCCACCGAAACTCCGCTTCGTTCTCGACGTTTTGCCTTCGCTCCGTTTTTCCCCTGCCACGCTTAGGGTTGGGAACTTCCTGCACTGCCGGTAAGATGATGCTGCTATCACACAGCGGCCCGCATCATGCGCATCGGCATCCCGAAAGAGATCAAGAACCACGAATACCGTGTCGCCGCGACCCCGGCCAGCGTGGCGGAGTTGGTTCGAGCCGGGCATGAGGTCGCGGTACAAGCCAATGCCGGCCACGCCATCGGCTATGACGACAGCGCCTACCAAGCGGTCGGCGCCTTGATTACACCCGATCTGGCGACGCTCTATCGAGAATGTGAGCTGATCTACAAGGTCAAGGAACCCTTGGCCGAGGAGATCCCCCTGCTGCGCGAAGGCCAGATCCTCTTTTGCTATCTGCACCTGGCCGCCGCATCCGAATTGACCCGGGCCCTGCTCGACCGCGGCGTGACCGCCGTCGCCTTCGAGACTGTGATGGATGCCAAGGGTGCCACCCCCCTGCTGGCCCCGATGTCCCAGATCGCCGGCCGCCTGGC
>JACAEC010000218.1 GCA_013389055.1 Hydrogenophilaceae bacterium
ACGGCGATGCTGCTCGCCGCGCTTGCGGCGCCGCTTGCCGTCGGCGGATGGATTTTCTCGCCGCAGGCCGCTGCCCCGAAGCTCGAGCGGCTGAATCCGCTGAAAGGGCTCGGCCGGCTGTTCTCGCTGCCCGCGCTGATGGAACTCGCCAAGGTCATGCTGGTGGCGCTGCTGCTCGGCGTCGTCGGCGCGTGGTACGTGACGACCCATCTCGACAGTTTCGCGGGACTGGCCGGCGAGAGCTTGCCGCAGGCGCTCGCGCACTTCGGCCGGCTGTTTCTCGTGGCTTTCGCGCTGCTCGCGGCGACGATCGCGGTGGCGAGCGCGATCGACGTTCCGTTCCAGCTCTTCCAGCACCACAAGCAGTTGCGAATGACGCTGCAGGAAGCGCGTCAGGAGGAGAAGGAAACCCAGGGCGACCCGCACATCAAGGCGCGCATCCGCAGCGCGCAGCGCGAGATGGCGCGCAAGCGGATGATGGCCGCGGTGCCGAAGGCCGATGTCGTCGTGACCAACCCGACGCACTTCGCGGTCGCGCTGAAGTACACGGAGGGCCGCAGCCGCGCGCCGGTCGTCGTCGCCAAGGGCGTGGACGCCGTTGCCGAGCGGATCAAGGATCTGGCGCGTGCCAACGCCGTCCCGCAGCTCGAAGCGCCGCCGCTCGCGCGCGCGCTGTACCGCCACGTCGAGATCGGCGCCGAGATTCCCGCCGCGCTGTACACGGCGGTCGCGCAGGTGCTCGCCTACGTCTATCAACTGAAGCGCCACGCCGCCGGGGCCGCACCGCGTCCCGTCGAGCCGCGCGATATCGAGGTGCCCGATGGAATGGATCCGTGGGCGCCGTTGGACAAGGCATGAGCGGCGATGGATCAACACCGAGACACCGAGAGCACCGAGAACATCGGGACATGCGGCCGGGTCCTTCTCGGTGTTCTCTGTGTCTCCGTGGTGAGTAAGCGATGAACGCTCTGCAAGCTGTATTGGCCCACCCCGCGCTGCGCGCCGTCCCCTGGCAGGCGCTCGCGGTGCCGCTGCTGGTCTTCATGGTGCTCGCCATGATGATCGTGCCGCTGCCACCGTTCCTGCTCGACCTGCTGTTCACGTTCAACATCGCGCTCGCGTTGATCGTGCTGATGGTCGCGGTGTACACGCGCAAGCCGCTGGAGTTCGCGGCGTTTCCGGTCGTGCTGCTGCTGACCACGCTGATGCGGCTGTCGCTGAACGTGGCGTCGACCCGCGTCGTGCTGACCGAAGGGCACACTGGGCCGGACGCGGCGGGCAAGGTGATCGAGGCGTTCGGCCACTTCGTGATCGGCGGCAACTTCGCGGTCGGCCTGATCGTCTTCGCGATCCTGGTCGTGATCAACTTCGTCGTCGTGACCAAGGGCGCAGGGCGAATCGCCGAAGTCGCCGCGCGCTTCACGCTCGACGCGATGCCGGGTAAGCAGATGGCGATCGACGCGGATCTGAACGCGGGCATCATCGACGACAAGGAAGCCAAACGCCGCCGTGCCGAGATCGCGCAGGAAGCGGACTTCTACGGCGCGATGGACGGCGCTTCGAAGTTCGTCCGCGGCGACGCGATCGCCGGCATCCTGATCCTGTTCATCAACGTGATCGGCGGGCTGGCGATCGGCACGCTGCAGCACGATCTGCCGCTCGGCGCGGCGGTCAACAACTACGTGCTGCTGTCGATCGGCGACGGGCTGGTCGCGCAGATCCCGGCGCTGGTGATCTCG
>JACAEC010000122.1 GCA_013389055.1 Hydrogenophilaceae bacterium
ACAGCACGGTGGCCTGCTGGATCTTATGGCCGTCCTCGATCTGCTCGATCTGCCAGCGGACTTCATACTCAATAGCCTGTTCCAGGAAGCGGAAGGAGTTGAGGTTCTTGATCTCGCGCCGGGTGCCGAATTCCTGCTGGCCCAAGGGCCGCACCGAGACGTTGGCGTCGACCCGGAAGCTGCCTTCCTGCATGTTGCCGTCGCAGATGCCGATCCAGGTCACCAAATTATGCAGCGCCTTGGCGTAGGCCACGGCCTCCTTCGCGCTGCGCATGTCCGGCTCCGACACGATCTCCAGCAGCGGGGTGCCGGCCCGGTTGAGGTCGATGCCGGTCATGCCGTGGAAGTCTTCGTGCAGGGACTTGCCCGCGTCTTCCTCCAGGTGGGCCCGGGTCAGGCGCACCACCTTTTCTTCATCCCCCACCTGGATGGCGAGGCTGCCGCCTTCCACGATGGGCAGCTCGAACTGGCTGATCTGGTAGCCCTTGGGCAGGTCCGGGTAGAAGTAATTCTTGCGCGCGAAGATGTTGGTGCGGTTGAGTTTGGCACCGATGGCCAGGCCGAACTTGATGGCCCGTTCCACCGCGCCCTTGTTGAGCACGGGCAGCACGCCGGGCAGGGCCAGGTCCACGGCGCAGGCCTGGGTGTTGGGGGCGGCGCCGAAGGCGGTGCTGGCCCCGGAGAAGATCTTGGACTGGGTGGTGAGCTGGGTGTGGACTTCCAGGCCGATGACGGTTTCCCACTGCATCTTGTATTCCTGTCTGTATGGCGATTGGTGGGATCAGTCGTCCCCGTTCAAGAGTTCGTCCCGGCGCTGCCGGAGCCCTTCCGGCATGGTGAGGGTGGCTCGGTCCCAGCCCTCCATGGCCAGCACGTCGTCCAGGCAGCATTCCATCTCCTGGTGGGCAGCGGCGGTGGCGCGCGCGATGCGGTCGTGGACCCCCATCATGAGGGAGCCCGTCTGAATGCAGTTGCGCTGATATTTGTAGAGGGCCCGGAGCTGGGTCAGGGACTCGGCCACCTGGGCCGGGCAGGCACACATGTAGATGGAGGCTTCTTCCATGATTTTGGACAGTTCCGCGTCCGTGAAGCGTTTGGGCAAGGTGTCCGGCATAGCTGTCTCTGGTCTTAAAAAGGCGCGCGCTGGTGCCAGTCGGTGGCCAGTTGGTATTGGTGCGCTACGTTCAACATTTTGGCTTCGGCGAAATAGTTGCCGATAAGTTGCAGGCCGATAGGCAGATTCTGGCTATCGAAGCCGCAGGGCAGGCTCATGCCCGGCAGCCCTGCCAGGTTCACGGCGATGGTGTAGATGTCGGAGAGATACATCTGCACCGGGTCGTCGGACTTCTCCCCTAGCTTGAATGCGGTACCAGGGGCGGTGGGGCCCAGGATCACGTCACACTGCTTGAAGGCCTCGGTGAAATCGTTGGCGATCAGCCGGCGCAGGCGCTGGGCCTGGATGTAGTAGGCGTCGTAATAGCCGTGGCTCAACACGTAGGTGCCGATCAGGATGCGACGCTTCACTTCGGCACCGAAACCTTCCGCCCGGGTCTTCTCATACATATCCGTGAGGTCCGAGTACTCGGGGGTGCGGTAACCATAGCGCACACCGTCGAAGCGGGACAGGTTGCTGGAGGCCTCCGCCGGGGCCAGCACGTAATAGGCCGCCACGGAGAGCCGGGAGTTGGGCAGGCCCACCTCCACGGTCTCGGCCCCCAGCCTGCGGTACTGGGCGATGGCCTCGTCCACGGCCCGGGCGGTGTCGGCAGACATGCCCTCGGCAAAGAACTCCCGGGGCAGGCCGATCCTGAGTCCGTTCAAGGGTTTGCCCAGGTCCCGGGTGTAATCCTCTTTCTCCCGTTCCAGGCTGGTGGAGTCCCGGCGGTCGAAACCCGCCATGACGTTGAGCAGCAGCCCGCAGTCCTCGGCGGTCTGGGCCATGGGGCCGCCCTGGTCCAGGGAGGAGGCGAAGGCGATCATGCCGTAGCGGGACACGAGGCCGTAGGTGGGCTTCAGGCCGGTGATGCCGCACAGGGCCGCCGGCTGGCGGATGGAGCCGCCGGTGTCGGTGCCAGTGGCGGCAGGAGCCATGCGGGCCGCCACGCAGGCGGCGGAACCGCCGGAGGAGCCGCCGGGCACCGCCTTCAGGTCCCAGGGGTTCTTCACCGGGCCGAAGTAGGAGGTCTCGTTCGACGAGCCCATGGCGAACTCGTCCATATTGGTCTTGCCCAGGCTGGGCATGCCGGCCGCCTTGAACTGGCTGATGACGTGGGCGTCGTAGGGCGAGACGAAATTGGCCAGCATCTTGGAGCCGCAAGTGGTCGGCCAGCCCTCGGTGCAGAAGATGTCCTTGTGGGCGATGGGCACGCCGAGCAGCGGCCCGGCCTCGCCTTGGGCGCGGCGGGCATCGGCGGCCCTGGCCTCGGCCAGGGTCTTGTCGGGGTCGACCGTGATGAAGGCGTTGAGCGTGGGGTTGAGCGCCGCGATGCGGCCGAGGTAGTCGGTGCAGAGCTCGACGCTGGAGGTCTTTTTCTCCGCCAGCAGGGCGGAGAGCTGTGTCAGGCTGGCGTGGATCATGCGGAAACTTTTAAGGCGTAAGCGGCTCTACTCGATGACCTTGGGCACCAGGTAAAGCCCGGCCTCGGTCTGCGGAGCGATGGCCTGGAAGGCCTCGCGCCGGTTCGGCTCGGTGATGGCATCCTCGCGCAGGCGCTGGTAGACCTCCTGGGCATGGGCCATGGGCGCGACGCCCGAGGTGTCCACCGCCTGCATCTGCTCGATCAGCTTGAAGATGCCGTTGAGCTGCTCGCCGGTCTGGGCGGCCTCGGCCTCGGTCACCCGGATGCGGGCGAGGCGGGCGATGCGGAGGACATCTTCGTTGGAAAGCATGGGCTAAAGGCCTTATGGCAAAAACCCTGGTAGGGTATCATAATCAACCAATTTCCTGACCCGCCGAATAAGGCTCGATACGTATGTTTGGATTGCTTCGCGGTTACTTCTCCACCGATCTCGCCATCGACCTCGGCACGGCCAACACCCTGATCTATGTCCGGGGCCGGGGCATCGTGCTCGACGAACCCTCCGTCGTGGCGATCCGCCACGAAGGCCCTTCCGGCAAGAAGACCATCCAGGCCGTCGGCATCGAGGCCAAGCAGATGCTGGGCCGCACGCCGGGCAACATCCAGGCCATCCGGCCGATGAAGGACGGCGTGATCGCCGACTTCAACGTCACCGAGCAGATGCTCAAGTACTTCATCAAGAAGGTGCACGACAC
>JACAEC010000132.1 GCA_013389055.1 Hydrogenophilaceae bacterium
CAAAGCGGCGCTTCTGGCTATATCGTGAAACCGTTCACGGCTGCCGTGCTGGAAGAAAAGCTGAACAAGATCTTCGAAAAATACGGAATGTAATCGATGACCAAGAAACATTTACATTCCCCAATTTGCCTTGTTCAGCTTTCGGTGCAGCCTAACATCGGCACCGCCGATGTTAAGCAAAGCGGCCGGAGCCAAAAGTTGAACAAGATCTTCGAAAAGTATGGGATGTAAGCGCGATGCCAAACGCTATCCTCGCCCACATCGACTGCATCCGGCATCGGTATTTTTCTGCCATGAAGTCCGGCCGCATGCCAGCGACTGCGGCCTGACCATCTAAGGAGACCAAGGATGAGTGACGACTCTCCTGAGCTGGAAGCCCTGTTCGACAGCATCGCCCAGCCTAACGCCGCACCTGCCAAAGCCCCTGCCCCGGCGAGTGGCAGTGGCAGTGCTGACAACCCCGAGCTTGAGGCCCTGTTCGACAGCATCGCCAGTGAAAGCGTCGCCCAGCGGGTGGCGACGGCAACTCCTGCCGGCGAACCACCCGCGGTTGAAGCCCTGCTCGACAGCATCGCCCAGGCGATCACCAAGGACGGCGCCATCCAGGAAAGCGGCGACGAAACTTGCACCGAACACGTCTTCTCGCAGATCGGCCAAATGACGCGCGGCCTGCACGACTTGTTGCGGGAGTTGGGCCTCGACAAGACCATCGAGAAGGTCGCCTCCGACCTGCCGGACAACCGTGACCGGCTCAATTACATTGCCACCATGACCGCCCAGGCGGCAGAGCGGACCCTGACTGCCGCCGAAGCCGTCCAGCCGATCCAGGACAAACTGGGCAATACCGCGCGCGACCTGGCCGGCAAGTGGGACCGTCTGTTCAGCAAACAGCTCGGCGTCGACGAATTCAGGGCCTTGGTCAAGGATACCCAAAGCTACCTGCACCAGGTGCCTCAGCAGACCGAGGCCAGTAACACCCAATTGATGGAAATCATCATGGCCCAGGACTTTCAGGACTTGACCGGGCAAGTGATCAAAAAGGTTCTGGAAGCCGCCCAGGCATTGGAAAAGCAACTGGTTGCCCTGCTGCTCGAAACCACGCCGGAAGACAAGCGGAGCACGGTGCGCCCAGGTCTGCTGGAAGGGCCGATCATCAACGCCGCCGGCCGCTCCGACGTGGTGTCGAGCCAGGAACAGGTGGATGAGTTGTTGGAAAGTCTGGGCTTTTAAGCCAAGACTTCTGTGAAGACTCATGCACGGAGTGCGTGATGTCGAAGCCAAAGCCTCGGCTTTTAGCCGAGGCTTCAGTGAAGGCGAATGCCGCGCAGCGGCGTTACGCCGGAACTAAAGCTCGGGCTTCTAGCCGAGCTTACGAGGAGGTCTCTGCCGCAGAGCGGTACAGGCCAGAACCCAAACGTCGGCCGATGCGTGGCCAGAGACGGCAGGATAGGAAAGCGAGTAGGCGGTCATGAGCGATTTCGCCGGTATGGAAGAATTGCTGCAGGATTTTCTGCTTGAGGCAGGGGAATTGCTTGGCCAAGTCGATAACAAACTTGTCGACCTCGAAAAGCGCCCCAACGACAAAGACCTGCTCAACGACATTTTCCGCGGCTTCCACACCATCAAGGGCGGGGCCGGCTTCCTCAATGTCGAAAATCTGGTTTCCCTCTGTCACCGCACGGAAAACCTGTTCGACAAGCTACGCAATGGCGAACTGAATCTCTCGCCCGAATTGATGGACGTGATCATGGCCGCCACCGGTACAGTGCGCGAGATGTTCAACGAACTGTCCAGCCATGTGCAGCCCCAGCCCGCCGACCCTGCCATTATCGCCAACCTGGAGGCCGCGCTGGCCGGTCAGGCCCTGACTGCAGGAGGCGGCCAGGGCACCGCAGCGCCGGCCCCCGCCAGCCCAGCTGCCGAGGTGGCAGCCGCAGCCCCGGCCGAGCCTGCTGGTGATGACATCAACTGGGATGCCCTGCACGCGGTGTTGACT
Source organism: Hydrogenophilaceae bacterium (assembly GCA_013389055.1). Classification (GTDB taxonomy): domain Bacteria; phylum Pseudomonadota; class Gammaproteobacteria; order Burkholderiales; family Thiobacillaceae; genus Sulfuritortus. The sequence continues at coordinate 1,997 of JACAEC010000132.1, forward strand.
GGCGGCCCGGTGCCGCAGCAGGCCGCAGCCCCCACCAGCACTTCCGCCCCGGCAACTGTCCCCGCCGAGGCCCCCGCCCCGGCGAGCAGGCCTGCCCCCCCAGCCCCGGCAGCCGTCGAGCCGGCCGGCCGCGCCGCGATGGGCGGCGGTGGTGGCGCGCCGCAACAAAGTCTGCAAAAAGAAACCACGATTCGCGTGGACACGGTGCGCCTGGACCAAGTGCTCAACCTATCCGGAGAGATCGGCCTGACCAAGAACCGTATCTCCAACATCAAGTCACAAATCATGCACGGCAGGACCGATGGCGAAACGCTGAAAACCCTGGACATGGCGGTGAATCAGCTCGACCTGCTGGTCTCCGACCTGCAGAACGCCGTCATGAAGACCCGCATGCAGCCGATCGGCCGCCTGTTCCAGAAATACCCGCGCCTGGCGCGCGACCTGGCTCGCCAATTGGGCAAGGACGTCGAGTTGATCCTGTCCGGTGAAGAAACCGAACTCGACAAGACCATGATCGAGGACCTGAACGACCCCTTGGTCCACTTGGTGCGCAATGCCGTCGACCATGGCATCGAATCGGTGGAAGAACGGAGCGCCTCGGGCAAATCCGCCAAGGCCATCGTCTCCCTGTCCGCCAGCCAGATGGGCGACCACATCTACATCGAGATCTCCGATGATGGCAAAGGCATGCGGCCGGACATGATTCGCTCCAAGGCGGTCGAAAAGGGCATCATCGACGCCGATACCGCCAACACCCTCGACGACCGACAAAGCCTGCAACTGATCTTCCTGCCCGGTTTCTCGACCAAGGACCAAATTTCCAGCGTCTCCGGTCGCGGTGTCGGCATGGATGTGGTGAAGACCAACATCACCAGGCTGAACGGTAAGATCGACGTCATATCGGTCCCGGGCCAGGGGTCGACCTTCACCATTTCCCTGCCTCTGACGCTGGCGATCCTGCCGGTGCTGGTGGTGCGCCTGAACGAGCAATCCTTCGCTGTACCGCTCTCGATGGTGCGCGAAATCATTCCCATGAAACAGAATGAGATCCAACGGGTCTCGGGCCGGGCCACCATGATCGTGCGTGAAGAGGTCCTGCCGGTTCGCGCCCTCGCCACCCTGGTCGGCTGGGAGCAAAAGCATGCGCCTGCCTATGGGGTGCTCATGCAGGCGGCCAACATGACCTTCATCCTGGCAGTCGACGGCTTTGTCGGTCGGGATGATGTGGTCATCAAACCCCTGGCCGACATCAAGCCCAAGGGGATTGCCGGCGCCACCTTGTCCGGGGACGGCTCCATCGTCCTGGTGCTCGACATGGAAGAACTGCTCACGACCATCCCGAGCGACACTCCGGGCAGCCTATTCACAAAGGCCAACTGACAAGCCGCACGCCAAACACTGCGATAACTACAAATGGATACCAATGCCTTTTTGGCGCGACAGCCTATTGCCGATGCACGCCACCAACTGGTGGCGTACGAATTGCTCTTCGTGGATCCAAACGGCATCGGCGACGACGCCAGTGCCGGCGTCGCCCTGATTGACGACATCCTCTGCGATCTCGGCGCGGAGTGGCCGCTCAAGTCCAAACTGGCCTTCACCAACATGGACGGCGCTACCTTGCTCAGCGATGTCGCCACCCTGCTGCCGGCGGATAAAACGGTCTACGAAATCCTGGAGCCGATGCATTTCTCCGCGGAGTTGATCGGTCGCATCCAGACACTCAAACAGCAGGGCTATCGCTTCGCCTTCAAGGATTTCGTAATCGCAGCGGAGTTCGAGGCCATCCAGCCTTTGGCCAACTACATCAAGGTCGACGGCAACAGCATAGTGCGGTCTGAATCCAAAGGCCTGCTGCACAAGCTGAAGAAAAACCCCAGCGCCAAACTGATCGCCGAGAACATCGATACGCCGGTAGCATTCCGGCAATGCAAGGAAATCGGCTTCGATTATTTCCAGGGCTACTACTTCACCAAACCAGCGACCGCCAGCGGCTCAAAGCCGCTGAACCCGACCCAGGCAACGGTGGTGGAGTTGATGGACAAGGTGCGTACCGGCGCAGACATCCGCAAGATCGAAGACCTGTTCAAGCGCGATGTCGCCCTCACCTTCAAGCTCTTGCGTTACATCAATTCGGCCGGCTTCGGCCTCAATGTCGAAGTCCAGTCGATCCGTCATGCCGTCTCCATCCTCGGCCTGCAACCGCTCAATCGCTGGCTGAGCCTGTTGCTGGCGACCGCCAGCACCAACCCGACCGCCCCTGCCCTGACCCGAACCGCGATCTCCCGCGGCCGTTTCTGTGAGTTGCTCGGCAGCTATCACATGGGTCGCGAAGAGCAGGACAACCTGTTCATCACCGGGGTCTTCTCCTTGCTCGATGCCATGATGGAAGCCCCCATGGAGAGCATCCTCGACCGGGTCATCATTCCGGAACCGGTGGCCGAGGCCCTGCTCAACCGCAAGGGTCCTTACGGCCCCATCCTGGCCTTGGTCGAGGCATCCGAGACGCGCGATGCCGCCCAGATGACCAAGCAGGCCGAACAATTGATCTTGAGTTCGCAGCAAGTGAATACGGCACATCTCCAGGCACTTGCCTGGGTCGAGCAGCTCGGCATCGACAGTTAAGAGCCTATTTCACTAGGAAACGAATGTGCGCCGGCCGTGCATTGCGCGCAGGGCTAGGCAAGAGC
>JACAEC010000170.1 GCA_013389055.1 Hydrogenophilaceae bacterium
CTGCCTGGTGATGCAGCGCGAGGTGGGGGTGGATACCGACAGCTGGTTCGCCGCCCTGAAGAACACCCTGCGCCAGGCGCCGGACGTAATCCTGATCGGCGAGATCCGCGACCGCGACACCATGGACTACGCCATAGCCTTCGCCGAGACCGGCCACCTCTGCCTGGCCACCCTGCACGCCAACAACTCCAACCAGGCGCTGGACCGGATCATCAACTTCTTTCCGATCGACCGGCGCGACCAGTTGCTGATGGACCTGTCGCTCAACCTCAAGGCCCTGGTCTCCCAGCGCCTGATCCCCAAGAAGGGCGGCGGCCGGGTGCCGGCGGTGGAGATCATGATCAACTCGCCGCTGATCTCCGACCTCATCCTCAAGGGCGATGTGCACGAGATCAAGCCGATCATGGCCAAATCGCGCGACCACGGCATGCAGACCTTCGACCAGGCCCTGTTCGACCTGGCCATGGCCGGCCAGATCGAGCGGGAGACCGCGCTGCGCTATGCCGATTCCTACAACGAGCTGCGCCTGATGTTCAAGCTGCATGGCGGCGACGAGGGCGACGAGGACAAGACTAAGGACCTGTCCATCGTCTGAGCCGGCCCCGGCGCCGGATAACCCTGGCTGGGCCAAGGTTGACCCTGCCTGGCCGGCGGCCGACAATAGCCGGTCTTATGCCTTCCTGCCTGGAGAATCAAGTGAGTGATGCCGAACTGACCAAGGAGCAGCAGATCCTGCGCGCCATGCGCAAGACCCTGGGCTCTATCGTGAAAGACGCGGCGCCGCGCGATGGCCAACCCAGCCCCCTGTCCGAGGCGACGGTGGAGAACATCCGCATGTGTTTCGGCCTGATCGCGACCCGCGAGGCCGAGCTGGCCGATGCCTTGGGCCTGTCCCGCAACGAGCGGCCGTTCTATTCCGACGAGGAACCGAACGCCAAGGTGCTGCAATTCAGCCCGACCAGCGGTAAAAAACCCAACTGATGGCCGAGCCCATCTCCAGTCTGGTCTCCGATGCCGAGGGCCAGTTGGTCAACACCAGCTATGTCGTGATCTACGCGCCTCAGGTGCGCAACAGAAAGCGATTTCCTGAAGGCGTGGTGACGGTGTACGAGTCCGAAGCTGCTGCCCGCGCCGCCTCGAACCCCGAGGCGGGCTATCACGCCGCCATCGCCTCCGGCCCCTCCCGTTCCTCCGAAGGCTTCCACCTGTTCTACCTGGTGCGCTGGCTGGACTGAGCCGCGTCGCCTCCCGTTGCCTGGCCGTCGGCCGGCGTCAATAATAGCTTCCTGTGTCTGCCGGGCCGGTTCCGGCAGCCTCCTTCCATCATCGACAGGAACCCATCATGAGCGACGCATTGGATTATCTGGTCAAGGTGCGCGGCGACGCGCTCGGGCATTACTTCAAATTCCTCAAGGACACGGGCAAGCATCTCGATCCCAAGACCCGCGACCTGATCTCGGTCATCACCAAGGTCCATTCGCAGACCGAAAGCGGCTTCAAGCAGTACTTGATGCGGGCATTGCGCGACGGCTGCACCCCGATGGAGGTGCTCGACGCCCTGCTCATGGCCTTCCCCGCCTTGGGCCTGGCCAAGATCGTCTGGGCCACCGAGATCCTGCTCGAGATGGATATGCCCGAATTCTCGCCCGAGCTGATCAACAGCCAGCCGCAATGGCGCGATGTGATGGCGGTGGCCGACATCGCGACGGGCGAGGTGAAGCGGGTGGACTGCGGCGCCCGTTCGGTGTTCGTCTATCGGGAGGGCGAGGCCTACAAGGTCTACGATTCGCATTGCCCGCACCAGGTCACCAACATCCCGCACCTGGCTTGCGAGGGCAAGACGCTGACCTGCCCCAAGCACCACTGGAAATTCGATATCACCACGGGCGCCTGCATCGAGAAGGGCAAGCACCCACTCAAGGAATTCGCCAGCAAGGTCGAAAACGGCCGCCTGCTCGCCTGGTGGTGAATCTTGCCCGCCGGCCCTTGACGGGAACGGGCGGGTTCAGCGCTCGCCGAAGCGCTCCAGCCAGAGCAGGCCCATGACCGTCTTGCCTTCGCAGATGCGACCGTCGCCAACCATGGCTAGGGCCTCGGCCATGGGCACGCGCAGGATTTCCAGAAATTCGTCGTGGTCCGGGTCGTCGCCGACGTGCTGGAGCCCGCTGGCCCGGTAGAACACCAGCCGTTCGTCGGAATAGCCGATGCAGGGGTAGAAGGTGGCCAGGTATTGCCAGGCATCGGCAGCATAGCCGGTCTCTTCCAGCAGTTCGCGCTGGGCGCATTCCAGCTCGCTCTCGTTGGGGTCGAACTTGCCCGCCGGCAACTCCAGAAAATCGCGTCTTAAGGGGTAGCGGTGCTGGCGCTCGAGCAGGATGTCGCCGTTGTCGAACACGGGAATGATCACCGCCGCCCCCGGATGGATCAGGTATTCCCGGCTGGATTCCTTGCCGTTGGGCAGCCGCACCCGATCGAGCTTGGCATGCAGCAGCCGGCCCTGATAGACGGTTTCGGAACTCAAGGTGTGTTCGGTCAGGTCGGGTTTGCTCATGACCAGGCTACTTCTTCAGGGCGTCGCGAATCTCGCGCAGCAGCAGGATGTCTTCCGGCGTCGGGGGCGGCGCGGCCGGGGCCGCCGGCTCGGGGCGCTGCAGCCGGTTGATCGCCTTGATCGCGACGAAGATGGCCAGGGCGATGATGGTGAAATCGACCAGGGCGTTGATGAAGGCGCCGTACTTGATCAGCGGGGCGCCGGCCTTTTCCGCCTGCTCCAGGGTGTCGAAGGTCTTGTCGCCGAGGTTGATGTAGAGCTGCTTGAAATCCACTTCGCCGAGCAGCTTGCCCAAGGGCGGCATGACGATGTCCTTGACCAGGGAGTCGACGATCTTGCCGAAGGCGCTGCCGATGATGACGCCGACCGCCAGGTCGATCACGTTGCCGCGCATGGCGAAAGCCTTGAATTCCTGAATGAATGACATGGTTTGCCCCCGGGATCGATTGAAATGGCTTGCTTCTGCCACCGCGTGCCGCGGCAGCCTAGGCGCTTAATCGCCGCTCTTGCCGCGGACGTTGATACCGGCCTGGCCGGCGAATTCGAGCATGCGGTTGATCGAGTGCACGGCCTTGACCCGGATGGCTTCGGGCACGTGGATTTCGTTGCGGCCGGTGATCAGGGCCTGTTCCAGCCGGCTCAGCCAGTTCATCGCCATCCACGGGCAGTGGGCGCAGGAGACGCAGCTGGCACCGCGGCCGCCGCTGGGCGCCTCCAGCAGCAATTTGTTCGGCGCGACCTCGTGCATCTTGTGGAAGATGCCGATGTCGGTGGCGACGATGAAGCTCGGGTTGGGCAGTTGCTGCACCGCGCGGACCAGTTGGGTGGTCGAGCCGACCATGTCGGCCAGGGCGATGACCTCGGCCGGCGATTCCGGGTGCACCAGGATGGCGGCCTCCGGGTGCTGGGCCTTGAGTTGCCTGACGCCGTCGGCCTTGAATTTTTCGTGCACCACGCAGGAGCCTTGCCAGAGCACCATGTCGGCGCCGGTGCTCTTCTGCACATAGTCGCCCAGGTAGCGGTCGGGCGCCCAGATGATCTTCTCGCCTTTATCCTTCAGGTGCTGCACCACCGGCACGGCGATGCTGGAGGTCACCATCCAGTCGGCCCGCGCCTTCACCGCGGCCGAGGTGTTGGCGTAGACCACCACGGTGCGCTCGGGATATTGGTCGCAGAAGGCGGCGAATTCGTCGGCCGGGCAGGACAGGTCGAGCGAGCACTCGGCCCGCAGGTCCGGCATCAGCACCCGCTTTTCCGGGTTGAGGATCTTGGCGGTCTCGCCCATGAAGCGCACGCCGGCGACGATCAGGGTCTTGGCCTTCGAGGTATGGCCGAAGCGGGCCATCTCCAGCGAGTCGGAGACGCAGCCGCCGGTCTCGATCGCCAGGTCCTGCATCTCGCCGGCGGTGTAGTAATGCGCCACCAGCACGGCATCCTGTTCCTTCATCAATTGCTTGATGCGGGCCTTGAGGGCGTCGCGTTGCTCGGGCGTGAGCTGTTCCTCCTCGATCGGAGGAACCTCGGTGACCGGATGGGCGGTCGGCGGGGTGATGGTTTGCAGGACAGCCATGGGGCATGCAGTAAAGGTCTGATAGAGCTGTTAATGATAGCGGTTCTAGGGCGGGCGGATGACAACAAGTAGAATATGACTATGCAGCAATTGATCCTCGACATCCGGCCGGATGCCCCGCCCCGGTTCGCGAATTTCCTGCCCGGCCAGAACGCGGAGGCCGTCGATGCCTTGGTCCACTTCGTTGCCGGCGCGGTCGCCGAGCCGCTGATCTATCTTTGGGGCGAGAGCGGCAGCGGCAAGAGCCATCTGCTCAAGGCCTGTGTGCAAGCGGCCCAGGAACAGGGCATCGCGGCGCACTATTGTGCGGGTGGCGCATTGCCGGAGGCGTTGCCGGCCCTGCTGGCGGTGGACGATGTCGATGCGCTGGGGCCCGAGGCCCAGGTCGGTTTGTTCAATCTGATCAATCAGGCCCGCGAGGGGGCAGGCCGCATCGTCGTGGCCGGCAGTCTGCCACCTGCCCGCTTGGCGTTGCGCCCGGACCTTACTACCCGCTTGGGCTGGGGGCTGGTGTTCGCGCTCAAGCCGCTGAGCGACCTGGAGCGCACCGGGGCCTTGCAGAGTCGGGCGGCGGTGCGGGGCATGCGGCTGCCGGACGAGGTTGCCAGTTACATGCTTAATCACTGCCGACGCGACCTGCCCGGCCTGCTGGCCACCCTCGATGCGCTCGACCTGTTTTCCCTCAGCCGCAAGCGGGCGGTGACCTTGCCCCTGTTGCGGGAATTCCTACAGCAGCCCGGTCGCAATTGACCCATCTCTATGTAGCGATCAGCCATCACGGCCTCGGCCACTTGGCCCAGGTGGCGCCGGTATTGAATCAATTGCATGCGATTCGGCCCGAGCTGCGCTTCACCGTGCACAGCGGTCTGGCGCGGGCAGCCCTGGCCGCCCGCATCGTGGTGCCTTTCGAGCACATCCAAGAGCCGGCCGATTGCGGCCTGGCCATGCACGATGCCCTGCGGGTCGATCGCGCGGCCAGCCTGGCGTGTTATCGGGCGTTCCATGGCGACTGGCCGCAACAGGTAGAGCAGTTGGCGCTGCGCTTGCGTGAATTGGCGGTGGACGCGGTGTTGAGCGATGTCGCCTACCTGCCTCTGGCGGCGGCACAGTCGCTCGGCCTGCGTTCGGCGGCGATGTGCTCGCTCAACTGGGCCGACATTGCCGAGGCCTATCTGGGCGATGCGCCGGACATGGCGGCACCGCTGGGACAAATGCGTCGGGCCTATCGCGGGGCCGATCTGTTTCTGCGGCTGGAGCCGGCCATGCCCATGGCCGATCTGGCCAATGCCGTCACGATGCCGCCGGTGGCCGGCCTAGGGACCAAGCGCCGATCCGAGTTGATGGCGCGGCTGGACGCGCCGGAGGGTCAGCGCCTGGTGCTGCTCGGCATGGGCGGCATAGGCTATCGAGGCACGGCGGCGGACTGGCCGATTGCTTCAGGCATTACCTGGCTGGCGCCGGCCGAATGGTGCCAGGGCCATCCGGATTGCGTGGCCTTCGGAGAGTTGGGATGGCCCTTCCTCGACCTGCTCGCCAGCGTCGACGCGTTGGTGACCAAGCCCGGCTATGGCAGTTTCGTCGAGGCGGCGCTGCACGGCGTGCCGGTGCTCTATCTGGATCGGCCGGATTGGCCGGAGGCGCCCTATCTCAAGGTGTGGCTGCATGCCCAGGGCAGGGCCTTGCAGATTGTCGAGGCCGATCTGCAAGGCCCCGGTTTGATCGAACAACTTAAACGTGTGTGGCATATGCCTGGCGGCCGGCCGCCGGCCGCCGCGGGTGCCGAGTTGGCGGCGCAGCGTTTGGCGACTTGGCTGGCGTCAGGCGATTAGGCCTCGGACTGCGATTCCTTGGCGATCTCCGCATGCACCTTGGCCATGTCCAACTCGCGGGCCTTGCCCAGCAGGTCATCGAAGGCGCCGGCCGGCAGGGCACCGGCCTGGGAGTAGATGATGACCTTCTCGCGGAAGATCATCAGGGTGGGGATGGAGCGAATCTGGAAATGCGCGGCCAGGGCCTGCTGCTCTTCGGTGTTGACCTTGGCGAAGGTGATGTCGGCGTGCTTTTCCGCAGCGGCCTCGAACACCGGGGCAAAGCCGCGGCAGGGGCCGCACCAGGGCGCCCAGAAGTCGAGCACGACGAAATCGTTGCTCAGGATGGTGTCTTCGAAGTTGCCTTCATTCAGTTCGAGAACGGCCATGGGAAAGTACTCCAGAGGATTGGCATAACGGGCCGGCAAACATATCATGGTTTCCAAGCCGTGCCTAATCAGCGGCAGTGGAGGTGAGCGCAGTGAAAAATATCGAGAATTTCCGCCGCGACGTCGAGGCAATGGTCGACGAATTGCGGACGACCATGTCGGAGCTGGGTTCGGAGGGACCGAGCGAGACTTCGGTGGTCAGCAATGCCCGCGACCGCCTGCGCTATATCTCGGCGCTGACCGAGCAGGCAGCGGGGCGTACCCTCACTGCGGCCGAGGCCCTGTCGGAGCAGATCAAGGTCCAGCAGGCGATGGCGGCGGCGCTGGCGGGCAAGACCCGCTCGGCGGAGATCCGGGCCTTCCTCGAGCAATTGCAGGTCGAGCATCAGGCCGCCTCCGGACAACTGGCGGAGATCATCCAGGCCCAGGAGTTTCAGGACCTGGTCGGCCAGGTGGTCAACAAGCTCCTGGTCATGGTGCAGAAGATGGAAGACAACCTGGTCCATCTGCTGATCGACGAGGACTCGGATCCGCACTTGGCCGGGCCGGCCACGCGCCAGCAGGATCAGGTCAGCCAGGACGATATCGACGACCTGTTCGGCTAAGGGGATTTCCGGCCAGGCTGAACTTTTAGGGCAGTGGCTCGTCCCTTAGTGAGTCACCTAGGAGGCAACGCCATGCTCATCAAGAAGCCCGCGGACATCCCGCCCTCGGAAATCACCCCTGAGACGATCTATCGAGAGCGCCGCCATTTCATTCAGGGTGCGGCGGCCCTCGCTGCGCTAGCGGCCCTGCCGACACAGGCAGCCTTGCCGGCCTACAAGAAGGGGCTCTATGGCACGACCGAGCCGGCCAACAGCCTCAAGGAGATCACCAGCTACAACAACTTCTATGAGTTCGGCACCGACAAGTCGGACCCGGCTGCCAACGCCTATACCCTGCGAACGCGTCCTTGGACCGTGAGTATCGAAGGCGCCTGCCGCAGGCCCAAGACCTGGGATATCGACGCGCTGACCCAGGCCTTTCCTTTGGAGGAGCGCATCTATCGTCTGCGCTGCGTCGAGGGTTGGTCCATGGTCATCCCCTGGCTCGGTTTCCCCCTGGCCAGCCTGTTGCAGCAGGTCGAGCCTACGGCCAATGCCAAGTATGTCGAGTTCGTCACCCTGCAGGACCCGAAGCAGATGCCCGGGCAACGCCGGCCCATTCTCGATTGGCCCTATCTCGAAGGTCTGCGTCTGGATGAGGCCATGCATCCACTGACCCTGATGGCGGTCGGCCTCTATGGCCAGGAACTGCCCAAGCAGAACGGCGCGCCCATTCGCTTGGTGGTGCCTTGGAAGTACGGCTTCAAGAGTGCCAAGTCCATCGTCAAGATTCGCCTGGTCGAGCGGCAGCCGGTCAGCAGTTGGATGCGGGCGGCGCCGCGAGAGTATGGCTTCTATTCCAACGTCAATCCCGAGGTGGATCATCCGCGCTGGAGCCAAGCCAAGGAACGGCGCATCGGCGAGTTCCTCAAGCGGCCGACGCTCATGTTCAACGGCTATGGCGAGCAGGTGGCCCATCTTTATGCCGGCCTGGACCTCAGGAAATATTACTGAATAGCGCATGGCGTTCTACCGCAACCCCAAGCCCTGGCTGTTCCTGATCTGCCTCTATCCGCTTGCCCGCTTGCTCGTTCTCGCTTGGACCGATGGCCTAGGGGTGAATCCCATCGAGTTCGTCACCCGCTCGCTCGGCACCTGGACCTTGACCGGTCTCTTGCTCACCCTTGCCGTGACACCACTGCGCAAGCTGAGCGGTTATGGCGGCCTGCTGCGTTACCGTCGGATGCTGGGTCTGTTCGCCTTCTTCTACGGCACCCTGCACCTGTTGTCTTATCTCTGGCTCGACCAGTTCTTCGATTGGGCCGCGGTCTTCAAGGACATCCTGAAACGCCCCTTCATTACCTTCGGCATGGCGGCCTTCCTATTGCTGCTGCCCTTGGCGCTGACCTCGACCCATGCGGCCATGCGCCGGTTGGGTCGCAATTGGCAGCGCCTGCATTGGCTGGTCTATCCGGCCGCCATCGGCGCGGTATTGCATTATGGTTGGCTGGTGAAAAAGGATCTGACTCAACCCCTGATCTACGGCGGTGTCCTGACCCTCTTGTTGGGGTTCAGGGTTTTCTGGTTCTACAAAAAAACAAAGGCGGGATAACCCGCCTTTGTTTGGGGTAACAGCCTGGCTGTTACTTCTTCTTGGCTGCCGGCTTCCTGGCAGCAGTCGTCTTGCGAGCGACCGGCTTCTTGGCGGCGGGCTTTTTGGCAGCCGTCTTGCGAGCAACCGGCTTCTTGGCGGCTACTTTCTTGGCGGCGGGCTTTTTGGCAGCCGTCTTGCGAGCAACCGGCTTCTTGGCTACTGCTTTCTTGGCGGCGGGCTTTTTGGCAGCCGTCTTGCGAGCAACCGGCTTC
>JACAEC010000171.1 GCA_013389055.1 Hydrogenophilaceae bacterium
CCGCCATGCCGACCATGATCATGGCCGCCTCCTTCGCCGACCGCTTCGGCCTCGACGTCCGCGCCGCGGCGCTCACTGCGGCCTGGAGCAGCGTGGTGTTCATGCTCACCCTGCCGCTGTGGATCTGGTTCCTGCATTAGACTGTACACATTCGGCCCACGGAGTCGATAATCCAGGCATCCCCAGTGCAAACCGAACGGCACATGGCAAAGAACGGCTTCTGGAAGTCCCTGTTCTCCAGTCTGCAACGGGTTGCCCCGAATCCCGAACTCGACGCCGCCGTCGAGCGCGTGGTGGACGCCATCGACCCCAAGCTCAAGCTTGCCGGCGGCTACCCGCAGCGTTATCGCCAAGCCGTCGCCCACGCCCTCGCCTACACACGCGACCTCGCCCGGCAGGTACCCGGCCCGGTGACCATCAACCGCGAGGCCTATACCAAAGACCCCTTCATCCGCGCCATCTTCGCCTCGCCCGACGAGTTCCAGGCGGCGCTGTGCATGAGCCGCGCCATGCAGGACTACCTCAAGGGCCACACCTGCACCATCGGCAGCCAGCTCTATGCCATGGTCGGCATGCGTCGCCGGGAAAAGGGCGTCATCGGCATGGAGGTCATAGGCGACAGCGTGCGCCACGACGTGGCGCAAACCGCGGTCTGTTTTTCCGACCATACCCTGACCAACATCGCCAACAGCGAGGCCGGGACCCGCGACCAGCTGGCCTGGAGCTTCATGGACAGCCTGCTCGGGCAGGTTTCCGATCGCATCGAGCAACTCAAGCAGGCCAAGCAGGACCTCGACCAGAAACGCGGCGAACTCATGGCCCGCCTGCGCTCGGCCGATCCCGAGCAGCAGGCGCATTTGCAAGCCGAGTTGGACCGGACGCTCGCGGAGCTGCGCGAAGCCACCGAGAAGCTAGACCTGCGCCGCTATGCCGACTACCTCGATGCGGTACTGCTGCAGCCGGAGGCGCATCTGCGGCTGGAAGCCGCCACCCTGTATCTCGACGACATGGGCATCAAGCGCAACAACGGCAACGGCCGCGAGATCCATTTCGTCGACATGATCGGCCGCGACCGGCGGCGCTGGAGCATCGCCCTGTTGCACTGCCAGAGCCCAGGCGTGGTCTCCATGACCGATCGACTGCAGGAGGCGAGCCGGTGGATGGACATTTGAACCGGCCATAAAATAAAGCGGGCCGCAGCCCGCTCTTTTTATCCGCGCGAAAACGTTCAATCCATCTCTTCGATCCAGGCCGCCTGAATCGCTTCCAGGATCTTCTCGTTGGATTTGTTGGGGTCGCCCTCGAAGCCGGGCAGTTCCATCACCCAGCGGTGCAGGTCAGTGAAGCGCACATACTGGGGGTCGACATCGGGATGATGCTCGACCAGGGCGATGGCGATGTCCAGGGTGTCGGTCCACTGCATTTCAGTGCCCTCCTTCCTTGACCATGTTGATGGTGTATTTGGGAATCTCCACGACCACATCCTTGCTGCCCATCAGGGCTTGGCAGGACAGGCGGGAAGTGGGCTCCAGGCCCCAGGCCTTGTCGAGCAGGTCTTCCTCGGTCTCGGTCGCCTCGGACAGGGTCTCGAAACCTTCGCGGACCACGACATGACAGGTGGTGCAGGCGCAGGACTTTTCGCAGGCGTGCTCGATCTCGATTCCGTGATCGAGCAGGTTGTCGCAGATGGACACGCCCTTCTGGGCGTCGATCACGGCGCCGTCCGGGCAGAGTTCCTCGTGCGGCAGGACGATCAATTGGGGCATACGGCTTCCTTCTTTTCAGCTTGGCTCGGCAGCACCGCCAGCACGCCATCCCAGAACGCGATGCGGGCCTCGACGGCCTGGACAGCGGCGGCCTCGGCCTCCGCCCGCTTGCCGGCGTCGTCGCCGCACAGGGCATCGAGCAGGCGCAGGGACAGCGGCGCGTGAAAGTCCTCGTCCAGGTGGATGTGGCGGTTGAGATAGTAATGGAAAGTGGGCGCCTGTTGCTCGGTCACCGTCATCCGCGCCAGGAAGGCGCGGAACATCGCCGGGATCACATGCTCGCGGCCCAGGGCCAAGGCGGCGGCCACGGCGTGCGGCCGGCCGGATTCGATGAAGCCGAAGGTCACGCGGGTGAAGCGCAGGGCCGGCTCGGGCACGCCCGCCGTGGCCAGCGCCGGCGCCAGCCCCTGTTGCCGGACCGTGTCGATGAAGCGCTGCATCTGCGCAGTATCGGCGCCGATCTCGCGCATGGCGCCCAGATAAAGCTCGAAGTGGCTGGAAAAGCCCTCGCCACCGGGCGCGGCCTCGTCGGTCTCCTCTTCCAGCACCAGCTCGTTGATGAAGCGGGCGACGCTGGCGTCCGGCCCGGGCGTCCACGGCCAGCGGGCCGGCGCCACATTGTGCTGCAGGTACTTGATCAGGGACATGAAATCCCAGACCGAATAGACATGGTGCTGCATGAACACCCGCAGGTCGTCCAGCGACTGCAGGGCAGCGTAGATGGGGTGGCTGTCCAGCTTTTGCTGCAGGCCCCGGATGAAGTCGGCGTCGAACGTGCTCATGCTCAGATATCCAGCTCTTCCAGCTTGTGGCCCTTCAAGG
>JACAEC010000201.1 GCA_013389055.1 Hydrogenophilaceae bacterium
CAAGCCGACCTACGGCCTCGTCTCGCGCTACGGGATGGTCGCCTACGCGTCGAGCCTCGACCAGGGCGGCGCGTTCGCCCGCAGCGCCGCGGACCTCGCGATCCTGCTGAATGCGATGGCCGGCTTCGACGCGCGCGACTCGACCAGTCTCGACCGCCCCAGGGAGGACTACGGGCGGGACCTGGCGCGGCCGCCTGCCGGGATGCGCATCGGCCTGCCTCGCGAGTACTTCGGCGAAGGCATGGACGCCGACGTCCGCTCGGCGGTCTAGGGTGCGATTGCCGTCCTCCGCAAGCTCGGTGCGACCGTGGTCGAGGTCGGGCTCCCCAACAGTGCGCTGTCGGTCCCGGCGTATTACGTGATCGCGCCGGCCGAGGCCTCTTCGAACCTCGCGCGCTTCGACGGCGTGCGCTACGGCTATCGCGCTCCCGACTACGGCGACCTCGCGGACATGTACTGCAAGACGCGTGCGCAGGGCTTCGGCACCGAGGTGAAGCGGCGCATCCTCGTCGGGACGTACGTGCTCTCGCACGGCTACTACGACGCCTACTACCTGCAGGCGCAGCGCGTCCGGCGGCTGATCGCGCAGGATTTCGTCGCGGCCTTCGGTAAGTGCGACCTCATCATCGGCCCGACTTCCCCGACGGTCGCATTCCGCATCGGCGAGCAGGTCTCCGATCCGGTGAAGATGTACCTCAACGACATCTACACGGTGGGGCCGAACCTCGCCGGGCTGCCCGCCATGTCGATCCCGTGCGGCACTGGCGCCAGCGGGCTCCCGGTGGGGCTGCAGATCGTCGGTCCGTACTTCTCCGAGGCGCGCATGCTCAACCTCGGGCACCAGTTCCAGCTCGCGACCGACTGGCACCGGCGCGCGCCCCCGGGGTTCGCCGCGCAATGACGGGCCGACCATGAGCTGGGAGATCGTCATCGGGCTGGAGACCCACGCGCAGCTCTCGACGCAGTCGAAGATCTTCTCCGGCGCGGCGACGGCGTTCGGCGCGGCGCCGAACTCGCAGGCCTGCGGGGTCGACATCGCGCTGCCCGGCACGTTGCCGGTGCTGAACCGCGGGGCAGTCGAGCGCGCGATCCGCTTCGCGCTGGCGGTCGGCGGCACCATCAACCGGACCTCCGTGTTCGCGCGGAAGAACTACTTCTACCCCGACCTGCCGAAGGGCTACCAGATCAGCCAGTACGAGGCGCCGATCGTGGCCGGCGGCGCGCTCACGATCCTCGTGGGTGGCGCCGAGAAGGTGGTGCGGCTCACGCGCGCGCACCTCGAGGAGGACGCGGGCAAGTCGCTGCACGAGGACTTCCACGGCCTCACCGGCA
>JACAEC010000157.1 GCA_013389055.1 Hydrogenophilaceae bacterium
GGATTACCACTGCATGAGCGGCATCGACCTCAACCGCGCCGGCACGCCCTTGCTGGAAATCGTCTCCGAGCCCGACATGCGGTCCTCCGCCGAGGCCGTGGCCTACGCGCGGGCGCTGCACACATTGGTGACCTGGATCGGCATCTGCGACGGCAACATGCAGGAAGGCAGCTTCCGCGTCGACGCCAACGTCTCGGTACGCCCGGTCGGGCAGGCCGAATTCGGCACCCGCCGCGAGATCAAGAACCTCAACTCCTTCCGCTTCCTGCAACAGGCGATCGACTACGAAGTCCGCTGGCAGATCGAGCAGATCGAGGACGGCCATAAGATCCAGCAGGCCACCGTGCTGTTCGACCCCGACACCGGCGAGACCCGGATGATGCGGACCAAGGAAGAGGCGCACGACTACCGCTACTTCCCCGATCCCGACCTGCTGCCGGTCAAGCTCGACGACGACCTGATCGCGCAGATGCAAGGCGAACTGCCGGAACTGCCGCAGGCCAAACAGGCCCGCTATCAAGGCGAATATCAGCTCTCGGCTTATGATGCGGGTCTACTCACGCAGTCTCTTGCTCACGCCAACTACTTTGAGGCTGCATTCGAGGCACTTAACCCAGACGATGTCATGGTTGGCGCCAAGCAGGTCGCAAATTGGATGAATGGCGAACTTGCCTCTGCGCTCAACAAGGCCGGCCTGGACCTTACCCAGTCCCCCATCTCGCCAGAATCACTTGCTGGCCTGCTCAAACGGAATGCCGATAACACCCTCAACGCGAAGCTGACCAAAGAAGTCTTTGCCGCCATGTGGGCCGGCGAGGGCGAGGCCGACGCCATCATCGAGGCCCGCGGCCTCAAGCAGATGTCCGACTCGGGCGAGATCGAAAAGATCATCGACGAGGTGCTGGCCGCCAACCAGAAATCCGTGGAGGAATTCCGCGCCGGCAAGGACAAGGCCTTCAACGCCCTGGTCGGCCAGGTGATGAAGGCCAGCCGCGGCAAGGCCAACCCGGCCCAGGTCAACGAGTTGCTGAAAAAGAAACTCTCCGGTTAAGACCCCCGCCTCGACCGCCCGGTTTGCTTGCCGGGCGGGCCGATTCGTTGAATACTCGGCCATCAAATACAAGCCGCCCCGACGAGGGCGACGCGGTGGGCCAGACTTCGTGCTGACGCCAAAGAGAGAGGACCATGAATATCCAACGTGCCTGCTTGCGCCTGCTCGCCGGCCTGCTGCTGGGCGGGCTGGCCGCCCCGGCCTGCATGGCCGCCGATAAGCCGCTGATCCTCGCCGTTCACCCCTATCTCCCCGCCAAGGAAATCCAGCAGCGCTTCGCCCCCCTGGCCGCCTACCTCGGCCAAACCCTGGGCAAGCCGGTCGAGGTCCGGATCGGCGGCAGCTATGACGAGCACATCGAGGCCATCGGCCGCGACCGGGTCGACATCGCCTTCATGGGTCCCGCGTCCTATGTCAGGATGCTCGACCAGTACGGCAGCAAACCCCTGCTCGGCCGTTTCGAGGTC
Organism: Hydrogenophilaceae bacterium; assembly: GCA_013389055.1. Lineage (GTDB taxonomy): Bacteria > Pseudomonadota > Gammaproteobacteria > Burkholderiales > Thiobacillaceae > Sulfuritortus. The sequence continues at coordinate 1,519 of JACAEC010000157.1, forward strand.
AACCACCAGCCCCATCTCTACGGCGTCATCGCCGTCCGGCAGGACAGCCCGTTGCGCGCGCTCAAGCAGCTCAAGGGCAAGCGCTTCGCCTTCGGCGACCCGGAATCGACCATGAGCCACATCGTGCCGCACGCGATGCTCAAAGACGCCGGCGTGCCCTTGAGCGCCCTGGCCGAACACAGGTTTCTGGGCTCGCACAAAAACGTCGCCCTGGCCGTGCTGGCCGGCGACTTCGATGCCGGTGCCATGAAGCAGGAGGTGTTCGCCGAGTTCGCGGCCAAGGGCCTCCGGGCCCTGGCGACCACGCCGCCGACGCCGGACCACCTGTTCATCGCCCGCGCCAATCTGCCGGCCCAGGAGATCGAGCACCTGCGCCGGGCCCTGCTGCAAATCAAGGACCGGCCGGATGCCGAGGCCATACTGGAGCCCCTCCACAATGGCCTGAATGCCTTGATCCCGGCGAGCGAGAAGGATTACGCCCCATTGCGCCGCATGATGCGCGGCCTCGAAACTGCGGATCGCTAAGGCCCGCTCATGCTGTATTCGCGCCCCCACCGCGCCTGGCTGATCCTGAGCACCGTCCTGCTGCTCTTGCTCGGCGCGGCCGTCTATCTGGTCCAGGACCGCTGGCAGAAGGAGCTTGCCGCTGCCCATGGCGCCGCCGAACGCGAACTGGGCCTGCTCGCCTCGCTGGTCAAGAACGGCCTGCTGCAAGGCAACTACCAACAAACCTCGGTCACCCTGGTGGAATGGGGCGAGACCAATGCCGACATCGTCAGCCTGCGCCTGCAGGCCGACAACGGCTTTCTGATCAGCAGCTACCAGCGCGCCAAGCCCAGCCAGGACAAGCTGAGCCTGACGACCGACATCCAATACTCCTATGCCGGCCGAGCCCGGCTCGCCTTCGTCAAGGATCTGGCCCCGCTTAAGCAGCACCGCGAGCGGCTGATCCTGCAATTGGCCACGGCTTATCTGGTCCTGGCCGGCCTGCTGACCGCGCTGACCCGCAGCTTGCTGCTCTCTCGCAAGAAGTCCATCGCCCTGCAAGCGCGGACCCAGGAGCTCGACCAATCGAATGCCGACCTCAGGCAGGCCATGGCGCAGCAGCAACAGGCGGAAGACGAGCGCGACCGGCTGGTTTCGATGATGGAGGCCACCCCCGACATGGTCAGCATGGCCGACACCGAGGGCCACATCACCTACTTCAACCGCGCCGGCCGGGTTATGACCGGCATCGGCAATCGCGCGCTCAGCAGCCTCAAGATTCCCGATGTCCACCCGCAATGGGCAGGCGACCTCATCCTGCATCAGGGCATCCCCGCGGCGATCCGCGACGGCCACTGGTCGGGCGAGACCGCCCTGCTCGGGCCGGACGGCGAGGAAATCCCGGTCTCCCAGGTCATCCTCAGCCACCGCGATGCCCAAGGCAGGTTGCAATACCTCTCGACCATCATTCGCGACGTCAGTGCGCAAAAACGGGTGGAGGCCACCTTGCGCGAGAGCGAGGCCCGCTTGTCGGAGGCCCAGCATCTCGCCCGGCTCGGCAGTTGGGAACTCGACCTGGTCAATGACAGACTGACTTGGTCCGACGAGATTTTCCGCATCTTCGAGATCGACCCCGCTCGGTTCGGGGCCTCTTACGAGGCGTTCATCAACGCCGTGCATCCGGATGATCGCGACTTCGTCAACCAGGCCTATAGCGACTCCGTCCGCACGCGAATCCCCTACGACATCACCCATCGCCTGCTGATGCCCGACGGCCGGGTCAAGCACGTGAGAGAGGTGTGCCGTACGAGCTACAACGCGCAGGGAGAGGCGGTTCGCTCCCTCGGCACCGTCCAGGACATCACCGAGCTCAAGCAGACCGAGGCCGCCTTGCACGACACCCTGATGTTGCAACACGCGATTCTCGACCATGCCGGCTTCGCCATCATCAGCACGACGCCGGAAGGCTTGATCACCAGCTTCAACCCGGCGGCACAGCGCATGCTCGGCTACGCGGCCGACGAGGTGGTCGGCAAGCTCAGCACCGCGGCCATGCACCTGCCCGCAGAACTGGCCCAGCGGGCCGCTGAAGTGTCCGCCGAGCTGGGCCGGCGGATCGAGCCGGGCTTCGAGGTCATCGTCGCCAAATCGCGACTGGGGCTGGCGAACGAGAACGAGTGGACCTATATGCGCAAGGACGGCAGCTGCTTCCCGGTCTGGCTATCGGTGACTGCCTTGCACAATGGCGCTGGCGAGATTTCCGGTTTCCTCGGCATGGCGGTCGACATCACCGCGCGCAAGCGCGCCGACATCGAGATGAAGCGCTACCGCGAGCGCCTGGAGCAGATGGTGGAAGCGCGCACGACCGAACTGAAAGCGGCGAACCAGGAACTGGAGTCGTTCGCCTACTCCGTCTCCCACGACCTGCGCGGGCCGCTGCGCGCCATCGACGGTTTCGCCCAGGCCCTGCTGGAAGACTACGGCGACCGCCTCGACACGACCGGCCGCGGCTACCTCGATCGGGTGCGCAGCGGCACCCAGCGCATGAGCCAGTTGATCGACGACCTGCTCAAGCTCTCCCGCCTGAGCCGGGCCACCCTGCAACCCGAGACGGTCGACCTCAGCGCCCTCGCCCGGGACATCCTCGCCCATCTGCATGAACTCGACCCCGAGCGGCCGCTGCAGACCGAGGTGATGCCGGACCTGGCCGCCACCGGCGACCCCGGCCTCTTGCGGGCGGCCCTGGAGAACCTCTTGGGCAACGCCTGGAAATACTCTTCGAAGCAGCCCCGGCCGCGCATCGAGTTCGGCGCCACCCGGCAGGACGGCGAGACAGTCTATTTCGTGCGCGACAACGGCGTCGGCTTCGACATGGCCCACGCCGGCAAGCTGTTCGGCGCCTTCCAGCGCCTGCACCACCGCGACGAGTTCGAGGGCACCGGCATCGGCCTGGCCACGGTGCAGCGCATCGTCCACCGCCACGGCGGCCGCATCTGGGCCGAGGCGGCACCCGGTCAGGGCGCGACCTTTTATTTCACGCTAGGTCGCGCCGATACCGACACCACCCCGGCCAAGACTGCGTCCCCTGCCGGCTGAACCCGGGGCGCACAAGTTTTTCTGGAAACTGCCGTTATCCCAAAGGCAGTGCGCCGGCCCAAGACCGGCCATGCGAACAGCGAACCCGCTCGCTGTTCCGAAAAGGGAGGAGGATGCCCATGAACCCGCTCCATCACCGTCTGGCTGCCGGCCTGGCCCTGATCGCGCTCTTGCTGGCCGGCTGCGAGCGCGGCCCATTGCCGGCCCAGGGGCCGCAATATGCCGCCGGCCCGGCCCGGGGCAACGGTGTGGTCTACCGGCTTGCCGTCCATCCACTGCACAACCCGCAAAAGCTCACCGAGGCCTATCAACCGCTGGTCGATTACCTCAACCGAAACATCGAAGGCGCGCGTTTCGCACTGGAGGCCTCGCGCGACTACCAGGCCTATGAGGCCAAGTTCCGGGCACGCGAGCCGGCCTTGCTGTTGGCCAACCCCTGGCAAACCCTGGAGGCCATGAAGGCGGGCTACGGCGTCATCGCCATGGCCGGCGATGCCGAAGACTTCAAGGGCATCTTCATCGTGCGCCGCGACAGCCCGATCAAGACCGCGGTCGACCTCAAGGGCAAGACCGTGAGCTGCCCCTCGCCCACCGCCCTGGCCGCCTGCATCATGCCCCAGCAGTTCCTGCACGACCACGGCCTCGACATCAACAAGGACACCCGGAACCTCTACGTCGGCTCGCAGGAGTCCTCGATCATGAATGTCTATTTGAGGCGGGTCGATGCCGGCGCCAGCTGGCCGCCACCCTGGCGGGCCTTCCAGAAGGATCATCCCAATGAGGCGGCCGAGCTCAAGGTCATCTGGGAGACGCCGCATCTGATCAACAACTCGGTCATGGTGCGCAACGACCTCCCGGCCGCGCTGCGCGCCCGGGTGCAACAGCTGCTGCTCGGCTTGTCCGCTCAGCCGGAAGGCCAGGCCATCCTGGCCGGCATGGAGACCCGGCGCTTCCACCCCGCCGACGATGCCGCTTACGAGCCCGTGCGCAGCTTCATCCGGCGCTTCGAGCAAGAGGTGCGCCCGGTGGAGCAACAATGAGCCTGGGCCGAATCCGCTCCCTGCTGTTCGGCTCGGTCCGCCGCCAGTTGATCGTCGGTGTCGCCGGCGTCCACGCGGTGATGATGAGCCTGTTCGTCTGGGACCTGACCCAGCGGCAACAGGCCATGCTGCTCGACCAGCAGACCCGCCAGGCCACCGCCCTGGCCCAGAGCGTCGCCACCTCGGCCGCCACCTGGCTGGCGGCGCGCGACCTGACCGGCGTCCAGGAGATCATCGAGGCGCAGCGGCGCTACCCGGAACTGCTCTATGCCATGGCCATCGACATGGACGGCGCCATCCTGGCCCATACCGACCGCGCCCTGCTAGGCCGCTATGTGCAAGACCTGCCGCAACAAGTGCGCTTGACCGTGCTGCAGCGCAGCCCGGCCCTGGTCGACGCGGTCAGCCCGGCCCTGGTGGCCGGCCGTCAGGTCGGCTGGGTCCGGGTCGGCGTCGGCCAGCACGGCACGGGCTTGCAACTGCGCGAGATCACCCGCGACGGCCTGCTCTATGCCCTGGCCGCCATCCTGATCGGCGCGGCCCTGGCCTATGTCATGGGCACCCGGCTGACCCGCAAGCTCTACGCGATCCAGTCGGTGGCCGACGGCATCCAGTCCGGCCAAACCCGCTTGCGCGCAGCCGTGGCGGGCGAGGACGAGGCCGCCCGGCTCGCCCGGCAATTCAACGGCATGCTCGACACCCTGGTGCAGCGCGAGCGCGAACTCGCCGTTTCCTACGAGGCCCTGCACAACAGCGAGGCGCAGGTCCGCCGACTGAACGCGGAATTGGAGCAGCGGGTAAGCGCGCGCACCGCCCAACTGGAGGCGACGATACGGGAGCTGGAATCCTTCGCCTATTCCGTCTCCCACGACCTGCGCGGGCCGCTGCGCGGTATCGACGGTTTTTCCCAGGTCCTGCTGGAGGACTATGGCGACCGGCTCGACGCCACCGGCCGCAGCTATCTTGAGCGGGTCCGCGCCGGCAGCCTGCGCATGGGCAGCCTGATCGACGACCTGCTGATGCTGTCGCGGGTGACCCGGGCGCCCTTGACGATAGAGTCGGTCGATCTCAGCCACCTGGCCGCCGACATCCTCGGCCATCTGCAAAAAATCGAGCCGGGTCGAAGCACCGACATCGCCATCGCGCCCGACATCGTGGTCCAGGGCGACCGCAAACTCCTACAGGCGGCCCTGGAAAACCTGCTGGGCAATGCCTGGAAGTACTCGGCGAAGACCGCCCAACCGCGCATCGAATTCGGCGCCACCGATCAGGAGGGCGAGGCGGTCTATTTCGTGCGCGACAACGGCGTCGGCTTCGATATGCGCTATGCCGACAAGCTGTTCGGCACTTTCGAGCGCCTGCACCATCGCGACGAATTCGAGGGCACCGGCATCGGCCTGGCCGCCGTGCAGCCCA